>PMKK01000077.1:0-2289 GCA_003157715.1 Actinomycetota bacterium
TGGTCGTCGCCGCTTTGGCGACCAGCTCCTCGACCGACTGTCCGTTGTCGGGGTAGATGGCGACTCCGGCGGCGGCCGTGAGCGCGTAGCAATGCCCACCCACCTCGACGCTCACGTCCTTCATGCAGTTCAGAACACGATCCAGGGCGACGTCGGCCTGGCTCTCGGTAGTCTCGGGCATGACCACCAGAAACTCGTCGGCGCCGTACCGGCACAGCAGATCGCAGGTGCGCAGTTGCGCCGCGAGCGCCGCCGCCCAGTGAGCCAGCACCTCGTCGCCGCCCGGACGACCGACTTCGGCGTTCACCTGCGAGAAACCATCCAGGTCGAGCATCACAAAGGTGACGTGCCTTCCATAGCGCGCCGCCCGCCCTATCTCCAGAGCCGCGTGCTCGCGCCCGTGGCGGAAGTTGTAGAGACCAGTCAGGGCGTCGTGGGTCTCCTGCTCGCGCCGCTCGTTTAGCAGGCGCAGATTGTCGAGAGCCACAGCCGACTGATCGGCGATGCCGGCCAGCAGACGCCGCTGGGCCTCGGGATGGAAACCGTTTTCAAAGTACAGGTAGCCGGCCTGTTCGCCGGTGTAGCCCTCGAACTGGCAGACCGTGTCGCCGAGGCCGGCGCACATTGTCTCTTTGGTGACGACCTCGGTGCCGGTTACGACCTCGAGCACGCCGTCGATGAGGCCGCGCTCGAAATCGCAGAGCGGCGAACCTACGGCCGGCAGACCGTGACAGGTGAGGCAGTGACTGAGCTTGACGAACACCCGCTCCTCGTCGAGCTGAACTTCGAGGTCGCCCAGTTGCATGGTGACGAACCAGTCCTTCAGCGCCTGGATCGAGTGCAGGTCGAGCTGGGTGCTGAACTGTTTGGCGGCCAGGTAGAGCACAGCGCCGATGCTGTCGCCAAAGACCTGTGGCAACACGACCAGCTGCAACAGACGAAAGAGAGTGGGCGTGGTCTCGTGACCGTCGCTCGGCGCATCAAACACCTGCTCGAACGTTGGCCACGAGCGACCTTCGACGGGGGTCGTGAGGGCGAGCAGGTTCTGCAACGTGCGCGCGAACTCAGTCGCCAAAGAGAGTTCTTCCTGCGAACGCATGGCCATTGACCAGGTACCCCCTTCGGTGAAGCGCCACCTCAACCCGACAAACCGGCGTGCCCACCATCGTGTGAGCGCACGCAGCCGAAGGCTTGTGCGCGCCAAGCTTATACTATAGAGCAGCATCACCGTCGGGAGAACCAGCTAGCTGCGGCCAGGCCGGCTAAGCGTTGCCAGATCTGTCGACGGCGGCGCTGCCGCGGCAGCGTTTCTTTGAGTCCGGGAGGTATGTCGTGACGACCCCAGCGGATGACGACTCCGTCGCCGCCAAGCGCACCCTGCGCGTCCGTTTGGTCGCGGCGCGCGACGGCCTGACGGCCAAAGATCGGGCCGTGCGCAGCACCGCAATCGCGGCGCGCTTCGCTACCCTGCCCGAGGCACAGGCGGCGCGGACCGTGCTGTGCTTCGTCAGCTTCGGCAGCGAGGTAGACACGGCGCCGATCGTCGATTGGGCTCTGGCCGAAGATAGGACGGTCGCCGCGCCGCGGATCGTCGCGCCCGGGACAATGGTGGCACATCGCATAACCGACCCCGTTTGCGACCTGGTGGAGGGCAAGTACGGCATCCTCGCCCCACGCGCCGACCTACCGCTGGTGGCGCCGGAGGACTTTGACCTGGTGCTCATGCCCGGCGTAGCGTTTTGCGCCGACGGCGGCCGCTTGGGCTACGGTGGCGGCTTCTACGACACATATCTAACCCGAGCCGCGAACGCGCGACGCGTCGCCCTGGCATTCGAGTTGCAGCTCGTCGACAAGCTACCGCGTGAGACTCACGACCTGCCCGCTCATGTCATCGTCACTGAGCAGCGCGTGATCAGGCCGCGGGACCACCGGTAGGAGCAGCGGCAGCGATGAGTCCAGAAACGCGCGACTTGAGCAGTTGGTCGTGGAAGTAGCAGACGTGCGCACAGCCGTGCTTCTTGCCGGTGGGTCGGCACGGCGGGTCGGCGTCGACAAGCGTCTGCTCACCATCGGCGGTCGTACGCTCCTGAGCCGCAATCTCGCCTTCCTGCGCGACAGGTTCGAGCGCGTGGTCGTCTCGGTAAGCGTCGGGCAGGATCTGTATCTGGGCGATGCCCCGGTCGAAATGCTGCCCGACGCCTACCCCGGCCGGTCCCCCCTCGCGGCGCTGGCGACCGCCCTCGACCACCTGGGTGAGCCTTTCTTTGCTCTGGCCGTCGATGTCGCCTT
>PMKK01000077.1:2297-3233 GCA_003157715.1 Actinomycetota bacterium
ACAGAAGCGCGCCGCGAGCAGCGTAAACGCGAAACAGAGCCGCGTGATCCGCGAGAGCCCGAGGCAGAGCCAAGCCAGCCGCGACAGCCCGAGACAGAGCCGCTCAAGTCGCGACAGCCCGCGCTGGTCGCTGTCGTCGGCAAGAGCGACTCGGGCAAGACCACGCTCATCGAGTCGCTGCTGCCACAGCTCAAAGCCTTGGGCTTGCGCGTCGCCACCGTCAAGCATGACGCGCACAGCTTCACGATCGACCATCCCGGTAAGGATTCGTGGCGACACGGTCAAGCCGGAGCCGACGCGTATGTCGTCTCCTCAGCGGAGCGCGTCGCCTACGTCGGCAAGCTCGACGAGGAGCTGCCCCTGCAGACTCTCGTGCGACGTTTCTTCGCCGACATGGATCTGGTCGTCGCCGAGGGCTACAAGCGTAGCGCCCCACACCGCATCGAGATATTTCGCCGCGCCGGTGGGCATAGTGAACCACTCTGCGACCCGAGCGAGACGCTGGCGCTGGTTACCGACACCGACTTCGCCCACGAGCACCGCTTCGGCCTCGACCAGGCGGACGAGCTGGCGGCCTTCATCATCGCCCGCCTTGACGAGCTGCGCGTCTACTGACTAAGAGCGCTCAAGCATGCATACCGCTTGCGCAGCGATGCCCTCGCCCCGACCCGTGAAACCCATGCCCTCGGTGGTCGTCGCCTTGACGCCGACTGCGTCCGCGGGCACGCCCAGCGCACTCGCGAGCCGCGCCCGCATCGCCTCGCGATGGGGCGCCAGCTTGGGCGTCTCGCAGATCACGATGACATCGGCGTTGCCGACGCGCCAGCCCGCGGACGCCAGACGAGCGACAACCTCGCCCAGCAGGCCAATGCTGTCGGCGCCGGTGTAGGCGGCGTCGGTGTCGGGAAACAGGGCGCCGATGTCGGTCAGCCCGCC
>PMKK01000351.1 GCA_003157715.1 Actinomycetota bacterium
GGTAGGCCTTGTTCCAGAAGACGATGGCGACGACGATCGGCGTGAGCACCGGAATGGCGGCCGGCAGCATCATCTCGCGAATAGCCGAGCGCGTGACGATGTCGACGGCCGTGCCGTACTCGGGCTTGTCGGTGCCCTTCATGATGCCGGGGATCTCGCGGAACTGACGGCGCACCTCTTCGACCACCTTGCCGCCGGCACGGCCCACGGCCTGCATGCACAGGCTGGCGAACAGGTAGGGCAGCAGGCCGCCGATCAGCAGGCCGACCAGCACCCAGGGGTCGTTGACCCGGAAGAGGTTGACCACGCCGGGACCGAAGCCCGTTTTGAGGTCGTTGGTATACGAGACGAACAGGATCAGCGCGGCGAAGCCGGCCGAACCGATGGCGTAGCCCTTGGTGATGGCCTTCGTGGTGTTGCCGACCGCGTCGAGCGGGTCGGTCGTGGCGCGCACGGCGTCGGGCAGGTTGGCCATCTCGNNGGCGTTGTCGGTGATCGGCCCGTAAGCGTCGATCGCCACGATGATGCCGGTCATCGAGAGCATGGCCATGACCGCCACGGCGATGCCGTAGAGCCCGCCGTTGCCGCCGCCGGCGGTGAGCCCGCCGGCCGCGACATAGCTCGCCAGAATACCGGCCGCGATGACCAGCACCGGCAGCGCGGTCGACTGCATCGAGACGGCCAGGCCCTGGATGATGTTGGTGGCGTGCCCGGTGACGCTCGACTTGGCGATGCTCTTGACCGGGTTGTAGCGGGTCGCCGTGAAGTACTCGGTGATGACCACGATGAGGGCGGTCACGACGATGCCGGTGACCGCGCACAGGAACAGGCGGGGAACGCTCGGCACGCCGGCCGAGCGGTACTTCGACGCCCCCAGCATCCAGTTAGTGACCGGATAAAAGAGCGCGATGGCGATGACGGCCGCCACCGCGAGGCCCCTGTAGAGGGCGTTCATGATGCTCGGGTTCTCGCCGCCGCCGAGGCGCACGAAGAAGGTGCCGATGACGCTGGCGATGATCGAGACGCCGCCCAGTACGAGCGGGAACGTGATGACGGCCGCGCCGGCGCTCGGCCAGAACAGGAAGGCCAGCAGCATGGCGGCGACCGCGGTCACCGCGTAAGTCTCGAACAGGTCGGCGGCCATGNNGCCGCCGCCCACCCGCGCGAACACCGAGATGAGACTGCCGCCGAAGCCGAGCCCGATGAGGGCGCGCACGGCGTGGTCGCCCCACAGGTGGGTGCCGATGTAGTAGTAGGTGGTGACGCCCAGCAGCGCCAGGCCGACGACCAGCAGACCGGTCACCGAACCGCCCCTGAAGGCGACCGTGAGGGCCGGTCCGAGGCCCTTCTTGGCGGCCTCGGCGGTGCGTACGTTGACGCGCACGCTGACCATCATGCCGATGAAGCCGGCGGCGGCCGACAGGCAGGCGCCCACGACGAAGCCCGCGGCCGTCTCCCAGCCGAGGCCCCAGCCCTGCTTGGCCCCGAGGGCGATGCCGAGGATCAAAAAGACGACCACGCCGACCATGGCGATGGTGCGGTACTGGCGGCCGAGGTATGCCTTGGCGCCCTCCTGCACGGCGCCCGCCACCTCGCGCATCTTCTCGTCGCCGGCCGGCAGGGCCAGCAGCCAGCGGATCAGCAGCACCCCGTAGACCACGGCCACTGCCCCGCAGATCACGGCGATCAGCACCGCGTTGTTCGAAACGAATGAACCCACCTCGCACGACTCCTTTCGGTCAGTCGCCCCCCGCCGGCGAGTCGGTCGCGGCGTGGAGCCCCCTCGGTCCGCCGCGCGACGTGTGACGACCGCGCGGGCGGCATGCATCCACTCTTATCTTGCTCTGGTGAAAGGCCTGCACGGCCTCCCCGGTCAGTGCAGGTACTTACCCGTCAGTGGCTCGAGCCGCGCCTTGGTCTCGGCGGGAATAAGCTCGGCCGGCGTGTTGATGGCCGACTCGATGGCGTGACGGCACGCGCAGTCGGCCTGCAGGTCGAGCGCCGGCACGACGCGCCGCACGATGGCCTGAGCCGTCTCGACGTTGCGGCGCACGTTGGACAGGACCGTTTCGAGGGTGACGTCTTCTTCGCCCTCGTACCATACGTCGTAGTCGGTCACGAGCGCCATGGTCGCATAGCAGATCTCGGCCTCGCGGGCGAGCTTGGCCTCTTGCAGGTTCGTCATGCCGATCACGTCCATGCCCCACTGCCGGTAGACCCGCGATTCGGCCCGCGTCGAGAACTGAGGACCCTCGATGCAGACATAGGTGCCACCCTCGTGGATAGTGGCGCCGACCGCGCGGCCGGCTTCGGCGATGGCCGCCGAGACGTGCGGGCAGAAGGGATCGGCAAAGCCCATGTGCACCACGATGCCCTCGCCAAAGAACGTGCTGGGCCGGGCCTTGGTGCGGTCGAAGAGCTGATCGGGCACCACGATGTCGAGCGGTTTGAGCTCCTCGCGCAGGCTGCCGACGGCGCTGGCCGACACGATCTGCTCGACGCCGAGCAGCATCATGCCCCAGATGTTGGCGCGGTAATTGACCTCGGAGGGCAGGATGCGGTGACCGCGCGCGTGGCGCGGCAGGAAGGCCGTGGACACGCCGCCGAGATCGCCGACGAAAAACGAGTCGCTGGGCGCCCCGAACGGGGTCTCGAGCTTGACTTCGCGGGCGTCGTCGAGCAGCTCGTAGAAACCCGAACCGCCGATCACGCCGACCTTGGCTTGCTCAGTGACTGCGCTCACAAATGACCTCCGGCCGCTCCCTGGGACAGCGGCGAGTATACAGTCCCGCCAAACGGGCGCCAAAAGAACGGCGCAAGGGCTGCAAGGCGACCGCCGGACAGGCCCCGCCGCCGGCGAAATACACGAACTGGTGTACGCCCGGCGGTATCGCGGCGGCAGGCGGCCGCCGACTGGGCGAGCGGCGCTCGGCCGACCGGGCGGGCGGCGCGCCGAGGGGACAACGTGTACGCTCGCCGGCCGCCGCTTGCGCCCGCCGGCCGATGCCACGCGGTGCGACAACCGGCCTCCCCGGTGGTAGCCTTTTCGCGCAAGCGCGCTCGCAGAAACCGCCCGGCGCATTCGTGTGCGCCCGGCGGCGCGTCGCTCGCGCGTCCCCGCCCACGGAGGAGTGAAAGGTGCCCAAGAACAAGGTCGTCCCCATCGAGGAGGCGATGTCGCACATAAAGAGCGGCATGAGCATCGCCATCGGAGGCTTCATCGGCCAGGGTGATCCGCTGACGCTCATCGACTACCTGAAGACGATGGACGTGAGCGACCTCACCATCTACGAAAACGACGCCGGCTTCGGCCGGCGCGGCACGGTGGAGCTCGTCAACCAGGGCAAGGTCAAGAAGATCGTGGCCAGCCACGTGGGCACCACGCCCGACATCGCCAAGGCCATGAACGAGGGCCGTCTCGTGGTCGAGGCCACCCCGCAGGGGACGCTCGCCGAGATGCTGCGCTGCGGCGGCGCCGGGCTGGGCGGCTTTCTCACGCCGACCGGCATCGGCACCATCGCCGAAGAGGGCAAACAGATCATCGAGGTCAACGGCCAGCCCTACATTCTGGTGCCGGCCGTGCGCTGCGACATCGCGCTCGTGCGCTCCCATCGCGGCGACACCTGGGGCAACCTGATCTACCGTGGCACCTCGCGCAACTTCAACGGGCCGGCCGCCACGTGCGCCGACTACGTGATCGCCGAGGTCGAGAACCTCTANNAGCGCGCCGGCGGCGAGCTCAAGGACGGCCAGATCATCAACCTGGGGATCGGCCTGCCGACGATGATCGCCAACTACGTGCCCGACGGCGTCGACGTCGTCATCCAGACCGAGAACGGCGGCATCGGGGTCGGCCCGGCGCCGGCGCCGGGCTGCGAAGACCGTGACCGCGCCAACGCCGGCAACCAGCCGATCAGCCTCATCGCCGGCGGCAGCTACTTCGACTCCGCCACCTCGTTTGCCATGATCCGCGGGGGACACGTCGACTCGACCTTCCTCGGCACGCTGCAGGTCGACGAAGAGGGCAACATCGCCAATTGGATCGTGCCCGGCGGCATGCTGGCCGGCATGGGCGGCGCCATGGACCTGGTGACCGGCTCCAAGATCGTACACATCGTGACCGAGCACTGCGCCAGAGACGGCAGCACGAAGCTCATGAAGAAGTGCACGTTCCCGCTGACCGGGGCCAAAGAGGCCGACGTCATCATCACCGAGCGGGCCCTGCTGCGGCGCTACCCCCGCAAGGGCTGGGTGCTCGAAGAGGTGGCCATCGGCTACACGCTGGCCGACATCGCGGCCTGCACGCACCTCGCCTACACGGTGGCCGAGAAGGTCAAGCTCGACGCCTACGGCGGAGACTGACTGGCGGCGCCAAGGAACGCGACGCGGGCCGATCGCGAACGCGCGACGCAGGTCGCTCGCGTCGCGCGACGTTCCGCCGGCCGCCAGCCGCATGACGACGGCGAGGGGCGGGTCTTGAGTCATAGTGGCTCAAGACCCGCCCCTCGCGGCGTTTTCTTGTCTGGTGACGATCCGTCTTGGTGACGACCCATCCTGGGACGTCCCATCGCGGTGACGACCCGTCGCGGTGACGATCTGTCCTTTCGACGAATCTCCCGGCACCAGATTCGTCCGCACCGTGTTGGTCTATACCAGGTTCTCTACTCCCACGACGCCCGGCACGACGTTCTTCAAGTGCCGCTCGACACCGTGAGTGAGCGTCATCTGCGACATCGGACAGCCCGCGCAGTGGCCCATGAGC
>PMKK01000043.1 GCA_003157715.1 Actinomycetota bacterium
CTGCACGTCGCCGGACTGCATGGCCGATAAGGCCTTCTGGAAGACATGGGCGGGTGCGTTCATCGATTCTCCTCTTAGAGACGAGACGGACTGCCGGTCCGATTGCATGATACGGACTGAAGGTCCGGTTGGCAATGGTGCAGATGCGAAGCTCCAGCCGGTTCGGATGTCTGCAGAGTGGCTGGCCACTCGTTTGCCCTTGCGTCCGAGTGCTCTGGGTGCGGGGGTCACGGATTCGAAGCCAGTGTCGCGCCGCAGCCGTCCTCAATGACCCGCGTCCAAGTCAGGCGCCGCAGCGGCTCGAGTTCGTCAGCGTGTCTCTCAGGCGATTCGGGCTCGGACACATAGTGAAGCGTGGGCTGGTTCTTGCCGGCGGGGGCGTGGCCGGTGTGCCCAAGAACCCGCCCCTCGGCCCTCGTCCTTCAATCGCTCCCAACGCGTGCCCTGGCGTGGCCGCAAACGGAGAGACGCCCGAGCAGGCGACACGTCGCCTGTGTTCCCCGCGGCTTATGCCGCGGCTGCGGTCCAATCACCTGGGATGCTGCAAGGGGCGAGAGTTCGCAGCCGCCCACTTCATCGGCCCGATTCGCGCGGATCGTCGGCTCACCGCCGACGTGATGCCGACACCTGCCGCTGGTCTAGGGGCGCCTCACGCCACGATGGAAGTCGTCGTCGCGGGNNGTCGAGGTTGTACACCGACAGCAGCGCCTGGCAGCGGCAGCAGCGCCGAGCGACCTTCTGTGGCGCCCAGTCCGCCGTCTCTTCGCGAAGACGCTGGCGCTCGGACGCCAGGAGCCGGACGCCCGATTCGGCGAGGCAGTGCAGGCAGCGGCCTGTGTTCATCTCTGAACCGAGACCGGCGAGTTTCGCGCCACACGACCGGCAGTAGACGTAGCGATACGGCATGCCGCCAGATTACCATCGTCCGTTCGCGCACGCGGAAGACCGAGCGACGGGGCGAGGGCGCGCCTTGTCGTCGCGTGACAGTGTCGAAAGCGCGGCTCCTCCCACACCACCTCGCCCTCGGTTGCCTCCTCCAGCCCCGAGCGACCGTGAGGAGGGTGGACTTCCCCGATCCGCGGGGATCCATCGCCGCCACGAGCCGCCCGGCCTCAACGGAAAAGGGACTTGACCTCTGTGGGCTACCTCCTGGGCTCGATCTCGCTGGTAGCATGACCGATTCTCTTGCAAGTCAGTTCGTGGTCTGCCTGGTGGGGCCGATGCCGGCGGTGATCGTCCTCGCGCTGATCACCAGGTCGCACGACAGACTTCTCAGGCGGCAAGCCGGCAACGCGCAGGGGGGGAGTTGCACAAGAAGACGCCGCGTCGCGTGTGGTTTGTCCGCGGAGAGGGCTGGGGGCGCGGCCGCTGGGCGTGCGGCTCGCAGGTCACAAGGTCGCTGATGGCCGTCATCGACGGTCGGCTCTGGGCGCTTTCCGTGGCGGCCCTCGTGCGCGACTGGGACGCGCTCCAGCCCGTGTTTGACGACGTCGTGGAGTCATTCACGGTAGCGGACGCGCGGTCAGTCTGATAGGCGCGGGTTATCATCTCCTCCATGACTGGCCTCGACCAAGAGAGCGAAGGCAGCTGCCGGACCGCGGTCTTGCAGGGCCCGCGCGTGACGCTGCGCGGTCCCGAGCGAAGGGACATCGAGGCCATCGCGAGTATCGGTGTCGATGCCGAGATCATGCGGTTCTTTGGCGCAACGCTCGAGGCGCAGGCGGAACTGACCACGACCGAAGCCGAGGCTCACTACCGCGAGCTGCTCGACACCGAGCTGCCCCTGTGGGTGATCGAGGCAGACGGCGCCTTCATCGGCACGGCCGGCTTCAGCTCGGTGAACACCGATGACCGCCGGGGGCGCTTTGCCATCGGCATCCTCGACCCCGGCTATCTCGGCCGCGGCCTCGGCACAGAGGTCACGCGCCTGGTGCTCGCCTACGGCTTCGAGGTCATGTGTCTCCACCGCATCGACGTGCGCGTGCTGTCCTTCAACGAGCGTGCCATCGCCTGCTATCGAAAGTCCGGTTTTGTCGAGGATGGGCGTGAGCGCGAGAGCGCGCTGGTCGGCGGCGAGTGGTACGACGATCTCATCATGAGCATCCTCGAGAGCGAGTATCGTCGCCTGCGGCCCAGCTGGCCCGAGGCGCCCTACCTGGGGGCGGCGAAGGGCTGACGGTCGGACGCCCAGAGCCGCCGCTCGCCTCAACGACCGAACAGCCATCCCCCGTTGACGTTGAGGACCTCGCCAGTGACATAGGCAGTCTGCGGGCTTGCCAGGAAGAGCACTGCTTCGGCGACATCCGCCGTCTCTCCGGCACGCCCGACCGGTACTTGCGCGACGATGTCGTCGGTCACCTCGCGCGGCCAGGCGCCTGTGAAGCCCGTATCGCGCACGAAGCCCGGAGCGACGGCGTTGACGGTGATTCCCTGGGGGCTGAGCTCACGCGCCAAGGCGTAGGTGAGCCCGTGCAGCCCGGCCTTCGATGAAGCGTAGGCCAGGCCGCCGGCCCGGCTGCCGCCGGTGAACGCTCCGATCGAGCTGATGTTGATGATGCGTCCCCCCGGCCGCCGCAGCAGCGGCGCGATCGCCACCGACATGAGGAAGCTTCCCTTGAGGTTGGCGTCGACCACCTCGTCCCAGAGGTTCTCCGCTTCAGCCAGCGGCGTGGCCGTGGTGACTGAGCGCATGAAGCCCGCGGCGTTGACGAGGATATCGACGCAAGAGAACCGTTTCTCGATCTCGCCACGGGCGGCTGCGACCTGGTCTCGCCGGCTCACGTCCGCCTGCAGCCAGACGGCGTCGCGGTCGAGCTCGCGTGCCGTAGCGGCAAGAGGCTCCTGCCTGCGCGCGATGAGGACGAGTCGGGCTTGCCGGCCGGCGAACGCCTGAGCGACGGCGCGGCCGATGCCACTGCTGGCGCCTGTGATGACTACCACTTGAGCTGTCACGTTGTTGCCTCCGCCTCGTTGTCTGGCATGTCGAGATCGACGCCGTCGCGATTCGCACCTTCGCCGTCACCTTCCGGTCTTGCCTGTGCCCCCGATGTCGCTTGCCGTCGTCGGCTGGGCGCGGGAATCTGCTGTGGCCGGCCGCCGCGCACGAAGACGGCGGCGGCCAGCGCTCCCGCGGCCAGCGCGACCACGGCGACGATCATGGCGGCGTGCATGCCGGCGACAAACGACGCGCCGGCGGCGGCGTGCAGAGCCGCGCCGTTGACGCCCGGCGGCAAGGCCGTCGCGGCGGCCCGCTCGGCGCCGTGGCTCGCCTGGGTGATGATCGCTTCTTTCAGGGCCGGCGGCAGGTGCAGGGCGGTGATCGCGCGGCTCAGGTCGCGCGAGAAGATGTGAGTGACGATGGCGCCCAGCAGTGCGATGCCAAAGACGCCGCCGACTTCGCGGCTGACGTTGCTGGTGGCCGAGGCCATGCCGGCCCGCTCGCGCGGCACGGCGCTCATCACGGCGGCCGTGGTGGGGGTCATCACCAGGCTCATGCCCACCCCGGCCAGCAGCAGCGCCGGCCAGATGTGGCCGTAGCCGGTGGTTGCGTCGACCGTGGTCAGCAGGTACATGCTGAAAGCGCTGAGGACCATGCCGGCCGTCAGCGGTATCCTCGAACCGATGCGCCCCGCGATCCGACCCGCCAGGGGCGCCACCAGCATGACCATGCCGGAGGCGGGCAGGGTGCGCAGGCCCGCCTGCAGGGGCGTGTAGCCCTGCACGTTCTGAAAGAAGAGGCTCATGAAGAAGAACATGCCGAAGAGCCCGAAGCTGATGAGGCCCGAACAGGTGACGGCCGCCGCGAAGGTGGGGTCTCGAAAGAACCGCAGCTGCAACATGGGGCTCTGACCGCGCACCTCGATCCCCACGAAGATGGCCGCAGCGAGCGCGGCGGCGGCGAAAAGACCAAGGATGGCCGGCGAGGTCCAGCCGTACGTGTTGGCCTCGATCAGGGCGTAGGTGAGCGAACCCAGGGCGACGACCGCCAGGGCCTGTCCGGGCAGGTCGAGGCGGCGGCTCTCGGGACTTCTGGACTCACGCACGGCACGCAGCGCTACAGCCAGCGCCACGATGCCGATCGGCACGTTCAAGAAGAACACGCTCTGCCAGCCGAACCGGTCGACCAGCGCGCCGCCGACCAGCGGGCCGAGGGCCAGAGCCAGACCAGAGACACCGGCCCAGATGGCGATCGCCTGGGCGCGCTCGCGGGGGTCGTGGAACGTGTTAGTGAGGATCGACAGGGTGCCCGGCAGCAGCGCCGCCGCGCCCAGGCCCTGGACGGCCCGACCGGCGATCAGGACCGCCAGCGACGGCGCCAGACCACAGAGCAGCGAGCCGGCCGTGAAGATGGTCAGACCGATCACGAAGAAACGCTTGCGCCCGAAGATGTCGCCCAGCGCGCCGCCGCTGAGCATGAGGCCGGCGAACACCAGTGTGTAGGCGTCGATGATCCACTGCAGGCCCGAGACCCCCGAGCCCAGGTGCCTCTGGATACTCGGCAGGGCGACGTTGACCACGGTGTTGTCGAGCATCGCCATGAACAGGGCGAAGCACATCGCCCCGAGGGTGAGCAGCTTCGTGCGGCGGGTCACTGCCGGCATGCGAGACCTCCACTTCTTCCCAGACGCAGAAAAGGCGGCCCGCAAGCGAGTCGCCTTTGCAGAGTACCATGCGTCTGTGAATTCACAAGATATATATCATATGCAGGTAAAAAGGTCAACAGCTACGCGATTATCGAGGACGGTCCGCCGACGCTTCAGGCCGCCGAGGCCGACCACGGTACAACACGCAGTCACGACACTGCTCGTCGTCTTCTTTACGGCTCTCCTGGGCCTGATGGTCACGAACGGCGCGAATGTGCTGGACATGACGAGCGGGGGCGACTGGAAGCGGTATGTCGCTGCCGGCGTGGCCGTCGTGGTGACGTTCAGCTTCAACTGGCTCTCGCGCGCCGCGCACGCGGCCATGAACTCCGCTGGATCGGCATCGACCTGGGGCAGGACGTGGGAGTCCTCGCACCATGGCGGCCGCACCGAGCGGCGTGCATGCCCATGGGACTTTCCTTCTATGACAACCACACGATTTGTGGCATCCGCTAGAAGTAGTAGACTCGGTCTTGACCTACGGAGTGGGCCGGGCGACCAGAATGAGGACTACGAGGTGAATCGTAATCACTGTGCCCGCGCTCGCCACGGCGTTACTGAGGAGTTGTCGATCGGCGCTGCCGCCCGGGCCCAGCGGGTCGACTGTCGCTGTCTCGGCGGCGATGACCGCACACGAGGGAGTAACCATGCGCAGCATCAAGCTTGGGGCGACGGTGCGCTACCAGAACCGCAAGTGGATTGTTGTGGAGCATGTCATGCCGCGAGCCACTCGACAGGGCGACGCCTTGACAGTGACCGGTGAGCCCTACGTCACCCTCACCGCGGTCGAGGGCGGGCAAAGCATCGCTGTGCCGCAGTCAGAGTGGCACCTGCTCGAGGAGGTGGGCACGAGCTGAGCGCCCGACCGAATCGCTTTCGCGGCGGCCGAGCTGCCCGGCAGGTCACGCGCCGCGCTGGTCGGGCGCAGCCGGCGCGACAGGTGCACCTTGCAGGCGATAGTCTCACCAGCGATGCAGTGCGGCGGGCCGTTCCTTGTTTCCCGGAGCCGTACTCGGACTCTCGGGGTCAGTCGGTCTCGCACGCATCTTAAGGTTGTGCGCGAGCGAGCCGACCCAGGCGTGCGTCCCGTCGTTGACCCAGATGAGACGCCCCAGTCGATCGTTCTCCATGATGGCGGACGGCGAGATCTCGCCGTGGTCCTGTGCCACGAAGACGTCGCCTTCGCGGGTGATCTTCTTGCCGGCCCATTTGGAGGTCGGTCCAAACTTGGCAACCGCCATGGTGCCTCCTTGGTTGCTCACTTACAGCATCGACAGGACGCGGGGACCGCGAGAGTCCGCGAGCAGCTCAAAGCAAGCGTGCCGTTGGGCCGGCGCGTCCAGACCGCACCGGGCGACGACACTAGCGGGATCCCGAATTATCGCTCAGCTCATCCGCGAACGCAGCCGTGGTCGCCGCCGCCGCTCTCCTCGACGTCTCCTTCGGCCGTGCCCACCGTGGCGCCCTCGCCGGCACGGGACCGGCAGGTGCCGCTGGAATGCGTCATGCCAGCGCGAGCAAGGGGGCCCAAAGACCGTCGATCGCCTGCTCGGCCGCCGCGAGGCTCATGGCGGCCTGCGGGATGAGCTCGGCCATGGCCGGCGTCACCTCGGCAAGTGTCAGCTCGGCGGTGATGAAGCGCGGCTCCAGGCCCGTGAGTGAGACGGCGTGCGACAGCCATCGCTCGGCGTGGTCCCAGCCTTCGCGGGGCGTGCCTTCGCCGTAGCCGCCGCCGCGGCTGGCAAGCACGACGAAGTCGCGGTCGCCGAGCAGACCGGCGCGGGTCTCGGGGTCGATCGACAGCCCAGGGGCGATGAGGTGGTCGACCCAGGCCTTGACGCTGCTGGGCGCGCCGAAGTTGTAGAGCGGAAGGCCCAGCACGATCGTGTCGGCTTGTTCGATCTCGTTGACCAGCTCTTCGGTCAGCGCCCAGGACTCGGCTTGGGCCGCTGTGTGCTGGTCGCGCGGCACCATGCGGGCCAGCCCACCGTCCGCGTCGAGGTGCGGCAGGGGGTCACGGCCGAGATCGCGGTAGGTGACGGTGCCGTCGGGATGCGCGGCGCGCCACACGCCGGCCGCGCGGGCGCTGAGTCGGCGGCTGACCGAGGCGTCTCCCCGGATGCTTGAGTCGATGTGCAGTAGGTGAGGCACGTCATTAGCCTTTCATAAATGATTTGTGAAGAGCGAATCGCTTATACCACATTGGTAGATGGTGCAAACGGGTATAGTGAGCGCATGTCAGTGATCGACCAGCCGGCACACCACCCGGGCGCGCTGCTTCATCACCTTGCGCGCAAGATGCGCCTGCGCATCGAGGCGGTGCTGGCGCCGATGGGCCTGCGGCCGCGCCACCTGGTAGCGCTCACGGTGCTGCGAGAGCGCGGCGGCAGCACCCAGCAGGCGCTTACCGCCATCCTGGAGATGGACGGGACGAACATCGTCGGGCTGCTCAACGAGCTTGAAGCCAAGCAGCTCATCGAACGGCGGCGCTCGCCCGACGACCGGCGGCGCCACCTGGTCGAGCTCACCGACGCCGGCGCGAAGCGGCTCGCCAAGGCCGAGTGCGCGCTGTCGGCGGTCGAGGATGACGTGCTTGGCGCACTCGATGACGGCCAGCGCGAGACGCTCTACAACCTGCTTCAGCAGGCGGCCGGCGCGGCGGTGAGCTGCAGCGCGGCTACCGACGCCGACTCGTGACGCTGCCGGTGGCTCCGCGGCGAGCGGCGCCGGTGCCGTGATGGACCGCGTCGCGGCGCCGCTTTTGCCAGCGCGGCCATCCATCAAGCAATCTTCCCGAGGCTATGATAACTTTGCTTGCCCAGCGCTCGAGCCCCGCCGGCAAACGGTCGGGATCCTGCGTTGGTGGGTGCGGGAAACCGCCGTGTCTTCCAGTGTGGAATGAATTGCACCCGGGCGTGGCTCCCCGGTCTCTACCCATCGTCGACGCAGAGACCACGGTCCGCGCACCGCCGGTCGTGCCCCCCAAGGCAGGCTGGGCTTTCTGCCTCTGACACGGTCTCTCCCTTTGGCCTGCTCGCGACCAGAGCAGGGTCGTGCTCCACAAAGGGCTACAGGGGGTGGACGGTGCTGAAGAAGATCCTCGTTGTGAACGGCGTGCCTGCCACGGTCGTCGCTGACGGCGACGCGTCGCTGGCCGATGTCTTGCGCGGCCAGCTCGGTCTCACGGGCACGAAAGTCGGCTGTGGACAGGGTCAGTGCGGCTGCTGCTCGGTGATCCTGAACGGCAAGGTCGTTCGCTCCTGCGTCACCAAGTACAAGCGACTCGACGACTGGGCCGAGCTGACGACGGTCGAGGGCATCGGCACGCCGCTGCACCCGCACCCGCTGCAAGTGGCGTGGATGGTCCACGGCGGTGCCCAGTGCGGGTTCTGCTCGCCGGGGTTCATCGTCTCGGCCAAAGCCCTGCTCGACAGCGATGCGGCGCCCTCTCGCGCCGACGTGCGCGCCTGGTTTCAGCGTCATCGCAATGCGTGTCGCTGTACCGGGTATCGACCGCTGGTCGACGCGGTCATGGACGCCGCCCGGGTGCTGCGCGGCGAGATCACCGTCGAGGACCTCGCGTTCAAGATCCCGCAGGACGGCCGCATCTGGAACACGAAGTACCCGCGGCCCACCGCTCTGGCCAAGGTCACCGGCACCTGCGACTATGGCCACGACCTCATCCTCAAGATGCCGGCCGGCACTCTGCATCTCGCCCTGGTGCAAGCACAGATCTCACACGCCAACATCCGTGGCATCGACACCGGCGAGGCAGAGGGCATGCCCGGCGTGCATAGCGTGCTGACCCACAAGGACGTCCGCGGCAAGAACCGCATCTTCGGCTTCCTGCTCTACCCGTGGACCAAGGGCGACGGCTACGACCGGCCGATCCTGTGCGACGAAAAGGTGTTCCAGTACGGCGACGCCATCGCCGTGGTGTGCGCCGATACCGAGGAGCACGCCCGCGCGGCGGCCGAGAAGGTCAGGGTCGACCTCGAGCCCCTGCCGGCGTACATGAACGCCATCGAGGCGGCGGCCGACGACGCCATGCAGATCCACCCGGGCACGCCCAACGTCTACTTCGAGCAGGCGCTCAAGAAGGGTGACGATACCGGGCCGATCATGGCCGCGGCGGCCCATGTGGCCGAGGATTCGTTCTACGTCCAGCGGCAGCCGCACCTTCCCATGGAGTCCGACGTCGGCTTTGCGTACATTGACGACGACGGCAGGGTGACGATCCAGTCCAAGAGCATCTCGCTCTACACCTATGCCGCCATGATCAAAGAGGGCCTGGGCCTCGAGGCCGACAAACTGCGGCTGATCCAGAACCCCATGGGGGGCTCGTTCGGGTACAAGCTGAGCCCCACCCTCGAGGCGATCCTGGCGGCCGCCGTCCTGGCCACCGGAAGGCCGTGCGCCCTGCGCTACGACTACTTTCAGCAGATCACCTACACCGGTAAGCGCTCGCCTGTCTTCTGCGACCTCAAGATGGCCGCCGACGAGCGTGGCAAGCTGCTGGCCATGGAGTGGGACTTCCTGATGGACCACGGCGCCTACTCCGAGTTCGGCGACCTGCTGACCATCAAGATCTGCCGCAACATCGGCGCCTGCTACGACATCCCCGCCATCGACGGTCACGGCCGCGCGACCTTCACCAACCACGCCTTCGGCTCGGCGTTTCGCGGCTACGGCTCGCCGCAAGCCGAGTTCGCCTCCGAAGTGCTGATGGACGAGCTGGCCGAGAAGGCCGGTATCGATCCGCTCGAGTTCCGCTACCTCAACGTCTACCGGCCGGGATCGACGACGCCGACCGGCGACGAGCTCGACGTGCATCCGCTGCCCGAGCTGCTGGACATGATGCGGCCCAAGTACGCCGAGGCGCTGGAACGTGCCGGGCGCGAATCGACGGCCACCAAAAAGCGCGGCGTCGGGATCACGTGCGGCACCTACAACGTGGCCCGCGACACCGCCGACGCGGCAGGCTCCGACATCGAGCTCAACCCGGACGGCACGGTGACGGTCTTCAATACGTGGGAAGACCACGGCCAGGGCGCCGACATCGGCACGCTTTCCACCGCGCACGAAGCGCTGCGTCCGCTCGGCTTGACGCCCGAGCAGATCAAGCTGCAGCTGAACGACACGGCGACCTGCCCCAACAGCGGGCCGGCGGCGGCCAGTCGCTGCCAGTACATGGTGGGCCGGGCGACCATCAACGCGGCCGAGCAGCTGATCGAGGCCATGCGCAAGCCCGACGGCAGCTTTCGCGGCTACCGCGAGATGGTGGACGAGGGTCTAGCGACACGCTACCTGGGCACGTACTCGACCGCCCCCCTGTGCACCAAGATCGAACCGGAGACCATGCAGTTCAAGCCGGTGCCCACCTACATGTACGGCGTCTTCATGAGCGAGGTCGAGGTCGACACGGAGACCGGCAAGGTCAACGTGGTCGGCATGACCATGAACGCCGATGTGGGCGTCCACGCCAACCGCCTGGCGGTGGACGGCCAGCTGCTGGGCGGTCTGGTGCAGGGTATCGGTCTGGCGCTGACCGAAGACTTCGAAGATCTCGGTGAACACACCACCATGGTCAAGTGCGGGCTGCCCTACATCGCCGACGCGCCGGACGCTCTCGAGATCAACTACATCGAGACGCCGCGGCCCAGCGGACCGTTCGGCGCCGCGGGGTGCGGTGAGCTGCCGCTCACCTCTCCGCACGCCTCCATCATCAACGCGATCTACAACGCCTGCGGGGTGCGCATCACGCAGCTTCCCGCCCGACCGGAGAAGGTCCTGGCCGGGCTTCGAGCCCGATGACGTGAGCGGGTCGCAAGGGCGGCATGGACCAGGCTGAGCTGCACGCCCTCGAGGCCCGCTGCGTGCAGGACTGCCCTCCGGCCTGTACCGCGGCGTGCCCGGTGCACGTGGATGTGCGCGGCATGATGAGTGCCGTCGGCGACGGTCGCCTTGCCGACGCTGTCGCCTTCCTGCGCAAGGCGATCGCGTTGCCGGTCGCGGTGGCCCTGACCTGCGACCAGCCGTGCCGGCCGGTCTGTCTTCGCGGCCGGCACGGCGACGCGCTCATGGTCGGGGCGATCGAGCGTGCCTGCCTGGCGCTTCCGTTCGCGGCAGCGGCGGCGGGGCGCAGGCCGCCCGCACGAAAGGGCTCCGTCGCCGTGGCGGGAGGGGGCCTGACGGGTATCGTCGCCGCCCGGGAGCTCGCGGCAAAGGGCTATCGCGTGACGCTGCTCGAAAAGACGGACCGCCTTGGCGGGCGTGTCTGGGATGCACTGCCTGAGCCGGGTACGACGGTCGTCGCCGGCGACGCTTACGCCTCGCCGGCGGCCGCCGTGGAAGCGGAGCTTGCGGCCGCTGTCAGGGGCATCTCGGTGAGCTTCGGCACGGCGGCGGCCGGCGATCCGGTTGCGCTGCGCGCCGAGCATGACGCCGTCGTTCTGGCCTGCGGCGTGGACGAGTCCGGGGTGGTGGCGACGGCACTCGGCACGGCCCCTCTCGGCACGGCCCCCCTCGACTCGACGACCGGCGCCACGGCGATCTCCGGCGTCTTCGCCGGCGGGAGCCTGGCACGCCCGAACGACGACTGGTCGGCCGTCATGTCCGTGGCCGACGGACACCGGCTGGCCGTCTCGGTGCAGCGCTGCCTGGAGGGCGTCTCGCTCACGGCGAGCCGCGAGGGCGAGGCTGTCGCCCGATCGCGGCTGTACGTGGACCGATCGGGCGTCGAGAGCGCCGCCGCGGTCGCGCCCGCTGACTCTCAGAGCGGCTATGACGCCGCCGAGGCCGAGCGAGAGGCGCAGCGCTGTCTGCACTGCGACTGCCTCGAGTGCGTCAAGGCCTGCGCGTATCTGCGGCACTATGGGTCCTACCCCAAGCAGTACGTGCGGCAGATCAACAACAGTCTCATTCTTTCGCCCGGCATGGGATACCGCGCGAGCAAGACCATGATCGAATCGTGCGCGCTCTGCGGGCTCTGCGCCGAGGTGTGCCCCAATGATCTGAACATGGGAGAGGTGTGCCTCGACGCGCGTCGCGAGCTTGTCGAAAAGGGCTACATGCCGCCGGCGGTCCACGACTTCGCGTTGCACGACATGGAGCAGGCCAACGGCGAGGACTTTGCCTGGGCCCGTCATCATCCGGGAGCCGCCGCCAGCGCCTTCGCCTTTTACCCTGGCTGCCAGTTGCCGGCCTCTCGGCCCCGCGAGGTGCGCGCCGCCTATGAGCATCTCGCCGCCTGTCTCGATGGCGGGGTGGGGCTCATACTGGGTTGCTGTGGCGCGCCCGTCGAGTGGGCGGGCCGCGAACGCGAGGCGGCCGCGACGGCGGTCCGGCTGCGCGCCTCGTGGGAAGGTCTGGGAAGGCCGCGACTCATCCTCGCCTGCCCGTCATGCCAGAGGCAGCTGGCCGTGCGTGCTCCCGACATCCCCGTGGTGTCGTTATGGGAGGTGCTTGACGAGGTCGGCCTGCCGGCGGGGCGCGGCGCGGGCACGGCTTGGGCCGGACAGACCGTGGCGGTGGCCGACCCGTGCGCGGCCCGCGACACGCCCGCCGTGCGGACGGCGGCGCGTTCCCTGATCGAGAAGGCCGGCCTTGCGTTTGTCGAGCTGCCACGGTCGGGAACGCAGACCGAGTGCTGCGGCTACGGCGGCCTGCAGGTCGTCGTCGACCGACAGCTGGCCGAGTCCGTGGCGGCAGACCGCGTGGCCGAAGACGCGCATGACTACGTGGCGTACTGTGCCATGTGCCGAGATCTCTTCGCGCGGGCCGGCAAGCGCACCTTCCATCTCGTCGACCTGGTGTATGGCGGCCCGACGGCAAGCGATCCGGCCCGTCCAGGGCCTCGCCTTACGGAGCGGCAGCGAGCGCGAGCGCAGTTCAGACGCGACCTGGCGCGGGACGTGTGGTGTGAAGCTCAGGAGTCCAGGATGGCAGGAGACGGGTCGATGCGGCTCGAGATCTCCGAGGGCGTGCGCGAGCAGATGGACCACGAGCTCATCGGCGAGGACGACCTCGCGGCCGTGATAGCAGCAAGCGAGCGCAGCGGTCGCCGCTTCGTCGACGGCTCGACCGGGCACTGCCTGGCGCACGCCCGGCGGCGGGTCGTGACCCTTTGGGTGGAGTACTCAGCGGCGGCGCAGGGCGGGTTTGTGGTCCACGACACCTACAGTCATCGCATCGAGATCCTCGACGACGAGATCGCCGGGGACCAGACCGGATCATGAGCACGGTCTGCGCTCGATGCGAAGTCGAGCTTCAGGAGCGCGACGTCAGATTGCGCTACCTCGGTGTCGAGTTCACGGTCGCGTTGCCTGCCTGCCCGGCCTGCGGTCAGGTCTACATCTCCGGCGAGGTCGCGCACGGCCGCATGCGCGAGGTCGAGGAGATGCTCGAAAGCAAGTAGGACGGCGAAGGCGCGGGGAAGGGGCCCGGCCCCGAAACCTGGGAGCCGCGCCTTACGCCACCCCCTGCCCTGCCGGCTGCTACGAGGGGCGTTCGGTCGGAGAGTCGCCCACTTTCCAGGCGGCGAGCGCGGCGACCACGCGGGCGAGCCCCGTCAGACCGGGGCCGGGCGGCTCGCGCATCGTCGCGCTCAGGTCGACGAAGCCGTCGCCACAGGGTGACCGGCAGGTGAGCACGCTGGTCGTGGCGGGATCGCCGCCGGCCGTTCCGCCGCCGGCCGTTCCGCCGGCCGCGCGCCGCCCGGGGCCGGCCGTTCCGCTGCCGGCGCGCTGCCCGCCGCCGGCGTGAGTCACCACTGCCGATGGTGCGTCGAACGCTTCGCAAACGATGGCGGCGGCGGCGCCCAGGGCGTCGTCGCCCGACGCCGCGCCGCACAGGACGCTCACTCGGGCGGTGACGCGTTCCACGGCCGTCTCGAAACGTAGAGCGTCGGCGTCGGTGCGCTGCTGGCGGGCGGAGAGCTGAGCGCTCTGCAGCGCGACCGAGGCGCTCGCCGCGATCGCCCGTGCCATGCGCATCTCCTGGCGCGAGAAGCGGCGCTCCCGCTCGCGGTCGATCGCCTCGAGCAGGCCGATCGCTCCGCCGCGGTTGGCGAGTGGCATGTGGAGCACCGTCTTGATATCCCAGGTGCGCAGCTCGCTGATCTCGCCCGGGTTGGCCGAGCGGTCGCTCGCCGTCAGCACCGCGGGCTCACGATGCAGGAGCACGCGGCGGATCGTGGGCGCTTCGTCGATCGTGTACGGCGGGAAGTCCGGCAGGCGCCGGCCGGCGCGATCGAACTCGGCCAGCGGCCGCACGATGCCGCTCGCCTCGTCGAACGCCGAGATCATGCAGGCCTGGCAGTCGAGCAGGCGGGTGGCCTGATAAGCGATCTCGGCCAGCAGCTCGGGCAGCTCGAACTGCCCGGTGAGCGTGACCAGTACGTCGAGCAGCGTGTCGAGCTCGCGTTCGCGCGCGATCGTGGCGCCGCGGACCCCCGTGTGCCGGGACTGTAGCTGGAGCTCCTCGACGTCCTCCTGGCGAAAGCGCCGGTGCCCCCCGGCGGTGCGCACGCACGGGATGATGCCCGACGCCGCCCAGCGTCGCAGCGTGTGGGGCGCCACGCCGAGGCGCCGCGCCGCTGCCTGTGTGCTCAGATACATCGCCCCTATATGACCTTTGCTCCGCGCATCTGTCAACTTTGTCCACACTCTGTGGAGCGAAGCTGGCCATTCTTGTCGATTGATTGGGGCTCGCCGCTCCCCGGACGCCTTCCTACAATGTTTCCGCGATGGAGCCCTTCTCTGGGCTGGGCGGGGCAAGGTGGAGGTGACGCGTCGTGTCAGACTCGAGGTCAGGTCTTCGTCGGCGACTCGCCAAGCCGTCGTGAAGGCCCAGCTCGCCGTTCTGTCGGCTGCCGAGCAGGCCCAGGTCCACGAGCGCACGCTGCGCGTGCTGGCCGAGACCGGCATGCGCGTCGACTCCGAGGAGGGACGGCGTATCCTGGCCGCCGCCGGCGCGCGCGTCGAGCTTGCGACCGGCGTCGTGCGGTTCCCGGCGGAGCTCGTCGAGGAAGCCCTGCGCCTGGCGCCGAAGCGCTTCAGCCTGGGGGGGCGGCGACCGGACTGGGAGTTCCCGCTGGGCGTCGGGCAGATGACGCTCGTCGCCGACGGCGAGGCCGTCAACGTCCTCGACGAGCCCGCCGGCCGGCCGCGACCGGCCACCCACGACGACTGGCTCACGGTCACTCGCCTCCTCGACGTGCTCGACGACGTCGGCGTGTACTGGGCGATGGTCGCGGGCGTACGCGCCGGCGGCGCTCCGCTCACCGGCCTGGTCGACTACAACGTCGAGCTGCAGCGCGGCTTCTCCAAGCACATCCAGGACTCCTGGCTCGAACCGGCCTGGTCACCCTGGGTGCTCGAGGTGCTCGACATCGTCTTCGGCGGCGACCGGGTGCGCCGCGAGCACCCCTTCTCGTTCCTGCTCACCCCGGTCTCGCCGCTCATCATCGAGCAGCCCTGCACCGACAGCTGGCTCGCGCTGCGCGGCTGGGGCATCCCTGTCGCGGTGCTGCCCATGCCGATCATGGGCTCGACGGCGCCCGCCAGCCTGCTCGCCACCACGGTCCTCGCCAACTGCGAGACGATCGGCACCCTGTGTCTCGTCCAGGCCGCCGAGCCCGGCACGCCCTTCGTCTACGCGCCGATCGCCCTGACCATGGACCCGCGCACCGGGCGCTACGCCGGCACGACCGCGCACGCCGCGATCGGCGTCGCCGGCGTGGAGATGGCGCGCTTCTACGGCCTGCCGGTGATGGGCTCGGCGGCCGGCACCGACGCCTTCGTGCCCGGCGCCCAGGCGGCCTACGAGAAGGCCTTCAGCGCGCTGTACGGCACGCTCGCCTGGCCCGATCTCATGGTCGGTCCCGGCTGCCTGGGCGGGGCGACGGTGCTCAACCTCGCCGAGCTGCTCATCGACGTGGAGATCTTCCGCATGTGCGCGCACGCTCGCGGGGGTATCGCGTCGAGCGACGACCGCTGGCTCGTGGACGTGCTCGAGCGCGGTGGTCCCGGCGCGCACTTTCTGGGTGAGCCCTCGACCCGCGCGGCGGTGCGCGGCGGCGAGTTCTACCTGCCGGGGCTCGGCTTTCACGACTCGCCGGAGCACTGGTTCGCGGCCGGGTGTCCGGACGTCGCCGACGAGGCCGCCGGTCGCGTGACCGACCTGCTGGCGAGTCACCGCTCGCTGCCGCTGGACGACGACGTCGAGCGCGAGCTCGCGAAGCTGCGGGCCCGGGCCGCCGCCGCCGACGCGCTGACGCCCGCCTGAAACGAACGTGTTCAAGGAGAAGGCATGACCGACTACCGTTCTCGCAGCTTCTGGCTCGACGACGTGCCGGGCGAGCTCGTTCCCCGGCCGGCGCTCGACCGCTCGATCGACGTCGACGTGGCCATCGTCGGCGCCGGGTTCACCGGCCTGTGGACGGCGTACTACCTGAAGCTCGCCGACCCCAGCCTGCGCGTCGCCGTCCTCGAGAAGGAGATCGCCGGCTTTGGCGCCTCGGGGCGCAACGGCGGCTGGGTCTCGCCGATGTTCGCGACGCCGCTGGCCACGCTCGCCAAGGAGCACGGGCGCGACGCCGCGGTCGCCATGCAGCGGGCGATGATCGACACGGTCGACGAGATCGGGCGGGTCGTCGAGGCGGACGGCATCGACGCGCGCTATCACAAGGGCGGCTCGCTCTGGGTGAGCACGTCGCCGGCGCAGACGCCGCGCCTGCAGGCCGTCGTGGCCGAGCAGCGCTCCTACGGCTTCGGCGACGCCGACTGGACCTGGCTGGAGCGCGCCGACGTGCTTCGTCGCATGCATCCCGAGGGCTGCCGCGGCGCCGTCTTCAGCCCTCACTACGCGAGCGTGCAGCCGGCGCGTCTGGCGCGCGGCCTCGCCGAGCGCGTCGAGGCGCTCGGGGTCGCTATCTACGAACGCACGCCGGCGCTCAGCGTGGAGCCGGGAGCGGTCGCGGCGCCGGCCGGCACGGTGGCCGCGCGCAGCGTGATCCTGGCGACCGAGGCCTATACGGTCGAGCTGCCCGGCCACGAGCGCGACCTTGTGCCCGTCTACGACTTCATGATCGTCACGGCACCGCTGTCCGACGACGCCTGGGAAGAGATCGGCTGGTCGGGCCGCGAGGTCGTGGCCGACGGCCGCTACCTGCTGATCTACTCGCAGCGCACCGCCGACGGTCGCGTTGCGATCGGCGGCACGACGGCGCCCTACTACTTCGGCTCGCGCATCAGCGAGGGCCTCGAGCGTCCCAAGGCGATCTTCGAACGTGTCCATCGCTCCCTGCAACTCCTGCTGCCGGCCGCCGGCGAGGCGCCGATCACTCATCGCTGGGGCGGCGTGCTGGGCGCCACGCGCGACTGGCACTCCACCGCCGGCTACGACCCGCGCAGCGGCTTGGGCTTCGCCGGCGGCTACGTCGGCGACGGCGTCGCGACCGCCAACCTGGCCGGCCGCACGCTGCGCGACCTCATCCTCGGTGTCGACAGCGAGCTCGTGCGGCTGCCCTGGGTGCAGCACCGTTGCCGCTCGTGGGAGCGCGAGCCCCTGCGCTGGCTCGCCGCGACCGGCGTGAACCTGGTCATGGCGCACGCCGACCGTGTCGAGTTCGGCGCCGGGCGGCCCGTGAAGTGGCGCCCCCTGCTCGAGAAGCTCGAGGAGACGGTCGGATGGTAGGCCCGGCGAGGGGCGTCTCGTCTCGGCCCCGCATGGCGGGGTTCTGACGGTGCGCGCCCATCTCCAGGTCCTGAGCGACGCCGAGCGAGCCCAGATCCACGAGCGCGCGCTGCGGGTGCTGGCCACGGTCGGCATGCGCGTCGATACCGAGTCCGGCCGCCGCCTGCTCGCCCAGGCCGGCGCCGCGGTCGACGAGACCAGCCACCTGGTGCGCTTTCCGGCCGCGCTGGTCGAGGAGTCGCTGCGCCTGGCGCCCAGGGAGTTCTCGCTGGGCGCGCGCCGCCCCGGCTGGCAGGCCGCCGTGGGCGGCGGCGCCGCCACGCTGGTGATGTCGGGCGAGGCCACCCAGGTGGTCGACGCCCACAGCGGCGCGCTGCGCCCGGGCCGCTACGACGACTGGCTCCAGGCCACGCGCCTGATCGACGCCATCGACGAGATCGGTGTCTACTGGGCCACGGTCGAGAGCATCGGCACGAGCGACAGCCCTCTGGCCGCTCTCGTCGACTACAACATCGAGCTGCAGCGCGGCTTCTCCAAGCACATCCAGGACTCCTGGCTCGAGCCGGCCTGGTCACCCTGGGTGCTCGAGGTGCTCGACATCGTCTTCGGCGGCGACCGGGTGCGCCGCGAGCACCCCTTCTCGTTCCTGCTCACCCCGGTCTCGCCGCTCATCATCGAGCGCGACTGCACGGAGAGCTGGCTCGCCCTGCGCGGCTGGGACATTCCGGTGGCCGTGCTGCCCATGCCGATGATGGGCACGACGGCGCCGGCCAGCCTGCTTGCCACCACGCTGCTTGCCACCTGCGAGACGCTCGGCAGCCTCTGCCTCGTGCAGGCGGCCGAGCCCGGCGTGCCCTTCATCTCCGCCGCCCTGCCGGTGGCCATGGACCCGCGCAGCGGACGCTACACGAGCAACACCTTCCACCCCATGCTGAGCGCCGCTTGCACCGAGATGGCGCGCTTCTACGGCCTGCCGGTGATGGGCTCGGGCAGCGGCTGCGACGCGGTGGGCGGGGCCCAGGCGGCCTACGAAAAGACGCTGGGCTCGCTGGTCGGCAGCCTCGCCCGGCCCGACCTGCTGCTCGGCCCCGGCAGCCTTGCCGGTGCCCTGGTGTTCGACCCCCGCCAGGTGCTGATCGACGTCGAGATCTTCCGCATGTGCGAGTACGCCAGCCGCGGTATCCCGGTCGCCGACGAGCTCTGGCTCGACGACGTGCTGGCCGGCGTGGGGCCGGGCGGCAACTTCCTCGGGCAGCGCACGACCCGCGCCGCCGCGCGCGGTGGGGAGTGGTATCTGCCGCGACTCGGCTGGCACGGGGGTCTGGACGCCTGGCTGGCCGCGGGTCGCCCGTCCCTCGAGGACGAATGCGCCGAGCGCGTCGCGGCACTGCTTGCCGGGCGCCGCGAGTTGCCGCTGCCCGACGATGTGGAGCGCGCTCTCGCGGCGCTGCGCGGCCGGGCGCTCGAAAAGGACGGCGGGTAGACGGGGGGCGGGCTCTTCGGACGCTTCCTCGGCCGGCGAAGGCAGGGGGAAGCCACAAAGCAAGGGGGGAAACGTGAAGCACGGCTTGACGGTCAGATTGGCGCTCGTCGCGGTCGCCGCCCTGTGCTGCGGCCTGATCTGGGGGTTGGGCCAGGCGCTGGCGGGGAGCAGCAGTCCGGCTCCGGCGGGCAGTCCGGCGCCGGCGGGCGGTCCGGTGCTGCGCATCGGCTGGACGACCGAGCCCGACAACCTGAACCCGTTCATCGGCTACAACGATCAGGCCTGGGAGGTCTGGTCGCTGAACTACTCGGCGCTGTTCGGCAACGGCAGCGACAACGAGCCCACGCTCCTGCTCGCGAGCGAGTTCCCGACGCGCGCGAACGGCGGCATCTCGGCCGACGGCAAGACCTGGACGATCCACATCCGGTCCGGCCTCAAGTGGTCGGACGGACGACCCCTCACGGCGGCCGACGTGGCCTTCTCGTTCAACTACATCATCAAGAACGACATGACCAGCTTCACCAACTACACCGCCGGCATCGAGTCGGTCACGGCGCTCGACCCGGCGACCGTGCGTATCGTCTGCTCGTCTCCCAAGGCGAACATGGAGCGCACGAACGTCATGATCCTGCCCGAGCACATCTGGTCGCACGTCTCGCCGTCGGCGGCCGGCACGAGCTACGCGGTCAAGTACCCCCTGGTCGGCAGCGGCCCCTTCGAGGTGGTCGCCTTCAAGAAGGGCAGCTTCGTCGAGCTCAAGCGCAACCCCTACTGGTCCGGTACGAAACCGACCATCAGCAAGATCTTCTTCGACGTCTACCAGGATGCCGACACGATGGTCTCTGACCTTAAGACCGGCAACCTCGACGCGGCCTGGGGGCTGCCCGAGGCGCAGTTCAAGGCGCTGCGCTCGTCGCCCGACTTCGCGACGGTGGCCTACACCTACTACAACTGGAACTACCTCGAGTGCAACTGCTACCAGAAGGCGAGCTCGCTCGGCAATCCGGTGCTGCGTGACTGGAAGTTCCGCAACGCCCTGAGCTATGCGATCGACCGCCGGCGCCTCTGCGCGATCGCCTATCAGGGTCTCGCCACACCTGGCACGACGATCATCCCGCCGCACTCGTTCTTCAACCCCGACTATCACTGGCAGCCCTCGGCGAGTCAGGAATACACGTTCGACCTCGCGAAGGCGAGCCAGCTTCTCGCCGCGGCCGGCTATCCGCTCAAAGACGGGGCGCGGCTCAACAAGCAAGGCAAGCCGGTCTCGCTGCGGCTCTATGCGACGACCGACGATCCACCCGGGCAGATCGAGGCCAAGCTGATCGCCGGCTGGCTCGGCCGGCTCGGCATCAAGGTCAGGCTCTCGATGATCGACTCGGGCCAGCTTACCTCGGACATCTACAACGCCCACGGCACGACCTGGGAGCCCGACTTCGACCTCGTCGTGTCGGCCTGGGAGGGCTACTACGACCCCGGCCTGACGCTGAACTGCTTCAGGACCGCCGGCATCGGCAGCCTGAACGAGCCCTACTGGTCCGACGCTCAGTACGACGCCCTGGCCGAGCAGCAGAGCGTCACGCTCGACCCCCAGAAGCGCCAGAAGCTCATCCAGCGGATGCAGCAGATCATGTACGAGCAGGCGCCCTGGATCGTGATGACCTATCCGCAGGAGCTCGAGGCCTACAACACCTCGCGCTGGACCGGCTGGCGGCGCATGTTCAACGGCTCGGGACCGGCCTTCTGCTGCGAGGGCTACAACGCCAGCTATCTCGGCCTGCGGTCGAAGGCGGTGACGTCGCGCGGCTCGCACAAGACCGTCTTTCTGGTAGTGATCGTGGCTCTGATCGTGGTCGTGATCGCCGTGCCGGCCGTCGTGGTTGCCGCGCGCCGGCGTCGCGGGCCGGTCGAGGAGGAGCTGGCGTGAGGGTCTCGCGCGCGGGAGTGACCGCGGGCTGCCGGCCGCCGCGGACGCGGCCGGCCGGCAGCTGACCGGCCGCGCGGCCGTGGTAACCCGGGTCGTGTGGAGCTCGCCCGCGGAGCGGGCGCGGATCGTCGACGGCGCTCTGGCGCTCCTCGAGCGCGTCGGCATGCGCTTCGGCCGGGGCGACGCGCTCGCCGCCCTGGCCCAGGCCGGCGCCCGCGTCGACGAGACCGCCGGCGCCCTGCCGGCGCCGCCGACCTGCACGAGGCGACGGTGGTGCTGGACGCCATGCCCTCCGTGAGCATCCTCCGGGCCCTCGTCAGTCCGACCGACCTCGTGCCCGAGCGCACCACCCTCGAGGAGCTCGCCACTATGCTGTTCGCGAGCGGTAAGCACGTGCAGCACGAGGTCGAGGGGCGCTGGCAGATCGACCCGATCCGGCGCATGGCGGAAGCCGCCGGGGGCGACCTGCGCGCGCGGCCCCGGGTGAGTCTGGTTGCGCCAGACGACGTACTGCTTTGGCGCCCTCGAGACGGCGCTCGCCACGGCGCTCGCCGTCGAGGTCGGACACGAGCTCGGCGTGCCCTGCCTCGCCTCGGGCCTGGCGACCGACGCCAAGCACCTGGGCGTGCAGTCCGCCTACGAGAAATCGCTCAAGGGCTTCGCGGTGAGTTCGACGCGACCCGACCTCATGCTCGGCACCGGCATGCTCCACGCCGCCGGCCTGGCGTCGTTGCCGCAGATCGTGATCGACGACGAGATCCAGCAGATGATCCTGCGCCCGCTCGACGGGGTCGAGGTGTCCGACGAGACGGTCATGGTCGCGACGATGGAGCGGCTCGGCTTCGCGGGGCGGTACCTGCTCGAGAAGGACACGCGCCGGCGGCTGCGCGCCGGCGAGCTGTTCCTGCCGCGAGTCTCTGACCGGCAGTCCTACGAGCACTGGAAGAGCGGCGGCGCCGACGAGCTCGGCGCCGCCGTCGCCCGGGTGCGCGACATCCTGGCCAGCGCGGGCGAGCGTGAGCCGCGCCTGGACGAAGGGCGGCTCGCCGGGCTCGAGTCATGCGTCGCGGCCGGGGCCGCGGCGGCGAGGCCCATGGCGCCGCCGGCCTGACGCGTGAGCGCGGCGGCGAGCGAGGCACGGCCTGTCCGCGAGACCCTGAACGCCCTGCTCGCCGTCGTTCTCACCACTCAGCGCCACCTCAGCGGCAGCCCGTCATCGCCGGGAAGCGTCGTGGGGAAGAGGAGGGCTGCCGCGCGTGAGCGCTTAACCAGCGTCGGCCAGACGTGCCATGGGAGCATCTGAGAGATCCTGACCGGATGTCTCATTCGTCGGCGCGAGCGGCTTCTCTTTGACGAATGCCAGGATCACCGCGCCGACGACCATCAGCGGCAGCAAGTAGAGGAACACCGGCGTCAGTGCCCGATTGTAGGAGGCGACGACTACGGCCTTGGCAGCCGCGGGCAGATGATGGACCAGGGTCGGGGTGATGGAGTTGCGATCAAGCCGGGCGACGGCGGCAGTACCGCTCAGTGAGTGAAGGCCGGTCCTGAGCAGGCTCATGAGCCGGTTCGTGAACAGAGTACCGACGATGGCCGAGCCGAGCGAGGCCCCTATCTCCCGGAAGAAGTTGTTGGCGGCGGTGGCGGTGCCGACTTCGGTGATCGGAAACGAGTTCTGCACGATGAGGATGAGGATCTGCATGCCGAGTCCGATGCCGGCTCCGAACACGAACAGGTAGAGGTCGACGATCCACAGCGAGGAGCTGACGGTGAGGCTGGACAACAGCAGGAGGCCGAGCACCATGACGAGGCAGCCGGCGATCGGCATCCACTTGTAGCGGCCGGTCCTCGAGGCGAGCGTCCCGGTGGTGAGCGCGGTGCTCATCAGCCCGGCCGTCATCGGCACGAGCAGCAGGGCGGCCTTGGTGGCACTCAGCCCGGTGACCATCTGGAGGTAGCTCGGCATGTAGGCGATGGTCCCGAACATCGCGATGGCGATGAGGAGGCCGCCGATCGTGGCAAGGTCGAAGTCGCGGCTGTGGAACAGGTGCAGCGGGATGAGCGGCTCCTTCGCGCGGCGCTCCACGAACACGAACGCCGCACCGGCGACCACGCTTGTGACCATGAGCCCGATGATCGTCGACGAGCCCCAGGCGTAGTGCGTGCCGGCCCACGATGTGAACAGCACGAATGAACTCACCGCGACGGCCATGGTGACGATCCCGAGGATGTCCAGGCTGGGCTCCTGCCGGTCATTCGAGGGCATCTTGAGGAACAGCACGGCGGCGACAATGGCCAGCAGGCCGAGTGGTACGTTAAACCAGAAGGCCCAGCGCCAGCCGACGCCGTCCGTAAACCAGCCACCGAGCAGCGGCCCGAGTACCGAGGAGATGCCGAAAACGCTGCCCATCACGCCCATGTACTTGCCGCGCTGACGTGGGGGCACGATGTCCGCGATGATGGCTTGCGAGAGGATCATGAGACCACCGCCACCGAGGCCCTGCACGCCTCGTGCCGCGATAAGCCAGGTCATGCTGTGGGCGTTCGCCCCAAGGACGGAGCCCGCGAGAAACAGCGCAAGGGCGCCGATGAACAGCGGCTTGCGCCCGATGAGATCGCCGAGCTTGCCGTAGATCGGCATCATGATCGTCGCGGCGAGGAGGTAGGCGGTAGTCACCCACAGCATGTGGCTGACGCCGCCGAGGTCGCCGACGATGGTCGGCAGGGCTGTGCTGAAGATGACCTGGTCCAGCGAAGCCAGCAGCATGGCGACCAGCAGACCTGCGAAGGCCATAGTCACGTCGCGCCGGTTGACGATCTGGGGCTCGAGCTTCAGCGTGCCGTCGGCTGCGAGCAGGCCCGCGGCGGTCGTCGATGACATCAGTGCGTCAGTCCTTCCTGTGGATCTCGGCCATCATGTCGATGGTCCGCTCGATGTTCTGGGTATGGGTGGTCACGTCGGCATCGGTCTCTGCCCACACCTCAAGGCTGTGGCGAACAGCCGATCCGACCATGCCGACGGCAAGCCGCGCCTCTTCTTTCAGATCAACCTGGCTGGCGAGCCGGCGCCGCTCGGGATGCAGACGCAAGTAGTCCGCGACCAGCCTCTCCAGCGCGGTCTGGAACTCCATCACGGCGGACATGTGCACGTGCAGCAGGCGAGGTTCGTTTTGAACCAGGCGGCGGCGGTCCTGCATGATGCCGGATACGGGACCCATCGCCGCGACGGACGCCTCGGCGACCCGGCAGATCCCCTTGAGCAGATGAGGTCCGGCCTCGTCGAGAATGCCGAGGGCTCGCTGTTCATCGATGAGGTCGATGCCGGGGCCGACGATGGCGACGTCCTTGCTGGGGAAGTAGTTGAAGAACGTGCGCAGCGAGATGTCGGCCCGCTTGGCGATGGCCTCGGCGGTCGCCGCTTCGTAGCCCTGCTCAAGAGCTATCTGGACGGCAGCGCACTCGATGGCGTTTCGCGTCTTGAGCTTCTTGCGCTCACGATGCCCGGGCTGTGGTGTGACGTGCATGTTGTGCATTATTGCAGTCAATGCACATATAGTCAAGGACCGGGTGACCGGTACATCGTCGCGGCAGAATGGCGATCGCTGCGCAGCGACTACCGTGTCGAGGAAGCAGTTCGCGCTCGCGGGGCTCAAAAGCCGGCCGCGGCCACTACCTCATTCGCATGTCTCGAACGACTACTCGGCGAAGCTGCCCAGGCGGACGCGTCGCGAGTCCGCGAACCCCGCGGGGCGAGGTCGGCGGTTCAGTGGAACTGCATCCCCCCGTCGACTTCCAGCGTCTGTCCGGTGACGTAGTCGGAGTCGGGACCAGCCAGGAACGAAACGGCGGCAGCGACATCCTCGGGCTCCGACAGCCGACCCAGCGCGATGTTCTTCGCGAAGGTCTGCATGCCCCATTCGTCGGACTCTCCGGCTTGCCGGCCGACTTCATGGGCGATGTCGAACATCATCGGTGTCTTGACGATCCCCGGGGCGTACGCATTGACCGTGATGCCTTCTTCAGCCAGATCGCGAGCCGCCGCCTGCGTGATTCCCCTGATGGCGAACTTGGTCCCGGAGTACAGGGCGAGGCCGGGATTGCCGACCACTCCCGCCTGCGAGGTGGCGTTGATGATCTTCCCGCCATGACCGAGTTCCCTGAACTTCTTGTGAGCGGCCTGAGTTCCCCAGAGCACACCGGCGACGTTGATCCGGTACACCGTGTCGAACTGCTCGGGGGTGATGGTGTCGATCGGCGTGGTCGGTCCGACTCCGGCGTTGTTCACCATGACGTCGAAGCCGCCCAGTCGAGCGGCGGAGTCTTCCACGGCGGCGAACACGCCGTCGCGATCCGCAACGTCCACGTGCACCGCGATCGCTCTGCCGCCGTCACGATCGATGGCATCGGCTACCTTGCGGGCGCTGACCGTGTTCAGGTCGGCGACCGCGACCGCGAATCCGTCGTGTGCCAGTCTCTTGGCGATGGCTTCTCCGATTCCCTGACCACCCCCGGTGACCATGGCGACCTTCACGTCCTTCAGGCTCACTGCTACTCTCCTTCGCGGTGTGGAACGGGTGCGAGCAATGGAGCATCGCGCGAGGTCGGCACCCTGAATGTACGCGAGCTTCCCGAGATAGATACCCAGGCGCCGGGTACGGTAAGGCACTTCCCGCGGTTTGTCGCCGCTCGGGACGCCGTGTAGCATGACCTATCGCCCCAGACCGAAAGGAGCAGCTCATCGGTCTCCTCGACTTCCTCCCAGGCTTCGGCGCGCACGACGTCGCCATCGACCTGGGCACAGCCAACACGCTCGTCTATGTCCGCGGCCGCGGCATCGTGCTGTCGGAGCCGTCGGTCGTGGCTATCGACCAGCGCTCCGGCGAAGTCCATGCCGTGGGCGCCGAGGCCAAGCGCATGCTGGGCCGCACGCCCGGCTCGATCAGCGCCACTCGCCCGCTCAAGGACGGCGTGATCACCGACTTCGACGTCACCGAACAGATGCTGCGCCACTTCATCCGCAAGGCAAACCAGAGCAGGTGGGACCACCCGCGGGTCGTCATCTGCGTGCCTTCGGGAGTCACCGGTGTCGAGAGCCGCGCGGTCGAAGACGCCGCCCGTTCGGCCGGCGCGCGCTGGACGGGCCTGATCGAAGAGCCCATGGCGGCGGCCATCGGCGCCGGCCTGCCGGTCGGCGAAGCGACCGGCAACATGATCGTCGACA
>PMKK01000250.1 GCA_003157715.1 Actinomycetota bacterium
GCCCTCGAAGTTGAACACGCCGTGCTCGCTCCAGCCGTGCTCGTCGTCGCCTATTAGATGGCGGCGCGGGTCGGCCGACAGAGTCGTCTTGCCCGTGCCCGAGAGCCCGAAGAACAGCGCCGCGTCGCCCCCGCGGCCGACGTTGGCGGCACAGTGCATGGGCAGCACGTCGCGCTCGGGCAGCAGGTAGTTGAGCAGCGTGAAGACCGACTTCTTGATCTCGCCGGCGTACATCGTGCCGACGATCAGCACGAGGCGGCGCTCGAGGTCGATGCCGACAAACGCCTCGGAGCGGGCGCCGTCGACCTTGGGCGAGGCGGTGAGCGCGCCGCAGTCGATCACCGTGATGGCCGGCGCGAAGCGCTCCCGCAGGTCGATGCTCGCGGGCTGCAGAAACAGCGTGTGGGCAAACAGAGCGTGCCAGGTGGCCTCGCAGACGACCCTGATCGGCTGGCGGTAGACCGGATCGGCGCCGGCGTAGCCGTCGAAGACGAACGACTCGCGGTGTTGCAGGAAGGCGCTGGCCTTGTCGAGGAGATGGTCGAAAACGCGCCGGCTGCAGGGCTTGTTGATCGCGCCCCAGTCGACGGCGTCGTGCACCGCCTTTGCGTCGACGATGAAGCGGTCGTGCGGCGAGCGGCCGGTGCGCGCGCCGGTGCGCACGACGAGCGCCCCGTTCGAGGCAAGGATGCCCTCGTGACGGGCCAGCGAGCGCGCCACGAGCTCGGCGTAGGGCAGGTTGCGATGGATCTGGCCCACGCCGGCAAGACCGGCCTCGGCCAGATCGTCGCGCACGCTGTCGACGGTGATGGTCATGGTCGACTCCCTCCCGGTGGCATGCGACGGGACATATCGTTTCGTCGAAGACGCGTCGCTTCGCGGAAAGGACGCGCCGTTTCGCGGAAAGGACGCGCCGGTTCGCGGAGAGACGCGTCGTTTCGTCGCGCAAGTATAGTCCGCCGACTGCTCGGGCGTCCGGCCGTGCGCCGGAACGCGCGCGCGCCCGAGACGTCTGCTATCGTACGGACGTGCGACGACAAGGGGGGATCTCATGAAACGACGCACCGCTCTGGCCACGGTGGCACTCTTCCTGCTCTGCTGCACGGCACCGGCCGTTGCGTCGGCAGCAACGGCGGCCGGACCGCCGACGTCACCGGTCCCGGGAGCAGCGCTCGTCGGCGCGCCGACTCGGGCGCCGGCCGTCGCTGCTTCGTCGTCGAGCGCCGCCGCGGCCGCATCGCCGGCCGCCGCGGCCGCATCGCCCACTTCGTGGACGTTCGCCGTGTATGCCAACGGCGACAACAACCTCGAGTACACCTGGCCCCAGTTCACGCTGCGGGCGCTGCGGGCGCTGCCCGCCAACGCCGACGTGAACGTGGTCGCCATGATCGACTGGCACAGCGTCAAGAAGGGCGTCCAGCTGCTGCAGTTCTCGGGTCGCAAGGTGACGGTGGTGGCGAGCTGGCCCGACAAGGACTTCGGCGCCGGCGCGACGTTCACGTGGTTTCTCAAGCAGATCGCGACCCGCTACCCCTCGACTCACCTCGCCGTCGACATCTGGGACCACGGCTACGGCTGGCGCTACGTCTCCGACGACTACACCTCGAACGACCGCATCACCATGCCCGAGCTGCGCAACGCCATCAGCGCCGCCGCCGTGCCCATCGACGTGCTCTGCTTCGACGCCTGCAACATGGCCAACATCGAGGCCGTCTCCGAGATCGGTGGCTCGAACCTCGTGCGCTACGTGGTCGGCTCCGAGGAGACGATCGACCAGGACGGCTACCCCTACGGTGGCGCCCTGCGTCCGCTGCTGGCAGACCCGAGCCGCACGCCGCGCCAGGTGGCGAGCGACATGGTGAGCGCCTGGCAGGCCTACTACCGGCCGCTGCGCTGCTTCGACTGGGTGAGCCTGTCGGCACTCGATGTGAGCAAGGTCGTGCAGGCCCGGGCCGACATCACCGCCTGGGTCACCAGGCTGCGCGCCGATCTGCCGCAGGACAGGCGCCTCTATGCCGCCGATCTGCGCCACAGTATCTACGCCTGGGACTGCTGGTATGTCGACATGGCCGACGTCGCCGGGCGCCTGGCGGCCGATCCGGCGATCACCGACCCGACCCTCAAACTGCTGTCGTCGACCGTTGCCGCTGATCTCCAGGGAGCCGTGGTGGCACTCTGGAGCGGCTCGTATGCGAGCGAGTTCAAGGGCCTCACCATCTGGTGGGGCACCGGCGGCGACTGGCGCGCCGACCAGGGCATCTATCGCCGCCAGATCGCCTTCGCCCGCCAGACCGGCTGGTATGAGTTCCTCAAGGCCTACAACGCCGGGCATCTCCCGGGGTCGTCCCAGGCGCCCGACCCCGCGATCCACCGTGCCGCTTGCGGCCTGACCGACATCGCCTTCGCCGACGCCGACCACGGCTGGGCGACGGGGTACGACAACGTTTCGAGCGAGGCGGTCATGCTGCGCACCACCGACGGCGGCCGCCACTGGACGACCAAGATCCCCGCCGGATGGGACACCTACATGACGAGCTCGCTGGCCTTCGTCACGGCCCGCCGAGCGTGGGCGGTGGGCAGCGAGGGCGACGACGAAAGCGCTATCGTGAAGACCACCGACGGTGGTCTGGACTGGAGCTGGCAGGACAGCGGCACCGTCCAGTACCTGCTGGGCGCCGACTTTCTGAGCGCGACCCACGGCTGGGTCTGCGGCAGCCGCGGCACGCTCCTGCAAACCACCGACGGCGGCCGCACGTGGAGCGGCAAGCGCGGCGCCTCGGTCACCGACCTCTGGTCGGTCGAGTTCACCGACTCAGCGCACGGCTGGGTCGCCGGCGGCAACGCCGGCAGCACGAACGGCGTCATCCGCCACACCGCCGACGGCGGCGCGACGTGGACCACGCAGCTCACCACTCCCGGCGCCGTGATCTACAAGGTCACCGCGCTCGACGACTCCCGGGCGTGGGCCGTCGGCGGCAGCGCCGTGTCGGGCGCCGGCCTTATCGTCCACACCACCGACGGCGGGCTGACCTGGCAGCCGCAGTACGGCGGCCCGGCCGTCCCCTGGCTCTGCGACGCGGCTTTCGTCGACGCTTCCACGGGGTGGGTCGTGGGCGAGCACGGCACGGTACTGCGGACCACGGACGGCGGCCTGACGTGGACGACCGTCACCGTGCCGACGCACGAGGATCTCACGGCGGTGTGGTTCACGGGCGCCGCCGACGGCTGGATCGTCGGCGACGGCGCGGCCATGCTGCACACAAGCGACGGCGGCGCGACCTGGACGACTACGCGGGCCGACGTCGTCGGACCGCGGACGTTCGCGCCGGCGCTCGCGATCGCGAGCCGCGGCGCCAAGGCGCTCCTGCGCTACCGCGTGACCGACGCGCAGAGCGCCACGGCGATCGTGACGATCAAGATCAGGGAAGGGGACGGACACACGGTGGCGACGCTTTCGCTCGGCCGCCGCACGATCGCGGCGCTGCACGTCGCGCGCTATGTCTGCCGCCTGCCGCGCGGCGCCTACCGCTTCTCGGTGTACGCCCGCGACGAGGCCGGCAACCCCCAGACGCACGTCGGATCGAACGTCCTGATCGTGAAGTAGCGCGTTCTTGGCCTACCCGGCGCCGTTCCCCGAAGACGGCGGGGCGATCCGCGTGCCGGTCGAGGCGCGCGGCCGCCACAGGCAGACGACGAGCACGCCCGCGGCGGCGGCCAGGGGAATGACGAAGCGCGGCTCGAGGAACTCGGCGAGCAGGCCCCACAGGGCAAAGCCGACTCCCTGTCCGAACATCAGCCCGGCGGAGTGAGCCGCCAGCGTACGGCCCCGCAGAGGCTCGTCGACGGCGTCCAGGAGGTACTGGTCGTAGCCGGGCATGTAGGCGCTGCCCAGCCCGGCGACCAGCAGCAGCGCGAAGGCCGGATCAAGGCCGGGCCGCGCCAGAAAACCGAGCAGCGGCGCGCAGCACAGCAGGGCTCCGGGGATCACCAGGCGGCGCTGTCCGGAAGCCGGCACGAAACGCGCCGCCCAGAGGTCGCCCAGGGCGGTGCCGGCGGGCAGGCCGGCCAGGTACAGGCCGACCGCGCCGGCCGGCCGGCCCAGGTCGTGAACGTAGATCGCGGCCAGCGCCTCGGGCGCCGCCAGACTGGCGGGCAGCAGCCAGCCGAACAGCAGCAGGCGCCGCACCACCGGCAGCGCGAAGACCGAGCGCAACCCCTGCAGCGAGTCGCGCAGCAGCGGCAGATCGCTCGGCGCGGCGCGGCGCGGCCGCTTCTTGGTCCAGAGCCGCAGCAGCAGCGCCGCCAGCAGAAACGAGACCGCGTCGGCAACGAGCGCGCCGCGCGGCGAGAGCACGAGCAGCAGCAAGCCGCCGGCCAGGTAGCCGACCACCTGCGAGAGCTGCGCCGCCAGGCGGATGACCGCGCGGCCCAGGACGAAGGTCGCCTGCTCGGGCAGCACGTCCGACAAGGTCGCGGCCCGCACGCCCGAAAACACCGGGGCGATGAGCCCAAGCGTGAACAGCAGGGCAAGCAGCGCGGCGACCGGGAGCCGCAGCGCGGCCATCACTCCCACGATCACGGCGCTGGCGAGGTCGCACGCCACGAGCACACGCCGAACAGGCAGGCGGTCGACGACGGCCGACAGCAGCGTGCCGGCAAAGAGGTACGGCAGAAAGGCGAGGCTGAAGGTCAGCGCGGCGAGCGCCGGCGAGTGCGTCCTGGCGTACACCAGCACCGTCATCGCGACGCTGGCCACGACGTCGCCGAGCAGCGAGATCACATGGGCGGCAAAGAGGGCGCGAAACTCACCGACGGCAAACAGCCGGCCGTAGCGGGCACGTGGTTCGTCGACGGTCACGGCGCCGGCGTCACATCACGGGCGTGGCTGCATCCGCGCTTTCTGCCCACGGCCCGATGGGCCCGAGGGTGGTCGGTTCGGACTTCGAGCCGGGCGCCAGACCGCCGCCCTCCACCACGCGCAGCGGAGCTTCGGGAACGTGCGTGGTCATGGGTCCTCCTTCACCATCCAGGGATGCCAGACCCGAAGGATACCCCACGCCGCTGCGCGGCCGTCAGGCTCCCGGCTGCCGCACCTTCGTCCGCATGTCGGCCGACAGCGGCACCACGAGCTCCGCGTTGTACGAACCGGTGGGCAGAAGACCGATCGGGTTGTCGAAGATCTGCTGGGCGGCGACCGCATAGCTGCGCGACGTCGCGGCCGGCGAGCCGTCTTCGACGGCGGGGTCGACGTCCGTCGTAAGGATCGCGACGGTGTCGTCGCTTCTGCGGACGATCTCGAACGTGCGGAACTGCTGCGGAAAGTCTCTGAGCGACGCGGTCTCGATCTCCCAGAAGCCGAGCTCCGGGTGCCCCGGGTCGGGCGACGTGAACGCGGTGACCGCGTTGCGATGGCGATGCCCCGCCAGCCACAGGATGAGGTTCGGATACGCGTGGAGCTCGGCGATCAGCTCGTTCTCCGACACGCAGGCGGCCGCGCCCCAGCCCATGGGCGAGCCCGCCGCTTCCACGCCGATCGGCACGTGCGCGGCGACGATCATGAGCACGTCTTCGGACTGACCCTTGTCGAGCTCGCTCAGGAGCCAGTCGTGGCGCTCCTGGTCGAGCGAGGCGTGCCCGTAACCGTTGTCGTAGGGCTCGTCGTCGCGCTGTGTGTCGTCGAGCACGATAACCCTGACGGGTACGTCCGCCCTCGGTTCGAAGGTGTAGCAGGCAAAGCCGGCGGCGGCGTGGGCCCGGTCGAAACCGTGACCCTTCGGGCCCGAGGACGTGGTGAAGAACTCGTTCATCCAGGCGCTCTTCGAAAGGGAGAAGCGGTCCGGATCGGCGGCCGGCACCTTCGGCGGGGTGGCGAACTCGGCGACCGGCCCGATACCGAAGATGTCCCCGTAGGGCGTCCGTCCGTCGAGGCAGCCCATGTAGAAGCCGCGGCTGTCCGGGCCGAGCGGGTCTTCGAAGACGTTGCCGAGGTTGAGGATCTCTTCTCCGACGTAGGTCTGCCGCAGGTAGTCGTCGACCGCGAGAAACCCCGTCCAGAAGTGGTCGTGGTTGCCGCGCGCCTGGTACCACGGGATCGACCTGTCGAGCCCCGTCGCGTCGTACTCGCGCAGATAGTCGCCCCGGGGTCCGGAAGCGGCATCCGGACCGGCGTCCGCCCGCAGGCCGGAATCGGGGTCGATGTGCCGGCCGTCGAGGACGTCGATGTACCACCTCAGCTCGTTGTACTGGGTGTTGTTGCACGTGTCGCCCAGCGAGATGCCGAAGTCGATGCGCTCCTCGCGGTGCAGGGCGTTCACCGTCCGCAGAGCCGCGTCGAGCACGTGCTGCGTGTAGAGCATGACGCCCGAATAGGCCGACGAGAGAAAGCCCTTGTAGCCGAACAGGATCGCCTGGGCGGGAGACTGGACGTCGGCGATGTGGATGTCGGTGATGGCGAAGAAGCGCAGGAGCTTGGCGACGCTGGTGACCGAGGCGCCGTCATAGCCGGCCGGCATGAGGTCGAGCCGCCGTTCGTGTTGCAGGCCGGGTCCGTAGCTCCACGTGCCGTAGCCCGCCTGCTCGTATCTCGAGAGTTCGTGGGGCAGCACCTTCGGCGCGTCGGAAGCTATCGGGTCGGGCACGATCGTCCTCTGTGCCGTCGTCGGGACGGGTGAAGCGACCGGGGAATGAACGGTAGAGGCCACCAGTGAAACGACGATGGAAGCGCTCGCGTCTGCCTCGTGCGGTGGTCTCATCGGATCCCCTCGTGTCCGGCGAAGAAGTGCTGGACTCTGTCACGGGCGTTCGCCCTGACGTCGAAGANNGTCGAAGAAGTAGAGCGGATAGTCTGCCGGCAGGCCGATGGTCGTGAGCAGGATCTTCTTCGCGCGCATGTCACGCCCTCCTCAGGCTCGATCGTCTCGGATGCGGTCGCTAGACCAGAGCCGGAGGGGCGATTCGGCGCTCGCCCTCTCTTTGACCTATCGGCACCCATGAGCGCGGTCTGCAATCGACGCGCACGCCCGCTCAGCGCGGCCGGAGCAGCCGCGCGGTCGTACTGAAAAAGCGTTGTCGGCACGCTCGCCGGAGGGCTCCGGCGGCGCTCGGACTTGAAGCGACTCAAACGACTCAAACGCACACGAAGCGCGGCGACATCGTCGCGACGACGCGTCGGCGCCGACAGCGGCGTCCCGTCGTGACGCCGCTCCCGGCGCCGACAGCGGCGTCCCGCTGCTTGACAGGGAGGGTATTGTTAGACCGACAGTCGGTCTATTTTACGGAGCGCACTTTGGCCCGCACGCTCGACCCGGCGGTTCACGCCGTCCGACGCGAGACGTTCATCGACATCGCTCAGCGCCTCATCCAGGCCAAAGGCTACGAGCAGATGAGCATCCAGGACATCCTCGGCGAGGCCGCGGCCTCGAGGGGCGCCTTCTACCACTACTTCGATTCGAAGGCGGCGCTGCTCGAAGCGGTCGTCGAGCGCGTGGTCGAGACCGCGATCTCGACGCTGACGCCGCTGACCGCCGACCCGGACGTGCCCGCCCTGCAAAAGTTCGAGGGCGTCTTTGCGGGCATCGCCCACTGGAAGGGCGAGCGCACCGAGCTCATGCTGGCGCTCCTGCAGGTCTGGCTCTCGGACGAGAACGCCATCGTGCGCGAGAAGGTGCGCCACGGCCTGGTGGCGCGCCTCGCGCCGCTGCTTTCCGCGATCGTCTGTCAGGGCGCGGCCGAGGGCGTCTTCACGCCGAGCTCCCCCGGCGACCTCGCGCGCGTGCTGGTCTCGCTGCTGCAGGGGCTCAACGAGACGGCCGTCGAGCTCTACGTCGCCCGCCGGGCCGGCAAGGTCTCGTTCGAGGCCGTCGAGCGCCTGTTCGCCACTTACGTCGAGGCCTTCGAACGTCTCCTCGGACTTCCCCGCGAATCGCTTACGCTGGTCGACCCGGCGGTCCTGCGCGAGTGGTACGACTGACGATGGGTCCTGAAGGCAACCCGGCGACGCCGGCGAACCCAACGGCACCCGCGACCCCGGCGATCCTCGCCGAGAACCTGACCAAGAGCTACGGCAAGACCCGCGGCATCGTGGCGCTCGACCTCGAGGTACGAGCGGGCGAGGTGTTCGGCTTTCTGGGCCCCAACGGGGCCGGCAAGACGACCACGATCCGCGTGCTCCTCGACCTCATCCGGCCCACGACCGGCCGCGCGCTCGTCCTCGGACGCGACAGCCACCGTGACACCCTGGCCATCCAGGCGCGCAGCGGCTACCTGCCCGGCGAGCTCAGCCTCTACCCCACGCTCACCGGACGCGAGACCCTGCGCTACTACGCCAACCTTCGCGGCGGTGTCGACTGGCACTGCGTGAGCGAGCTCTGTGAGCGACTCGACTGCGACCTGAGCCGCAAAGTAGCCGACCTCTCGAGCGGCAACAAGCGTAAGCTCGGCCTCATCCAGGCCTTCATGCACCATCCCGAGCTGCTCATCCTCGACGAACCGACCTCAGGCCTCGACCCGCTCGTGCAGCACGAGTTCTACGCACTCGTCGACGAAGCGCGAGACGCCGGGCAGACCGTCTTTCTCTCGTCGCACGTCCTGCCCGAAGTGCAGCGCGTCTGCGACCGCGTGGCCTTCATCCGCGAGGGCAGGCTGATCGCCCTCGAGGACGTGTCCAGCCTCACCGGGCGGGCGGTGCGCGAGATCGAGGTCGTCTTCGCGGTGCCGGTCTCGCCGGCCGCCTTCGAGGGCGTGGCCGGAGTCACCCAGGTCGCCGTCAGCGGCAAGGACGCCACCTCGCTGCGCCTCACGGTCACCGGCTCGCTCGACGCGGCCGTGAAGAAGCTGGGGGAGTTCCCGGTGCTCGACCTGACGAGCCGCCTGCCCGACCTCGACGACGTCTTCATGACCTTCTACGCCGGCGCCGAGGGAGGAGACGATGCTGGGTAACGCCTTCTTCAAGAGCCTGCGCGACCAGGCCCGGCCTTTGCTCCTGTGGGCGATCGGCGTGGCCTTCTACGTGGCCCTGCTGCTGTCGATCTACCCGAGCATCAGGCACAGCGCCGGGCAGCTGCAGGGCTACATCAAGAGCCTGCCGTCGGCGGTGCGCGCCGCCTTCCTGGGACCGGGAGGCGACTTCTCGTCGCCGGTCGGTTACGTGAACGTAGAGCTGCTCTCCTGGCTGGCGCCCATCGTGTTCATCGCCTTCGCCGTGTCGATCGCCGCCCGCGCGCTGGCCGGCGAAGAAGAGAGCGGCACGCTGAGCCTGCTGCTCACCCAGACGATCGGCCGCCGCCGGCTGGTGCTGCAGAAGTACGCCGCGATGGTCGTGACCGTCGCGATCCTCGGCCTGGCCTTCTGGCTCTCGCTGCTTGTGGCGACGGCGATCGCCGGCACGCCGGTGGGCGCCGGCAAGCTGGCCGACGCGCTGCTGCGCCTGACACTGCTGGGCCTCGCGGTCGGCAGCGTGACCTTCGCGGTGAGCGGCGCCTCGGGCCGGCGGCAGGCCGGCATCGCGGCCGGCGCCGGCGTGGGCGTGGCGATGTACCTGCTGAACACCCTGGCCCAGATGAACACCCACATCCGGCCCTTCCGCTACCTCTCGCTGTTTCACTACTCGGGCGGCGCCTCGCCTCTCGGGGAGGGTCTGAACGCCGCGGGGGTCGCGGTCCTGCTCGCCACGTCGGCCGTGCTGCTCGCCGCGGCGGCGGTGGCGTTCGAGCGCCGCGACGTGCGCGCTTAGGCGGCACGCGGCGCAGAGCGCCGGTTGGCGAAGTAGCCGAAGGTCGCCGCCGCAAGACACACGATCCCGCCGAGCACGATCGGCGCCCGTCCGCCCAGAGCGTCGGCGAGCCCGCCCAGGACGGGGCCGCCGATGAGCGCCGAACCCCCCAGCACCACCGTCTGCAGGGACAGCACCCGGCCGTGCATCTCGGGCTTGGCTTCGACCTGCACGATGGCCGTCGTCGCGGTCAGATAGAGGATGCTCGCCATGCCGACGAGGAACACCGCCGGCACGGCGGCTTCGACCCCAGGCATGAAGGCAAGGATGAGCATGGTGAGTCCCAGGGCAAAGGCGCCGACGATGATGTGGCGCATGCGCACCAGATTCCGGTGAGCGACGACCAGACCGCTCACGACGGAACCGATGCCGAACACCGAGAAGAGGACGGTGAAGACTTCGCCGCTGCGGTGCAGCGCATCGGTGACAAACAGGGGAAGGGAGACGGTGAAGTTATACGACAGCATGTAGATGGCGGCGAGCATGACGAAGCTGATCCACAGCGCCGGCATGGACAGCACGTAGCGCAGGCCCGCGCGCACTTCACCTTTGGCCCGTGGTTTGCGCGGCCGCCGGTAGAGCTCCGCCGGCCGCATGATGAACAGGCACAGCAGGACGGCCACATACGAGCCGGCGTCGATCGTAAAACACCAGCCGTACCCCAGCGTCACCACCAGCAGACCCGCCAGGGCCGGTCCGAACACGCGGGCGATGTTCACGATGATGCTGTACAGCACGACCGCGTTCGGAATGTCCTGAGGCGGCACCATCTCGGTCACGAAAGAGCGCCGCAGCGGATTGTCGAAGGCCAGCAGGACTCCCCCGCCGACGGCCAGCGCGTACAGCCAGCCGAGCGGCGCGTGCGGCAGGAACGCCAGGATGGCCAGACCGACGGATTGGGCCATCTCCAGGCTCTGGGTCAGCAGCAGCAGGCGGCGCTTGTCTGAGCGGTCCGCGAGAGCGCCCGCGCCGGCCGACAAGAGCAGGATCGGACCGAACTGGCAGGCGGCCAGAATGCCGACCGCCAATCCGCTCCCGGTGATCTTGAGCACCAGCAGGACGAGGGCGACGTTGGTCAGCCAGTTGCCTGTGTTCGAGACGACCTGGCCGGTGAAGTACAGCCTGAAGTTGCGGGTCCGCAGCGAGTGGAACGTCCTGCCCAGCGTACGGCTGAAGAGCGTGGCGGGGGGGTCCTGGGGCACGCCTGGGCTCACGCGGTCGTGAGCAGGCCGGACAGGTCGGCGATCGAGACGACGTGGGCCTGGCGGGGGAAGATCTTGCGCATGAGAAGGCCATGGACTTCGTCGTCGCGGTCGGCGCAGCCGTCCTCGAGCACATAGAGCCGGTAGTCCCTGTCCGCGGCGTCGCGAACGGTCGAAAGTACGACGCCACCGGTGCTGATGCCGGCCAGGATCAACGAGTCGATCCCGCGCTCGCGCAACTGCTCGTCCAGGTCGGTGGTCGAGAAAGCGCCGACCCGGGTCTTGCGCACGACGAGCTCGCCGGGTTCGGGCGCGACGGCATCGTGCACCGCAGTCTCCGGCGCCTCGTGGTAGAGGCGGCGCCCAGCCGCGATGGCGGCGAAGCCCTTGTTCGTGACCGGCAGGGCGTCGTAGTCGGCGTCGCTGAACGCCACCCGGACATAGCCGATCCGCACGCCGGCGCCTCGCGCGACGGCGATCGCCCGGGCCACTCGGGACAGCAGTTCAGCGCCGCCGGGCAGGTTGTCGACAATGGCCGTCTGGTAGTCCATCACGAGCAGCATCGCGCGATGGGGGTCGATGCTCGGCGTGTCTTGGTTCATGGAGCCCTCCGTATGTTGGCGGCCTTTCGATGGCAGCCTTTCGATGGCAGCCTCTCGATGGCGGCCTTTCGATGGTGGTCATTCGATGTCGGCTTTTTGATGGCGACCTTTCGATGGTGCTTGCCTGAGAGCGTGCCGGGACCCGTCGTGACGCCCGTAGCGGCGCGCGGGTCAGCGCGTGGGTCAGGGCGCGTGGGTCAGGCGTCGGCGTCGGCCAGGCGCTCCAGCAATTCGATCGCCTTTTCGAGCGCGGCGCGCTCGTGGGCCGCGACCGTCGAATCGACTGCCCGCGAAAGCCAGGACTCGCGGGAGGCGATGATCGACGCGCGCAGGCCGAGGCCGGCGTCGGTGATGCTGAGCAGAGCCTTCCGGCCATCCTTCGGGTCGGGCCGCGACCGGACCAGCCCCGCCGACTTCAGGGTCACGACGCTCTGCGCGATGGCCTGCTGGCTGACGTGCTCGGCCGCGGCCAGCGCGGCAGCCGTCGCCGGACCGTCGCGGCGCAGGCGCTGAAGAATGGAGAGCTGTGAGATCGACAACCCTGTGGAGTCCCTGCCCGACTGTTCGCGCAGTCGTGCCCGCAGGCGCGTGAGCGCCAGCGCCAGCCTGGTCGCCGCCGCATCATTGTCGTGCGGGCCGTCCGCCATGATCCCAGTGTAAACTACACAAGCTACTTGCGCAAGTCACTTGTCGTTTCTGCCCGAGAGCGCGCCGGAGAGCGAGGTCGCCTCGCCGGCCATGTCAGGTGCGTCGTCCAATGGTCACGAACGGTGTTCTTGACGAACGGCGTTCGCGTGGTACCATGGGAGCATGTCGACTCCCGCATCACGCAAGGTCGTCAGCCGCCGGGCCCGCCCCGCCAAGAGCCCGCTGAGCCAGGACGCCATCGTCACGACCGCCCTCGAGCTGCTGTCCCGAGAGGGGATGACGGGCCTCAGTCTGCGCAAGGTGGCGGCGGCCCTCGACACCGGCGCGGCGTCGCTCTACGTCTACGTCGCCGACCTGAACGAGCTGCACGACCTGGTCCTGGACCGCGTACTCGGCGAAGTCGAGCTGCCGGCCGGGCAGGCGGGTGACTGGCGCGACCGGCTCAAGGCGGTGCTGCGGTCGTACTTCGGCGTGCTCTTCGCGCGCCCCGGACTGGCTCAGGTCGCGCTTTCCACCATTCCCTCGGGCCCCAACACGATGGCGCTCACCGAGGCTCTGCTGAGCCTGCTGGCCGAAGGCGGCGTCGACCTTCTCCGGGCCGCCTGGGCGGTCGACCTGCTTTCGCTCCAGACGGCCGCCGTCGCCGCCGAACAGGATAACCGCCGCAGCCAGGACGAGAGCGAGTTCGCCCGGGTGGCCGAAGCCATCCGCTCCGTCTCGGCGGAGCGACACCCCTACATCCACACCCTCGGCGACGAGCTTGTGTCGGGCAAGGGTGAGCGCCACGACTGGGCCCTCGACGTACTGATCAACGGAGTGCTGAGCACGCCGCGACCGTAGAGCCGCGGCGGGTCTGCCCCGCATTCTCAATCGAAGGAGACGACACCCGTGGATACTTCACGCTCCGAAAGCAGACCCGGTTCCCTCTCGGCGCGCGCCATGTGGGCCGTGCTCGCCGTCGTCATCATCGCCGACGTCATGGACCTGCTCGACGCCACCGTCACCAACATCGCCGCGCCGTCCATCGTCAGGGATCTCGGCGGCGGCCAGGCGCTGATCAAGTGGCTCGGCTCAAGCTACGCGCTCACCCTCGGGGTGCTGCTGGTGATGGGCGCGCGGCTCGGCGACCGGTACGGCCAGCGGCGCCTGTTCCTCGTCGGCATCGCCGGCTTCACGCTCGCCTCGCTGGCCTGCGGCCTGTCCGTCAGCCCGGCGATGCTCATCACGGCCCGCCTCTGCCAGGGCGCGTTCGGGGCACTGCTCATTCCACAGGGCATCGCCATCATGACGGCGCGCTTCTCGCGGGAGATGATGGACAAGGCCTTCAGCTTCTTCGGCCCCGCGCTGGGTCTGGCCATGGTGGGAGGCCCGATCCTGGCCGGCTTTCTCATCGACGCCAACGTGGCCGGCACCGGCTGGCGCGCCATGTTCCTCATTAACCTCGTGCTCGGCACCGTCGGCTTCGTCGCCGCGTTTCGCGTGCTTCCGCGAGACACAGGCGACAGGGGCGTTGTGCTCGACGGCCTCGGCGCCGGCCTGCTGGCGGTGACCATGTTCGGGCTGCTCTTCGGGCTCATCGAGGGCTCGAGCAGCGGCTGGACGGCGCTGCCGTTCGTCTCCATGGCGATCGGTCTGCTCGGCTTCGCCGCCTTCTGCTACCGCCAGAAGACCGCGAAGAACCCGCTGCTCAAGCCCTCGCTGCTCGCCAACCGCGGCTTCACGTCCGGACTCGTCATGGGCCTGGCGTTCTTTGCCGCCGTCAGTGGTGTCTTCTACGTCATCTCGCTCTTCATGCAACTGGGCCTCGGTCTCACACCGGCACACGCGGCGCTGAACCTGACGCCGGTGGCGCTCGGCATCGTCGCGGCCTCGGTCATCGCCATGAAGCTCATCGCCCGGCTCGGCCGCACGCTGATCTTCTGCGGCCTGCTGCTCTCCCTGGCCGCGATCGGCTGGCTGCTCGCGCTCGTGTCCGGCCAGGGAACGAGTGTCGGCCCGTGGACCCTGGCCCCGCCGCTTCTCACCATGGGCGTCGGCATGGGCACCTGCCTCGGCACCCTCTTCGACATCGCCCTGAGCGACGTTCGTCCGGACGAGGCCGGCAGCGCCAGCGGTTCGCTGAGCGCCGTCCAGCAGCTCGCCGGCGCGATCGGCGCGGCCGCGATCACCACCGTGTACTTTCACTCGCTGGCGGCCTCGGGCCAGGCTCATGCGATGACGGTCAGCCTCGTCGTCGTGGGCGCGGTCACCGTGCTGTGCTGCGGCCTGGTGTGGCTGCTGCCGCGCGCCGCGCGGGCAGAGACCAGCGCGGAGACGGACCGCGGATCAGACACGCTCGGCTGGTCGGCGGACTGAGGCGCGGCGCGTCACCGCCAGGCCACGACCTCGTCGAGCTTCTTGCGCGGCCTCGGCCCTGGCGACTCGGCGGGGTGTCCGAGGGCGACTGCCGCGACGAGCTCATCGGACCGGCCCGCGGCCCGCGCGATCTCCTCTTGCGCGATCGCGACCCAGCCGAGCCAGACCGACCCCAGCCCGACGTCGCAGGCTCGCAGAAGCAGGTTCTCAATGGCGGCGCCGATCGACTGGGCATCGATCGACCTCTGGTACTCGTGCACCGGCGAGCCCCCATCGGGTCCCGGCTGGATCCCGGCGTTGAAGACCAGGACGACGACCGGCGCCTCTTCAAGCGCCCTGACGCTCACCTTGAAGCCTTCCGCCCTCATGCCGAGCTGCGCGACCCTGGGCGCCTGGGCCTCCATCTCCCTGACCACGGTCTGCTTCAGCTCGCCGGTGGCCACCACGAACCTCCAGGGCTGGAGATTGGCCCCTGACGGAGCCTTCGTCGCGTCCTCCAGAAGCTCGGCCAGCACGTCGCGAGCGACGGGTTGGGAGCTGAATCTGCGAATGCTTCTCCGCGCGGCGATCGCTGCTTTGGTTTCCATTATGGCGTCAACCTTTCTCTCGGCCGGTAGTCACGGGCAGTTACGAGGGGTTCTCGCGCGCGCTCAGGCGGGCTTGCGCGCGTAGACCTTGGCGCTCCATACCTTGCCCTCGAGTCCTCGCGCGTAGCCGCGCACCAGATCGGCGAGCTGCTCGTTCGATCGTCCTCCGCAGCACGCGTCCTCGACGGCAGACGCGGCGTAGCCCGCGATCTGGTCGCCCTCGTAGACGAGCCTGTCCCGGACCGCCACCTCGGTGAGTCCCGCGCCGCGAAGTCCCGCCAGGTAGTCGTCTTCGCTCACGGCGCCGGCGACGCAGAAGGAGTAGGCCGCCGGCAGAGCCAGCAGCTCCGCGGGCAGATCCGTCGCCATCATGTCGCTGACGAGCATCTGGCCGCCCGGCCTCAGCACGCGGGCGATCTCGGCAAAGACCCGCGGCTTCTCGGGCGAAAGGTTGATGACGCAGTTGGAGATGACCCAGTCGACCGAGGCGTCGGCCACGGGCAGGGCCTCTATGATGCCCTTGCGCACCTCGATGTTGCCCAGGCCCGAGGCGGCGATGTTGGCCTCGGCCTTGGCGATCATCTCGTCGGTCATGTCGACGCCGATCACGCGGCCCTCCGGCCCCACGATCTTCGCGGCCAGCAGCAGGTCGATGCCGGCCCCCGAACCGAGGTCGAGCACCACGTCGCCGGCCCGAAGCCCGGCGAGCGCCACCGGGTTGCCGCAGCCAAAGGAGTTCACGACCGCGTCGGCCGGCAGCGCCGCAAGCTGGTCGGCGGAGTAGCCGGCGAGGTCGACGATCGCGCCCTTCCGCGCCGGCGCGGCGCCGCAGCCACAGGCCGCCGGTCCCGGCGCTGATTCGGGCGCTGATTCGGGCGCCGATTCGGGCGCCGATTCGGGCGCCGGTTGCGAGACGCGCTCTCCGTAGGCCTTCGCGACTTCTGTGCGCACTTCGTCGGAACGTGTGGTCATCGTCTGGTCCTTTCTTGTTTGCTTGCCCATGTCTGCAACTTTCGACGGCGGGATGTCCCTCAGATGGAGACGTTGATAAGTGGCTAGGTCTGCAGGGAAGACGACGGCCGGGAAGACGAGTGCCGGATCGCCCGCGACCCCGGCGCCTCTGTGGACCCCGAGGCGCGGTCACCGTCGGGGCAGCATGTCTCGAGCGCATCGGCAAGGCTACGCAGAATCTGCGCGACGGCGCCGGTCCGCACCGTGCACCATACTTCCTTGCCCTGTTTGTCGCACTCGATGACGCCGGCCTCGCGCAACATGGCGAGGTGGCGTGAGACCACCGACAGATCGACGCCGCTGCCCTCGGCGAGCTGGCCGACGGTACACGGACGGCCCTCGTCGGCCAGGCGGACGAGCAGCGAGATGCGCCTGGGATCGGCGAGCGCCTTGAACAGGCGTGGTGACAGCAGCTTCTGCAGGCCGGAGGCGCAGCACGAGAGCGGCGCGCCGCCGGCCGCGGCGCGCCCTGTGGCCGGAGCGCCGGCCGAACCGCGTCCGCCGCCGGGGACGTCGCCTTCAGACCGATCAGTTACTTGCACCATGGCGCAAGTATAGTCTCGCCCCCCTGCATGTCAAGCGAGCCGGTCCGACGACCGTGCCGCCGCGCAGCCGCGCGTGTTGCCACGAGCCGGTCCGACGACCGTGCCGCGTCGCAGCCGCATGCGTTGCCGTTTCGGCGTGCCGTCGGACGCCGGGCGCGGGTCAGCGACAGCGCACGGTGTCGCGTGCACGACACCTCTGAGTGTGGCATGGTGACGATCGTCGACAGACGCCTCGGCCACGGGCGACCGTGCCCAGAGAGGATCGGTAGCCCATGCCTCAGCGCACGATAGTCATCACCGGAGCCAGCGACGGCATCGGCGCCGCCGCGGCACGCCGGCTCGCCGGCAAAGGCGACGAGCTCGTCCTCGTCGGCCGCTCCGCGGCCAAGACGGCGGCGGTCGCCGGCCCGCTGGGCGCCTCCTACCTGCTCGCCGACTTCACCCGGCTGGACGATGTCCGCGCGCTGGCGGAGCGGCTGAAGAAAGCTCACCCGCGTATCGACGTGCTCGTCAACAACGCCGGCGGCATCATGGGCGAGCGGGAGACCACAGCCGACGGGTTCGAGAAGACGCTGCAGGTCAACCACCTGGCACCGTTCCTGCTGACGAATCTGCTGCTGGATGTCCTTACCGCCTGCGGCGCGAGGGTCATCAACACCTCCAGCGTCGCGGCGCGGCTCTTCGGCCACATCGAGCTCGACGACCTCGACAACCACAAGAAGTACTCCCCGAGCAAGGCCTACGGCGACGGCAAGCTCGCCAACATCCTGTTCACGAAGGAGTTGCACCGCCGCTATCACGCCCAGGGCATCAGCACCGCCGCGTTCCACCCCGGCAACGTGGCGACGAACTTCGCCGCGGGCAGCACCAGCCCGATGCGGTTCATCTACCACACGCCCCTGAAGCATGTGGCATTGATCAGCCCCGACAAGGGAGCGGAGACCCTCGTCTGGCTCGTCGACGGCACTCCCGGCAGCGACTGGATCTCGGGGGCATACTACGAGAAGAAGAAGGCTGCCAGGACCAACCCCCAGGCCGGTGACGCAGCGCTGGCCCGCGGTCTCTGGGATCGCAGCGCGGGGATGGTCGGTCCCGCCGCGTCGCCACAGGCCGATGTCGCGTCCGAGCGCGGTGCCGGGAGGAACAGATGAGCAACGATTCGCCGCCCGCCGCCCGCCCTTATGGCCGGCGAGCCGATGCCGAGCGCAACCGCGAGAGCATACTCGACCACGCCGCCCGGCTGCTTTCGCTCCACCCGTCGGCGGGCATGGACGAGATCGCCGCGGCCGCGGGCGTCGGCCGCGCCACGCTCTACCGGCACTTCCCCGCCCGAGAGGCCCTGATCGAGGCGATCAACGCGCGCGCGATCGATGACACCGAGCGCGCGATCCGCGCCAGCCGGCTCGACGACGACAGCGCCTGCGAGGCCCTGCGCAGGCTTGTCGCGGCGCTGCTGGACGAGGGCGACCGCTACGGCTTCTTGCTCACCCAGAACGCGGCGCGCGCTGCCGGGAAACGCCTGACCGCCGACGAGGCACGCCTCAGCGCTCCGCTCTACGATCTGTTCGCGCGCGGCCAGGCCGCCGGCGAATTCACGCGATCGCTGTCGCCGGCGCTCATGACCACCGCGCTCGGTGTCATGATCATCGCCGTCATGCGTGAGATCGCCGTGGGACGGATCGACAGGGACAAAGCCGCGGCGGTCGCGAGCTCGGCTCTGCTCCACGGCTTGCTCGGCCAGGAGCCCGAGAAGAGGGCCGGTGAGCCGTGAAGCCGTTCGGGGAACCTCGGCGACCCTGACGGCAACCTCGTCGAGCTCTCTCAGACCCCGGACTCGACGCCCTGACTCGCCAGAGCGCCCCGCGACGTCGTGGCCTCGCCGACGCCGAGCGTTCGAATACCGAAAGGAAAGCTGCCAGGCATGACGATCATCGGTATCAACGCAAGCCCGCGGAAGACCTGGAACACGGCGACCCTTCTGGGCAAGGCACTGGATGGCGCGGCCTCACAAGGAGCAGAGACCGTGCTCGTCCATCTCCATGATCTCGACTTCACGGGTTGCCTGAGCTGCTTTGCCTGCAAGCGCAAGGGCGGCAAGAGCTACGGCACGTGCGCGCTCGACGACGAGTTGACGCCCGTCCTCGCGGACGCCAGAGAGTCAGCCGCGCTCGTGCTGGCCTCTCCGAACTACCTGGGAGCGCCCACCGGAACGATGAAGTCGTTCGTGGAACGACTCGCCTTCCCCTCCATCGTCTACGACGCCGCCATGCCTTCGTTGCTGAAGAAGCCGATACCGACTGGATTCATCTACACGATGGGCTCTACCGATCTGCGGCTGACCGAAATGGGATATCAGCAGGCGCCAGAGCTCATGGTGAAAGTGTTGCAGATGGTCTTCGGCTCGGCGGAGCTGCTCATGGTCACCGACACGTATCAGTTCGATGACTACTCGAAGTACGTGGCGACCCGGTTCGATCCGATCGCAAAGGCCAAGCGGCGGGAAGAGCACTTCCCCATCGATTGTGAACAAGCCTTTGAAATGGGAGCACGACTTGCTCGGGCGGCTCTCGACAGGCCGTGACTTTGAAGACCAGCTCGCGCACGGGGCGGCTGCCGCGGTAACGACGCGGATCAGAGCATCCCGCGCACTTCGACCCGGCGACGTCAACGGACGCTCGCACACGCCTGTCGTCCGGCGCGGTCGCGGTCTCGTCGGCCAGCCGTTCCCGCCGCGGCACAGCAGACCTTGGCGCTTCCGGGAGTGCGCGATAGTCTGCAACCGTTCGCGGACAATCGCGTCGCCCGGGGGTGCGCATCTCTGCAATCTTCCTGTTCTGGGTAGTCATGGCCTTCCTCGCCGCCGCCTGCTGGGGCGCGGTCTTCATTCTCAACAAGAAGGTCCTCGACTACGTGAGCCCGGTGGCCGTCAACTTCTTCGTAGTGTCCGTCTCGGCCGCGAGTCTGGCGGCCATCGCCCTGCCCATGAGCCTCCTGCATCTCTGGCCGCTCGGTCTCGGTCTGACCTGGCCGGCCGCCGGCTACATCGCGCTCAGCGCACCCGTCCTGTGGCTCGTGGCCTTCAACGCCTACTACGTCGCGCTGCGCTCGGGTCGCGTCGGGGTCGTCGGGCCACTGTGCTGCACCGACCCCCTGTTCACCGCCCTGTTTGCCACGGTGCTGCTCGGCGCCGCGCTCGGCGGCCTCACCATCGCCGGACTGCTCGTCGCGGTGCTCGGGGTAGCGCTGATCTCGCGCTGGATGGGCGCGGAGCCGCAACCACCGCGCGCCGGCTCGAAGGCCTCGCAGGCACCGTCACGCCCACGCCGGCTCGAAGGGACCGTCACGCCCGCGCCGGCCCGCGCCGGCACCGTGGTCACTCTCTCGCTGCTCACGGCCGCCAGCTGGGGCCTCGCGCCCGTGCTGATCCAGCTTGCCGAACGCTCCACGGGCGGCGCCACGGCGTCGATGATGGTACTCGGCGAGGCGCTGGGCACCGTGCTGCTGACGCCCTTTATCATCGCCCAGCGCGGAGCGCTCTTCGTGGGCGAGGCGGCGCGAGGGCGCCGGCATGTCTGGGCCCTGCTCATCGGCGCCGGCCTGCTGAACGCCGTCTTTTCGGTCCTGTACTACGTGCTGATCGCCGAGATCGGGCCGGTGCTCACCATGCTGATCACGGCGAGCGCCCCCATCTTCGCCGTCGCCGGAGGCGTGCTCTTTCTGCACGAACGCCTGGACCGGCGGCTGGCGCTGGGTGCCGCGGTCACCTTGACGGGAGTGTCTCTGGCGATTCTCCAGCAGGTGCACTGAGGCGCGCTGACACGCACTGAGGCGCACTGAGGTGCGCTGGGCAAGGACACGTCGTCGCCCCAGCCGGGAGACCTACTTCTTGCCCTTTGCCCGGTTGTAGCTTATGGCGGCACGAACGAGCGTCTTCAGCGGACCTTCTTCTATGCGATCACCTTCAGAGACATCGATCGCCCGCCACTTGTTGCCCGCCAGTCCGGCGTTAAAGAGCTTGTCGGGATCACTGAGCGCCGCACCGTCGTTGAAGACGAGCTTCACCCGCTGCTTGAAGATGTTGCCAACACAGATGATCCCGTCAAGTGACCAGACCGGCGACCCCATCCACTTCCACTCCTCGACGATCTCAGGATCGACCTCAAGGATGGTCGTGCGGAGCCTCGCCAGCGTGGCTCCGCGCCAGTCATCGTGCCGCGCGATCAAATTGTCGATCTCTTCACTCGGATCCATGGCCGTCCCCGTTTCTCTTCCGACAAGCCGGTCGCCGCGGGTCAAGGCGACGACTTCTCCGGCATACCCGTTCCGGTTCGGCCTACCCCTTGATCTGCCGTCCGTCGAACACCGGCACGACCGTCACCCGGTCGCACTCGAACGAGTACGGGATCACGTCGTCCAGCCCCAGCTTCTTCAAACGGTGGCGCTGAGCCGCCTTTTCGACGTAGCCCAGCACGTCGCCTTCGGCGAGACTCCAGAGGTCCATCGCGGCGGTGGCCGAATCACAATCGGACTGGAACAAGCCTGTGTCCAGCAGCCTCCGCGTCAGTGCCCCGGCAAAGAGAGTGTCCTCGAGGCAGAACTTGTTCTTCCAGCCTGAGCACAGGATGACGACGTTCTTCTGCTGCCCCGCAAGCCACTGCGTCAGTGCCGAGATGTTGATGAAAGCCCCGATCGCGATGCCGCTCGCGCTCTTGGCGGTCTCGAGCGCTCGCGTGCCGTTGGTCGTGCAATAGACGAGTGTCTTGCCGCCGATCGCCTCTCTGGTGAAGCTGAATGCCGAATTCCCGAAATCCGCGAAGTCGAGCTGGACACCGTCCTTTTCTGATGCGACCAGGAATCCGTTCGACTTGAGCCGTCTCGCCTCTTCATGAGAGGCAACGGGGATGATCGCCTGCGCTCCGTTCGCGACCGCGGTGCAGATGGTCGTCGTGGCGCGCAGGATGTCGACCAGCACGACGATGAAATCGCCCGTCGCCGGGACATCGCGGAACAGCCCCGGTGAGAAGCAGACTTCGACAGACCTTGTCTCCTGCAACACCATCGCCCCCTCGTGCCGGCAGACCACCACCGCATGGCTCCGCCGGGCCCGGCAGTACGCCGGATCCACGACCTGGGACCCGGGACCCGGGACCCAAGGACCACCCTAGACGATCGGCACGAGGCCGGTCTACGGGTCCAGTGGCGGAGGTCGCCGCGCCCGCGCGCCTCTTAGCCGGGGCGACAGCCCAGTTCGAGCAAAGCCGCCGTCTCTGTGGCGAAGTGATCGAGGGCCTCCGGGGAAGGGGCCGAGCTCGCCGGCGGCACGGCGCTCTGGAGAAAGAACGACTGGGCCAGGGCGATCAGGCTCCAGGCCAGCGACGCCTCGACGCCATCTCGCAGCAGTCCTCGCGCGCTCCAGGTCGTCAGGTACTCGGTGAGTGCCGTACACGCCGCATCTCGCTCCGTTTCGAGCAGCGCCGCGATATCCGCGTTGGTCAGTCGCTGGCTCTCCATGATGAGCGTCGTCTGCTTGTGCTCGGACAGAGCAGCCACGATCTGTCGCAGCGCCTCGGCGAGCAGTTCCTGCAGCGAGAGATGCTCCCAGGACTCTTCGAGAAGCGACACCACCTTCGAGGGACCGCGCTCGGCGGTGAGCGCAGCTAGCATCTCGTACTTGCCGGTGAAGTAGCGATAGATGAGTCCAGGCGTCGCGTCCGCACGGGACGCGATGTCGCGGATCGTGGTGGCTCCGTAGCCGTGGACCAGGAACTCGGCCGCGGCCGCGTCGAGCAGCCGCTCTCGCCGCTCCTCTGGTCGGAGCCGGATGCGAGGCCGCCCGCTCCTTCGCTGCTGTCCGTCAGTTCCGTTGGTCGTCTTCATGTGTCTGAGTCTAGCGCAATGTCAGAACGGCTCGGCGACGACCGACTCTCCCCGTCCGGGAGGGTCTTGCCCAATGGGAGCGCCAGCGGCAGACACAAGAGGGCGGCCACTGCCGACGCCCAGAAGGACCAGTCGAACGATGTGGTGACCGCACCCAGGACCAGGTCCTTGACGTGGTGCGCCGCGTTCAGGAGCGCCGCGCCGGTGGCCAACTGGTTCATCTTGCCGGTCCCTTTCGCGGCTTTCGAGGTCCCCTTGTCGACCTTCCTGGCGCCGCTGCTCACCTGCTGGCTCGCGGCGCTCACCTTGCTCGCTCCCGCGGCGGCCCTGGCGACGACCCCGTTGAGGACGCCGGCGCCGCTGGCGACCTGGGAGGCGGCGCCGGACAGTGACGAGGCTCCACTGGCCGCGGTCTGGATCCCGGAGCTGAGCTCGGTCGTACCCGAGGCGAGGCTTTGGGATCCCGCGGCGAGCTCTTTCGCCCCGGAGCTGGCTGCTCCGACCGCCGCGTCGAGCCGCCGCGCGCCGGCGGCCACCGCGGCGGCGCCGGCTGTCTCCTTCTTTGCCCCGGTAGCGAGCCGTGCGCCGCTGGAGCTCGCCTCGCTCATGCCGGCGGCGGCCTGGCCCGCGCCGACGCTCAACGCCTGCGCCGTGGCGACCGCCTGCTGGAACTGCGGGTCCTGGGCTGCATCGGGATACGACGCGGCGACGGCGTTCAGCAGGCTTTCCAGCGACTGAGCCCCGGCCTGCAGGTTGAGCGTGGAGCTCGAGAGCGTACCCAGTCCATTGCTGAGAGAAGCAGCGCCGCTCGCGATCCTGGCCGCACCGGAGGTCAGCGTCGCTGCGCTTGACGCGAGGCGGGCGCTCCCGCTGCTCGTCCTGGAGAGACCGCCAGCGAGCTTGGCGGCCCCCGAGCTGACCTTGCTGCCGCCCGCCGCGAGCTTGGCCGCCTTGGGTCCGGCAGCCGACAGGCTGCCGGCAAACTCGGACGCCCCGGAGCTCATCTTCGAGGATCCGGCACTCAGTGACGCGGCGCCGCTCTGCAGCTTCTGCAGACCGCGCGAGAGCCTGTGGCTGCCCGCGGCCGTCTTGGCAGACCCCTTGACGAGGCTGCTCGAGCCCTTGTCCAGATCGTTCATGCCGGACGAGAGCTCGCCGGATTGCTCGACGAACGTACCCAGGCTGCTCCCCATCCGGCTGAGCTGCACCACTTCGATCGGCGCGCCTTTGGTCTTCTCGTCCAGCGCGGCCGTGTCGACGCCGGTGTTGCTGCCGAGCTTGGACGGCAGGCCGGCGACGGCCGTGGTCAGATCGTCCTTGCCCTTGGCCGTCAGGGCGGAGTCCCCGTTGACATATCGGGTAGCGTCGGCCTTGGCGACCGGCAGCCGGCTGCCGCTGGACGCGGTGAGGATAGACACCAGGACCGCGACGCCCACGGCAAAGCCGACCTGGCGCGCGGTGTTGAGGGCGCCGGAGCCGGCCCCGCCGACACTTTCCGGCAGGCTGAGCAGGCCGACCGTCATGAGCGGCACCATCATCAGGGCGAGGCCAGCGCCGATGACCACGGTGCGTACGACGATGTCCAGGACCGAGGACGACGACGAGAGGGTCGTGAGTGAGGCAAGACCGGCGGCCATCGCCACCGCCCCCAGCCCGCTCGAGAAGCGCGGACTCGCAGTGCGGATCAGCCGCGAGGCGAGCGGCATGAGGATCATGGCCACGACCCCCATCGGCGTGATGCACAGGGCGGCCTTCAGTTCCGAGTAGCCGAGGACTCCGGTCATGAACAGCACGAGCATGAGCTGGGCGCCCATCACTCCGATACCGATGGCGAACAGGCCGCCGCTGGCCGCGGCGAACGGCGGCACGCGGAACCAGCGCAGATCGAAGAGCGGAGAATCGGTGTGGAGCTCCCAGAGCGCGAAGCCGCCGAGGAGAGCCGCGGCGCCGATGAAGATCCCCACGATGGAGGCGGACATCCAGCCCCAGTCGTTGCCCTGCACGAGGCCGAGTACCAGCAGGAAGAGGCCACCGGAGACCAAGACGGTGCCGAGGTAGTCGAACCGCTGGGTCGAGGCCGCCCGGCGCTCGGAAATGACCTTCATGCCGAGGATGAAGGCGACGATGCCGACGGGGACGTTGACGAAGAAGATCCACTGCCACGAGGCGTACTGCGTGAGGATGCCGCCGAGCGTCGGACCGAGCGCGGCGGCAGCGGCCGAGAGCGCGCCGAAGAACCCCGTCACGGTCGCCTGCTGCATCTTGTTCGGGAATCCTGCGACGAGGATCGAGAAGCTGAGGGGGATCAGGGCGGCCGCGCCGACGGACTGCACGGCGCGAAAAGCGATCAGCTCGTTGATGGATGCCGAGAGGCCGCAGGCCAGGGACGCGAGCGTGAAGACGACCAGCCCGATGAGGAAGACTCGCTTCTGCCCGTAGTGGTCGGCGATGCGTCCCACCGAGAGCAGCAGCGCCGCCACGCCGAGCGTGTAGGCGTTGAGCACCCAGGTGGCGTGCGTGAGCGTCGTGTCCAGATTCTTGATGAGCGTCGGCATGGCGATGTTCGTGATGGTGAGATCGATGAACGTGACGAAGGATCCCAGCGACACGGCGAGGAGCAAGAGCCACTGCTGCTTGGTGAAGCCTGCGCGCATGGGAACCTCCGTAAGCTAATGAACAGAACGTCAATTACTAGTAAACACTCGTTCATTAGCCCCGTCAAGCCGGGCACCACCGACACAAGGGAAATCAGCCAAAGCTGCGAACGCCCCGCCCCGCTCGGATTCAATCGAGGCGCGCCGGCCCCTCGACTGGAGCGAAGCCAAGCGGCCCGGACAGAATCATCGGGACGCACTCGAGCAGTTGGACGCGACCGTCGAAGGTGCGGCTGGGATCATGTCGAGAGCGACGTCGGGATAGCCGTCGCAGATCCGCTCCCGGCCGCTGCTACCGGTGATGACGGGGAAGACGACATCCCCGGCCCGGCCTCAACCGAGTCTTGAGCGACGGGTTGCGTGCTCGCCCAAGGAAGGGGCTCGCTCAGCGTGCTCGAGAAGACGACCTTTGACATTGCAGCGCGGTCCGTGAAGCCGCACCGACCGAGGCGTGGCTCCTCACTCCTCAACCGGTCTGTCATCGCTCGAGACGGCGACTGAGCGAAGCGCCCTCGAGCTCATCGCCCGAGTCGGCAACGGGCGACGTCCGCGGCGAACGAATCACCACGAAGACGACCACGATCGCCAGCACGGCAATGCCAGCTGCGACCTCGAAGCCGCGCCCAAAGCCGACCTGGAGCGCATGGTCGCGCACCTGGGTCGCGGCCCCCCGGGCCGGACCCCGCGGGAGTGACTGGCCGGCGCGCGCCGCGACACGAGCGGCGGCGACAGCCTGTTGGCGCAGCGACGTCGTGACCGCGCTCCAGGCCACAGTGCCCAGCACCGCAAGACCAATCGAACCGCCGATTTGATTGCAGATGTTCAGCAGACTGGAGGCAAGACCAGCATCGCGCTCATCGGCGCCCGCGAGCGCGGCGAGGTTGTTGGCGGGAAAGGTCAGGCCCAGCCCAGTGGCGAGGACAAGCATGGGGCCGAGCACGTCAGAGAGGTAGCTGCCCTGCGCCGAGAGTCGCGAGAGCCAGAACATACCGGCGGCAACGAGCACGGTGCCGGCAAGCAGCAGCAGCCGAGTACCGACACGGACCACCAGGCGCGAGCTCAGCGTGGCCACCGCCACGACACCCACCGCCATCGGCATGTACGCGGCGCCTGACCGAAGCGCGCTGTAGCCCCACACTGTCTGCAGGAAGATCGTCAGGAAGAAGAAAACGGCGTACATCGCCGTGACCACCGACAGGATGATCAGATAGGCGCCACAGCGGTTGCGATCGGCGAAGATGCGTAGCGGCATCAGAGGATGAGAGCTGCGCCACTCGATGAGCACGAACGCGACGAGGAGCATGGCGGCGGCAACCAGCGAGACGATCGTGGCCATGTCACCCCAGTGGGAGACGCCGCGAGAGTCTGTGGCGGCGTGTGAGATGCCGTAGACGAACAAGGCGAGTCCGGAAGCGGCACTGAATGCGCCGAGTAGGTCAAAGCGACCGGCCAGACGCTTCGAGGCCGCGAACACTCGGGGCGAAAGCAGCGCGAGGAAGAGGGCCACCGGTACGTTGACGAAGAACACCCAGCGCCAGTTCACGTAGGTCACGAGCAAGCCACCGAGGAGCAAGCCGATCGCGCCACCGGCAGCGCTCACGGCCGCGTAGACGCCCATCGCCTTGTTGCGTGAGGCGCCCTCTGGGAAGGTCGTGCTGAGCAGGGACAGCGCGGTCGGGGCGATGACGGCGGCGCCGGCGCCCTGCAGAACGCGGGCTCCGATCAGCCAGGCCTCAGATGTCGCGAGTCCGCCCGCGAGGGAAGCCCCCGCGAAGAGCAGCACCCCAGCAACAAACACCGAGCGGCGCCCAAGGAGATCGCCGAGGCGACCCCCGAGCAGGAGGAGGCCGCCAAAGGTGAGGGCGTAGGCGTTGACTACCCACTCGAGCCCGCTGCCAGAGAATCCGAGAGCGCGCTGCACGTGCGGAAGCGAGACGTTCACAATGGTCACGTCGAGCACGATCATGAGCTGAGCCAGGGCGATCAGCGTCAGTGCCAGGCCGAGGCGGGTGCTCCGGGGCGGGGCGGGCGCAGACCCTGCGGTGGTGGTTGGCGTGGAGGGTGCGTCGGTCAAGAGAGACCTCCGATACATTATCGTCATGCGGGATATTCCCGAATGATAATATCACAGCAGTGCTAAAATGCCACCATGAATGAAGACCGTACAACCGTCATCAGGGAGCTGCTCGCCGACCTCCTGCGCGTCAGCAACCTCACCCTTCCTCGCATCGGAGCGAGCTTCGCCGCGGAATTGGGGGCATCGCTCGTCGAGCTCGATCTTCTTGCAGAGCTTGCCCACGCGCCCGATCAGAAACTGCGCATGAGCGAGATCAGCGAGCGCCTGACAATCAGCACGACGTCAGTGACCCGCGTAGTGGATGGCCTCGAGGCACGCGGCTATGCTGAGCGGGCCCTGTCCGACGAGGACCGGCGGGTCGTTTACGCCTCCCTGACCGAACAGGGCACCGATCTCCTGGCGCGGGCTCACCCCGTCAGTGGACCCGCTCTCGAAGAGGGCTTTGGACGATACTTCACGACTGCTGAGATGGTGACCATGCGGTCGCTGCTTCGCAGGGTGCTCGATGATGCCTGCAGGAAAACGACGGAGCACAAGGACAACGCCCGCTAGAGGCCCCACCCGTACGGCCTCCCAGGCAAGCGGTGGGATGTTGGCGCAAAGCCCGGCGAGCTTGTAGAGCATATAGGCGTGGTAGGGCGGCAGATTGCCTTGCCCTCAACTGCAGCACAAGGAGTGGGAGCGAGCACCGACCTGGAAGGAGGAGCCATGGCAAATCAGCAGCAAGGAGCCCCGGCAGGTGACCGGGTAGCAGTGGTGACCGGAGGTTCTGGCGGCATGGGCCAGGCGATCTGTCAGCGCCTCGTCGGCGATGGCTGTGCTGTCGTGGTCAACTACGCCAGCCGGCCGGCCGAGGCTGAGGCGCTGGTGAAGACGATCACCGATCGTGGTGGTCGTGCCATGTCTCTGCGTGCCGACGTCGGAGACGAAAACGACGTCGCCGCTCTGTTCGAGGCAGCCGAGTCGACCTTCGGCGGTGTCGACGTCGTGGTCAACACAGCCGGCATCATGCTGCTCTCGCCGCTCGCCGAGCTGGATCTGGATGTCCTGGACCGCATGCACCGCATCAACATCCGCGGCACCTTCCTTGTCAACCGCGAGGCAGCCCGTCGGGTTCGGCCCGGCGGCGCGATCATCAACTTCTCGTCTTCGGTGGTCAAGATCGCCCTGACCGGCTACTCCGCTTACGCCGCCAGCAAAGGCGCGGTCGACGCCTTGACCTTGATCCTGGCCAGGGAGCTGCGCGGTCGCGACATCACCGTCAATGCGGTCGCCCCCGGACCGACAGCTACCCCGCTATTCCTCAGCGGCAAGGACCAGGCGACGATCGACCACTTGGCCCAGATGGCACCCCTGGAGCGTCTCGGCGTCCCATCCGACATCGCCGAGGTCGTCGCCTTCCTGGCCGGCCCGGCCCGCTGGGTCAACGGCCAAGTGATCTACGCCAACGGCGGCGTCATCTGAAGCATCGCCTGCACGACCCCGCAGTACCAGCTAGCAACCCTCCGAGACACCGTCAGAATGAATTGACATGGAGGAGCGAGCAGATGCCGTCCAAGAAGATCGCTATCCTCACAGAAGCGTCCAGCGGCTTCGGCGCCGCCCTCATGGAGGAGCTTGAGCGGCGTCCGCTCGCCGAGGGCGTGACCGGCGCCGTCGTCGGGGCCGGTAGACCCCTTCAGTAGCAGCTACTCGGTCCGCTCAAGTGACGCCGCGCAAGACCGCAGATAACCCGACAAGGCCTCCGTCTCCTGCCATGTCAGGGCGCTCACCATCTGGACCTGAACCGCCTCCATACCTTCCGTCATCTCGGCGAGAATCCGCGTCCCGGAGGCCGTGAGGGTGTAGGCGAGGCGGCGCCCGTGAGTCGGCTCGCTCGCACGAGAGATCAGTCCACCTCGCTCCAGGCGCTGCAGAAGCTGATGCATCGTCTGAGGGGTGACGAAGCAGGCGCGAGCGAGCGCAGCGCCATGCAAGCCCGGATCTCGCCCCAGCGCGTCGAGCGCCGAATACTGCGGCGTCGACAGGCCGTGCTGCCGGGCGACCTCGTCGGTCACCAGGCGTAGTGCGTGCTGTGCGCGCTTGAGCTCGTAGCCCACCCTCAAGCCCATCCTGCCTCCTTGACGAATATCAGGAGACTGATATTCTTCACGCTTGGGTATCAGGACACTGATAATAACACTTCAACGGAGGTCTCTCCGATGGCCAAGCTCACCGGACTCGATTTCGCCGCCCTGCAGGTCAGCGACCTGGAGCGCTCCAAAGACTTCTACACGCGGATCCTCGGTCTTGAAGTGGACCCGCAGGGGCCACCCCACGCGATCGTCTTCGCCACGCAGCCGATCCCGTTCGCGATTCGCGAGCCGAACGTCGACCTGGCGGCGGCGAACAGACTCGGATGGGGAGCGGCGCTGTGGTTTGCATGCGATGACGCCGACGCGCTCTATTCCAAGGTCGTCGAAGCCGGCACAGCGGTGCTCTCGCCGCCGGCCGATGGCCCCTTTGGCCGCTTCTTCATCATCGCCGACCCCGACGGCTACGCGCTGACGATCCACCAGCAGACGAGGTAGGCCAAGGGCCGGCGCCCCCGGCCCCCGAGCGCCCGGGGGCGCCGGCCTTTGGGGACACTCACGAGGGACACGAGCGCATGATCGGACGCGCACCAGCGATCGGGTAGGCGACCGGACAGCAGAAGCGAGTGGTTTGCAGGGGAGACGTTGTAGCAGTGACAACGCTGGTGGACCTAACCAGATGCCGTTTTCTGACAGGCAGGGCGTCGTCACAGGCTCAGTGGCTAGCTCATCATGAGACGTCGCAGTTCGAGGGTGTTGTTCGTGCGCGAAGCGGGCCGCCCGTCCGGACCGGTCAGGCTTTGCTCGTATTCTTCGCTGAGCAGCAGCTCCCATTGTTCGGCCGGCAAGTGCAGCGCCGCCATCACCTCCGCTGGGGTGGGCAAGTGCAGGTCGGGGTCGGGGCTCATCCAGGAGGGAAGTCCTGCGTGCCCGACGATGAGCAGGACTCCTCCGGGCGCCACCGCTGCGGCAGCGGCGCGGAGGATCGCCTCGCGAGGCAGGTCGACCTCGGATTGCAGGAACTGAGCGGAGACCAGATCAAAGGTGCCCGATGGGAAGGATACCGCCAGGTCACAGCGTTGCCACTCGATGAGATGCTGGATCCCGGCAGCTGCCGCGTGTTTCTCGGCGCGGTCGAGGGCGACCTGGGAGATGTCGACGGCAATGACCCGCCAGCCCTGTCGGGCGAGCCAGATGGCGTCGGCGCCCTCCCCACTCCCCAGGTCAAGAGCGCTTCCTGGTGTCAGTTTGACCGCCTCACGGACAAGGACGGCATTGGGCTCTCCACTCCAGACACGGCCAGCCTGGCTGTAGCGAGCGTCCCAGAACTGCTCGGGCGATACGCCGTCTTCGTTTGTCGTCATGCTCTCCTCCGTGAATGCGCGAAGCCCTTGTCGACTGTTCCCCATGCCTTGTCTCAATCAGCGGGAAACTCGCAGTACGATCTTCCCGAATACTTCGCCCGACTCGAGCTGTTCATGAGCAACGGAAGCATCCTCGAGCGGCACGATCTTGTCCAGGACGGGTGGGCGCCCGCCACCGGCGTTTGGCGATCAGTGGGCGTTGTCTCCGACCGCGATCAGTCCAGCATCGACAAACCGGATCATCCAGGCGACGCTCTCATCCGGATCGTTGCCCCACTGAAAGCCGTCGGCGGCCTGGAGCAGCGCGTAGCCGTGGATCATGCAGCGCAGCATGCGGACCGCGTGGTCGAGTTCGTCGGGTTGGATGTCGTAGCCGGACAAGACGGCCCGGGCCGAGTCGATCACCCGAGTGGCGGCGGCGAGCAGCGGGTCGTCGCTGCCCTGGAACTGCGCACCAGTGGTGGCGTTGTAGCGTCCCGGGTGTTCGGCTATGTAAGACCGAAGCGCCGTGAAGAGCGCGCCCATGGCGTCCGCCCTTGACTTGCCCTGAAGCGCGTCCCGCAGCGCATCGCCGAGCTCGGTCATCGCCAGGGTCGCGATGCGGTGCTGCAGATCGCCGATGCCGTCGATGTGCTTGTACAGCGCCGGTGCTTTGACACCCAGTCGTTCGGCAAGAGCAGCGAGGCTCACCGACCCAACGCCGACCTCGTCGGCAAGTTCAGCACCGGAGGCCACTACCGCTGAGGTGTTCAGAGCCGCCCTAGGCATGGTCGCGGTCCGAGAGGAACGACAGGATGGCGTCGGCGACTTGCTGCGGGTACTGCGCGTGGGGGTAGTGGCCCGCGTTTTCGATCATCGCGTACCGGCCCAGCCCGGCCGGCAGCAGGCCAACGATCGCGGCGGCCTCGGCCTCGGGGTCCGGGAAGTCCGAATCATTGCTGCCCATGACCACCAGCGCGGGGCAGCGAATGTCTGCCAACTGCGCGGCAGCTTGCTTTAAGGTCGCCGACGAGCTGATCATCTTCTGAGCCGCCTTCGCGCGGCCGGGTTCACGCAGGTTCGCCTGCAGCGCTGCCAGCCAGGTGTCCCAGTCGGCCGGCTTGCGCCCTGGGTATGCCCTGTTCAGGTACTTCGCCCAGGTCGTGACGTTTCCGGCGAGGGCGAACCGCCCGAGCAGGAGCGCACCGCGGCGGTAGCCGGAGTTACACAGGAACGCGGCCGCGCTGTACTTTGGGGGGCGGGTGAATGGGTCGATCTCCACGATCGCGCTTACCAGATCAGGGTTGGACGCGGCCGCGATCGTCGTTGCTCCGCCCGAGAAGGACTGGCCCACGATCACCGCCAGACCGCCCAGCTTCTGGATGACCGCAATCAGATCGCCGGCAGTGTCTGCGTGGCTGTAGGAGTGCCAGTCGGTACTCGACTTACCATGCCCTCGCAGGTCAACGCTGACGACGCGGTAGCCTGCATGGGCGATCAGCGGGGCGAGGAAGCGGTAGGTGCTGCGGGTGTCCGCCATCCCGGGGGACAGCACCACCAGCGGCCCCTGCCCGACCACCTCGTAGGCAATGCGCCCGCCTTTGACGTCCACATACTCGTTTGGGATCGTTCGATCGTTCAAAGTTGTCCTTTCATCGTGTGCTCTCAGTTGCGAAAGCGGCACTCTGGTCCTCCGACTCGGGCCGCAACCGGTCCCACCTTCACCTGCGACCAGCCGTGTGTCGGCGATGGCTGTGAGCGGTCATCTCCTGCCCATCATGCCGAGGTGGGTGTGTTGGAACTGGTCGTGGTACTTGAGCCCGTAGCCCATGGCACGGTCGAGTCCGATGTGGGCTAGCCAGACCAGTCCGATGGCGGCGACCAGGGGCTCGTGCTGCCACCAGCCGAGCCCGATGAGCGAGGCCGGTAGGGGGGTGACGTGGGCGAGGTTGTAGATGACCGCCCCGATGCGGGTGCCGGCCACGTAACCGGCCATCATAAGGTCGGGCAGCAGAATGCCCGCAGGGACCAGCCACCACGATTGGTCGGTGGTGGAGTAGGCGACGAGAGCGCCGATCAAGACGACGGCGGCTTCGAGTCGAAGCCAACGTCTCGGTGCCCCGGTAACTGCTCCGACAGGATATGGGTCGTCGCGGTGACCTCTGATGTGGAGGTCGGTCATGGTCTGCTCCCGTTGGCGGTTGGCTGTTCCTTCCAGGTAGCGAAGGCCGGGATGAGTCCACGGACCAATGGCTCGAAGCTGCAGTCGGTGTCGAGCGGGCGGCCAAACGCTCCGCCTCTCTCATCTCTCAGTTACTAGTAATACCCAAACGGTTATTGTACATAACCTTGCGTGTCAAGAGTTTTCTGGAAGCACTCTGCGATATGGCTTGCGCGGGCTGGCCACCGCTCTGCACCCGGGGAAACCCGGCTCGAAAACACAGTTCCGCTTCGAACTGCTCGACCTTGCAGACCTGGCGTCCGTGGCCGCCTTCGGGGAACGGCTGCGAGATCGGGAAGAAGCGGTCGACGTGCTCATCAACGACGCAGCCGTCATGACCCCGCCTCGGCGGAAGGTGACGAAGGACGGCTTCGAGCTTCAGTTCGGGACCAACTACCTGGGGCACTGCGCCCTGACGGCCCAGCTGTTTCCCCTGCCGCGCCGGGGCAAAGATGCTCGGGTGGCAACCGTCTCGAGCATTCGACAGGCCCCGCCCGGGCCATTGACCAAGAGGTGGCGAGGCGCCTGTGGAAGACAGGGACCATCCAAGCCGCAGCCGGAGTCCTTCTCGTCTTCGGCCTACCAATGACGCGGGTGCTTGGCTCTCAGGCCACACCGGCACAGGGCTCGCCCAACCGGAATCAAATAGCGATCGGTAGGCGACCGGCCGGCGCGAGTGTGCCGCTTGCAAGAGAAACGTTGTCCCTCTTTCGCGTGGAATGCCTGCACCGATTGGCGGCACTGCGCGCCAGGGTCGCTGAGGAGCGAAGCCCGTGACGTCGCCGCCAACCTCGTCGACTATGCCGGCGAAGTCGCTTCAGAAACCGGCTGGCAGGGCAACGCCGGACCGCGCTGCCGCCTCTGGCCGCTAGCAATAACCGCGTCCATGTGATTCAGGCCGGCGGCCGTCACCTGCACGCGTATTTCACTTGACCCTGCATGCGGCTCAAGAATGTCGCGAAGCTCCAGCACTTCGGGGCCACCAAACTTCTCACAGATTGCTGCTCGGATCATGACCTACGGGACAAATGGACCGCAGTCGAATTCAGCAGGCCGCGGAAGAAGACCTGCTTGGAGCGCGCGGGGATGTCGAGTGTCGGGACACGGCCCGTGGTCGGACGAGACCGTAGTAGGTGCCTAAGAATAATCGGAGGCTGCTCATGTCAACACCTCACTCACTCATAACGACCAAGTTCGACGCCACAAGCACGGCTGAAGACGTTGTGGCGGGTCTCCATCTCGGCAACCTCTGTGCCATCGTCACCGGTGCTTCTTCCGGTATCGGGATCGAGACCGCTCGCGCACTCGCCGGTGCCGGTGCTGAAGTAACGCTCGCCGTGCGCAACCTCGACGCTGGTGCGGCAGCCGCCAAAGACATAACGATGTCGACCGGCAATCAGCGCGTCAAAGTAGCGCCACTGGACCTGGCTGACCGCGCCGCCATTGCCCGTCTTCTCGAAAGCTGGGATGGCCCGCTGCATCTGCTCATCAACAACGCCGGTGTCATCCCACGTACACTCCTCCGGACAGCGACCGCGGATCCCTCATCCCCGACCTTCATCAGATATCAAGGCCTTCACTCGCGAGGGCTTCGAGTCGTGGCGTGCGAATGACCAGCAGTGAGACGACGAGTCCTATCAGTGCGCCGCCGGCGCCGACTTCGAGGGCGATTGCATATCCGTGGGTGGTGGCCACGGCCACCGTGGCCGCGCCCACATGACCATGCGTGGCGACGGCCAGATCCTGCACTTTGCTCTTCGCGGCATCGATCGCCACCGTCGCCAGCACCGCCAAACCCAGCGCACCCCCGACCTGCTGGGCGCTGTCGAGAAGGGCAGACGCCAATCCGGCATCTTCGGGCGGGACACCGGAGACCGCGGTGAGGGTGAGGGGAAAGAACGTCAGTCCCATCCCCAGGGAGATGCTCAGCATCGGCCCGAGTATGTCCAGATAGCTGCTCGATGGCGTGAGCCGCGATAGCCACGCCAGTCCGACTGCCACGGCACCCGGACCGATGAGCAAAAGCAACCGGACTCCCACGCGACCGACCAGCCGTGAAGCGATGACCGCAGCCACGACGATTCCAGCGGTTATCGGCAGAAACCCGATGCCGGTCATGATCGGGCTCCATCCCCGGATGTTCTGAAGGAACTGGGTGAGGAAGAAGAACAACGCCAAGATCGCGATGGCGATGCAAAACATCACAGCGTAGGACCCCGAGCGGTTCCGGTCCTTGAAGATTCGGAGCGGCATGAGTGGCTCGACGCTACGCGACTCGATGAGAGCAAACGAAACCAGCAGCAGTGCCGCCAGGGCCAGCGGTACGATCGTGCCGAGGCTTCCCCAAGGGTGACCGGCCGCATGTGACAGGCCATAGACAAACGCCATCATGCCGCTCGTGACGGTGAGCGCCCCAGGCACATCGAGGCGGCCCGAAGTGGTCTCGGACTCGTTGAGCACCCGAGGAGCGAGGAACAAGATCACGAGTCCGATAGGCACGTTCACGAAGAAGATCCAGCGCCACGAGACCCAGTCGGTGAGGACCCCGCCGAGAAGCAGCCCGAAGGCGCCGCCACCACCCGCCATGGCCGCATACGCACCCAGAGCCCGATTGCGCGGTTTGCCCTCGGGGAAATTGGTGGCGATCAGCGCCAGGGCAGTCGGAGAGACAATGGCCGCGCCGATACCTTGGCAGGCCCGAGTGGCGATGAGCCAGATGTCGTTTTGGGCAAGCCCGCCCAGCAACGACGAGACGACGAAGATGACGATGCCCACCATGAACATGCGCCGCTTGCCGTAGAGATCACCGGTGCGGCCCCCAAAGAGCAGCAGGCCCCCGAAAGTCACCGCGTAGGCCGTGATGACCCACTCGAGGTTGGCCGTTGAGAAGTGCAGCGCCGTGTGGATGGTCGGTAGCGCCACATTGATGATTGTGCTGTCAAGCACCATCACCAACTGGGCAGCCGCGATAACCACCAGGGCGAGGCCCAAGTGTTTCCGCGCCTCGTTTGCCCCAGCAGACTGGGGAAGTTTCGTGTTCGTGATCGACATCGTGCTCCCTTGACGCGTCAGTAACGGTGCTCTCCAGTTCAGTCTCGCCCGTCAGCTCTGTGGCTCGCGGGCCTGCATCGGCAGCCGGTAGATGAGCGCGAACACCAACCAGCGCAGCGGGTTGCGGGCGGCTGGCTGCGTGACGGCGAGGAGGGTTTCGCCAGCCCTTCGGTCTGGACCATCGTTCCTGCGTCTGCACTCGTTCGCATTGTGTCTCCTTACCGAGAACTGTGTTCGCAGTAATCCTTGACGACACCATAGCATACTGAGTACACTGTTCGCAATGAGTCCGAGTCGTGGAGTTATCTGGGTTCGTCCGGAGCGGGCCGCTCGCGGTCTCGTTCCCTCGCTCGGTCTCGCTCGCCTCTGCGGCTTCGTCGCCGACGAGGCCACCTCGCTGTCCCCCGTGACGATCAAGGAGCGTTCAAACCACCAGAAGGAGTACTTGCTATGAACTCAGTCATTCAGGAAGACAACGAGCTACAGCTGCCCGAGCGGCTCCAGCTCGCGGGCCGTGACGTGCCGGCGGCAGACGCCAGGCAGGTGACTCTCTATCTGTTCCGGTTGCCGGATGGCTCGGACATGGAGATGGTCGCGGTACCGGCAGGCGACTTCGTCATGGGGACTGACGACTCGGAAGCACCGGACTGGGAGAAGCCGAAGCACACCCATCCTATGGACCACTTCTATTGGATTGGCCGCAACGACGTGACGCGTGAGCAATATGGGGTGTTTTGCAATGCGGCAGGCAGAGCCGAACCAGAGAAGGCGCACTTCGACGATGAGCTGGAGGATGTCACGGATCGTCACCCAGTAGTCATGGTGTCGTGGGAAGACGCGCAGGCCTACTGCGCATGGGCCGGGCTCGTAGTGCCGACCGAAGCCGAATGGGAGAAGGCAGCGCGAGGCACCGACGGCCGGAAGTATCCGTGGGGGATCGACTGGGACCATACGATGGCGAACTACCTTGATGCATCGTGTCCTGGGGACAGGATCATGATGGGCAATGGGAAGACGTTAGACGAGCACATGGCGGCCTTTGGTGGTCGCGACGTGGGGTATGACGACGGATTTCCTTTCACGTCACCCGTAGGGAGCTTCCCGACGGGAGCGTCGCCTTACGGCGCACTCGACATGGCGGGGAACGTCTTCAATTGGGTCGAAGATTGGTGGGACGAGGCAGGCTTTCCGCGTACCGCCCAGGGCGACTTCTCACCTCCTCGGGGCGGCACGTGGCACGTCGACCGCGGCAGCAGCTGGGGCAACCCCGGGGTGCTCGCCTGTCGCACTACCATGCGCTACGGATATCCACCGACGGAGCGCAACGAGCATCTCGGCTTTCGTGTGCTACTAAGATCCGCTTCCTAGCAATTGGACGCTTCTTCTTCGAGAACGATGTTCGCAGGAATCTTGACGGAATCACGGCAGACTGAGTACATTGTTTGCAATGATGTCGAGCCGTGGGGTCATATGGGTTCGTCCGGAGCGGGCCGCTCGCGGTCCTGCCCCCTCGCTCTCCCGTGAGCGGATCGCCACGGCCGCCGTGACGCTGGCCGACACGCAAGGGATCGAGGCGGTCTCGATGCGGGCCCTGGCGGTCGAGCTCGGTGTCGGAGCGGCATCGCTCTACCGCTACATCGCCCGCAAGGACGAGCTGGTCGAGCTGATGGTCGACGCGGTGATGGGCGGCGACCTGGAGTTCGAGGTCCGCGGGGATTGGCGCCACGACCTGCGCTCGTTCGCTCACGGCCTGCGGGCCATGGTCCTGCGCCACCCCTGGATGGCCGTCCCGAGCGCCGGCCTGCCCTATTCTGGACCAAACATGGCTCAGTGCTACGAGCGTCTGCTCAGCGCGATCGACGGTCTCGGCCTCGAGATCGACGAGATGCTCGTGATGGTCCAAACGCTCGACGCCTTCGTCCGTGGTCGCGTGCTCGAGGAGCTCTCCGAGCAGGAAGCCGTCCGGCGTTCCGGCCTTGACCAGGAGCAATGGATGCAAACCCAGGTCCCTTACATCGAGAGCCTTATCGAGAGCGGCCGCTACCCGCTGCTCACCCGCGTCGTCCTCGACGCTCAGGCACCACACGACCCCGACCGCATCGAGCGCGGCTTCGACCTGGGGCTCGAGCGAGTGCTTGATGGCCTCGCGACGATGCTCCGGTCTTGAGGGCGTCCGCGAGCTCTCTCTCGGAGACCTCACAGCTTTGGCGGGCGTTCTCACGCTCGAGCTGCTTGAGCCGTTTCGCCTGCTCGCCGAGCAGCACCTCGGCTGGCGCAGCTTGGCGATGATCTCCTCGGGGCGATAGCGCTTCCTGGGCATGATCTGGCTCCTCGGTCGTCGAGAAGCCCTACATTGCGGATGGACCGATTTCAGGGGCGCCGGTCATCCGCGTCGAGGCACTCGAATGACCAGAAGGGATATGACGAAAGCAACCGCGGCGATAGCCGCGCCCACCACGAAGGCAGTCGTGTAGCCGTGGGCTGTCGCAACCGCTGACGCGGACCGAGCCAGGCTGCCCTGGGAAGCCGCAGCCGTACTGCTCAACTTGCTCTTGGTAGCGTCGATCGCCACCGTCGCCAACACAGCCACGCCGAGTGATCCGCCGATCTGCTGTGCTGTGTTCAGCAAGGCTGAAGCCAATCCCGCCTCGCCACTCGGTACTCCGGAGACTGCAGTCAGTGTCGAGGGAACGAACGTCAGCCCCATGCCCAGACCAAGGACCAGCAAAGGCCCAAGAACGTCGGCATAGCCGCTCGACACCGTAAGCCTCGACATCCACAGCAACGCGAGGGTCGCGGCGGCAGGCCCGACGAGCAGCGGCACGCGGATCCCGATGCGACCCACCAGTCGCGAGGCGACGACGGAAGCAGCGAGAACCGCGGCGCTCATCGGCAAGAATCCCACGCCGGTCTCGATGGCGCTCCATCCCAGGATGTTCTGCAAGAACTGCGTGAGGAAGTAGAACATCGCAAAGAGGACGGCGCCGACACAGAACATGATCCCGTACGTCCCCGCGCGGTTACGATTCCCGAAGATCGCGAGGGGCATGAGAGGTTCCCGGCTCCTCGACTCTATGAGGGCACACGCGACCAGCAGGAGCGCGGCGGCAACCAAAGGAACGATGGTGCCGGGGACGCGCCATCCGTGGCTTGCCGCATGCGACAACCCATAGACAAGCGCGAACATGCCGCCGGTCACCGTGATCGCCCCTGGCANNCCCGGGGAGCCAGGATCAACACCAGCGTGGCGATGGGGACGTTGACGAAGAAGATCCAGCGCCACGAGACGAAATCCGTGAAGATTCCGCCAAGGAGCAGGCCGACCGCTCCCCCGACAGCGGACATGGCCGCATAGACGCCCATCGCCCCGTTGCGCGGGCGCCCTTCGGGGAAGTTGGTCGCGATCAACGCCAGCGCAGTGGGGGCGGTGAGGGCGCCGCCGATACCTTGGCAAGCCCGGCTGAGGATAAGCCAGAGTTGACTCTGGGCGAACCCGCAAAGCAGCGAGGAGACGGCGAAGACAGCGATGCCCACCATGAATACCCGGCGCTTGCCGTGAACGTCACCGGTGCGACCGCCGAAGAGCAGCAGCCCTCCGAACGTCAGCGAATAGGCCGTGATCAGCCATTCGAGACTCGCAGTTGAGAAGCGCAGGTCGGTGTGGATGGTAGGCAGAGCAACGTTAACGATCGAGCTGTCGAGCACGATCATCAATTGGGCGGCGGAAATCACCGCCAAGGCCAGCCCGAGGTGCCTGCCCACCGTGTCGCTGGCAACTGACGCGCGAGCGTTCATGAGCGACATACGTTCTCCTTGACGCCTCTCAGCAGGCTGCTGAACCAGTCGCCGGCTGGTTCATCCAACGGAGTTGCACAGCCTCGGTGTGCCACCAAGGCATCCCGTGGTGCCGTCGACGAACGCACCACCCGCCACGCGAGCTACACGGTGAGCCAGCAACACCTTCATCCGCGGGGGCGCTTGCGAGCTTTGCTGGCGCAGCCGTCCCGGGCATGAGGTGAGAGGCTAAGAACGGGCCGTCCGGGCCGACCCTGTGGGCTCGCGGGATGCCGAACCCATCCGCTGCTCGCTCTCTCCCGCTCCACTCGGCAACTGCGCTCCTNNGAGCAAACCCAGCCTCGGGCATGGTTCCCACGGTCAACAGATGGTGCAGCGCGAGCGAAGGGAACAGCAACGCCAGTAGATCCACATCGCGATCGCGGGGAATCTCGCCCCGTGCGACGGCACGATCAAACACTGGCGTGATGCGGGCTAGTTGGGGGTCGAGCAGGCGCTCTCGAAGTACTTGGCGCAGTTGGTCATCTCGGGCCGCCGCAGTGACCATGCCGATAACGATCTTGGCATCGAATCGGGTCTCGGCGCTGTCGATCATTCGGGCGAGCGCTTGTAGATCACCCCGCAGCGAGCCAGTGTCGGGGAGTGCCTCAAGACTTTGCTTGCTCTTTAGAGCGTCGACGATAAGATCGGCCTTTCCCGCCCAGCGCCGGTAGATGGTGGTCTTTCCCGCGTTGGCCCGCGCTGCCACAGCGTCCATGGTCAAGCGGTCGTATCCAACATCGCAGAGCAGCGCGAGGGCCGCCTGCCGCAGAGCAGCATCCCGCGATGCATCCAGTTGGCGCCCCCCGTGCCCCCGAGAGTCAGCGTCTTCGACTACGTCCGATCGACTCATTGGGCCTCCCTCTGCCTCTCTTCGGATAGATACGATACTGTATCGTAGCGATTCGCGTCAACCCCATGGGGGCGGTCATGGCCCCTCGCCCTCTGCGCCGACGGGGAGGGCCGAGGCCGGCTGATCGGGTTCCCACCACTGAACTCGTCGCCATAGATGAAGTCTGGGTTCGAAGCACCGGCGCCCAGCATTGCCTACAACCCCGTTCACGAACGAGACAAGATGACGCTGCGCTCTGGGCTGCACATCATCCAGGAGGCCATCGCGTCGGCAGTCTGAGAGCTGCGTTCATGCGGTGAGCGGCCGGCCCGCGGGGGCCGGCCGTGAGGTACCGCGGTAACACCCAGCCAATGCGCAGTTTGCGGCACGGGGGGCGAGTAAGACAGTGGGCAGGAATCGGGCAGGCGGCCGGACAAGAGGCACAGCCAACTTGTAGGGGAAACGTCGTCACTGTGACAACGTCGTGGACCTAACCAGACAGCTCTCGAACTTGCGACTTGAAGTTCAGCGCCTGATCTTCATACGATGATACTAGCATGGCCCTGACATCGCAGTCCTGGAGTGACCAAGCGGTCACCGGATCTCGTAAGTGCCGTCGAGCCGGGCGCGTCCTAAGACATGTCCGGCCATGGCGTCGACTGCGTCGACAAGGGTGAACTTGTCGGGAAGGTCGAGCTGGCGATCCAGAGCGAATAGTTGGAAGACGTAGGAGTGTGGT
>PMKK01000280.1 GCA_003157715.1 Actinomycetota bacterium
CATGTCGCGGACGACCGTGACCTGGCCTTCGTCGGCGACCGCGATGCCGGCGCCCTCCTGGCCGCGATGCTGCAGGGCATAGAGGCCGAAGAAGGTGAGGCGGGCCACGTCGTGGCCCGGAGCGACGATGCCGAACACCCCGCAGGCGTCGTGAAAGCGGTCGCTCTGCACGGGGCGACCCTCAGCCTCAGGCGAGCCGGTCGGGGAGCGACTCGTAGGAGCGCCGCAGCTTCGCGACGGGAAGATCGATGCCCGTCGCGCCCGTGCCCGTCGCGCCCGCTACCGCGGCGCCCTCGACCTTGATCCGCAACCGCTCGCCAGCGACCGTGCCGAGGATCTCCAGCGGCAGACCGGCGGTCGCGGCCGCCGCGCGGAGCGCCCCGCCGTTGCCGGCCGCGCAGCTGACGACGACGCGGGTGGGGCCTTCGCCGAACAGCGCTACGTCGGCGCGCAGCGCGCCGGCGGGCACGGTGACCGCGGCGCCGAGCGACGCCGGCGGAGCCGCCGTCAGCGCGCCGCCCACGACGCCGCTGGCGATACAGCATTCGGCCAGCGCCACGGCAAGGCCGCCCTCGGCGCAGTCGTGGGCGCTCTTTATGAGGCCGGCGCCGATGCCGTCGCGCAGCATCCGCTGAAGCTCCTTCTCGAGCTCGAGGTCGACGTCGGGCACGCGGCCCTCGACGCGGCCGAAGCGGACCTTCTGATACTCGGAACCGTCGAGCCAGGCAGCGGTGGCCGGGCCGAGCAGCGCCACGATGTCGCCTTCGTCCTTGAAGCGCGCGTCGCAGTGCTTTGAGACGTCGTCCATGACGCCCAGCATGCCGACCATCGGGGTGGGGTAGATGGCGTTGCCGAAACTCTCGTTGTAGAAGCTCACGTTGCCCGACACGACCGGCGTGTCGAACGCCTCGCAGGCCTGGGACATGCCCTCGACGGCTTGCTCGAAGGTCCAGTAGATGTCGCCCTTTTCGGGGTTGCCGAAGTTGAGGCAGTCGGTGACGGCCACCGGCAGCGCGCCGACGCAGCTCAGGTTGCGGGCCGCTTCGGCGACCGCAGCCTTGGCGCCGCGATAGGGGTCGAGGTAGCAGTGACGCCCGTTGCAGTCGTTGACGAAGGCGATACCGCGCGGCGTGCCCTTGATGCGCAGCACGGCGGCGTCGGAGCCGGGGATGTGCACCGTGTTGGCCTGGACGATGTAGTCGTACTGTTCGTAGGCCCAGCGCTTGCTGGCGATGTTGGGCGCGGCCAGCAGTTCGAGCAGCGCGGCGCCCGCGTCGGGCGCCGCCGGGTAGGCGTCGTCGCCGACGGCCAGCGGTTCGTCGACCAGGTAGTCGGGCCTGAACGAGGGCGTGCGGATCACCGGCGAATCGTCGGCCAGGCGCCGCGCCGGGATGTCGGCGACGCGCTCTCCGTGCCAGTAGATGCGCAGCATCGTCGAGTCGGTGACCTCGCCGATCACCGTGGCGTCGAGGTCCCAGCGCGCGCAGACCTCGCGCACGTCGGCCAGCCGGGCCGGTTCGACGATCGTCAGCATGCGCTCCTGGCTTTCGGAGATCATGATCTCCCAGGGCTCCATGTCGGCCTCGCGCAACGGCACCCGGTCGGCGTGGATGTCGAGGCCCACGCGGCCCTTGCTGGCCATCTCCGACGACGACGAGGTGAGACCCGCGGCGCCTAAGTCCTGCATGCTCACCACGAGGCCGCGATGGAGCAGCTCGAGGCAGGCTTCGATGAGCTTCTTTTCTGTGAAGGGGTCGCCGACCTGCACGCTGGGGCGCTTTTCTTCGAGGGTCTCGTCGAACTCCTGGCTGGCCAGCACCGAAGCCCCGCCGATGCCGTCGCGACCGGTCTTGGAGCCGATCAGCATGACGTGGTTGCCGGGGCCGCTGGCGATGGCTCGCACGATCTGGTCGGCGCGCATGAGCCCGGCCGACATGGCGTTGACCAGGCAGTTGCCTTCGTAGCTCGGTTCGAAGTAGATCTCGCCGCCCACCGTGGGTATGCCGAGGCAGTTGCCGTAGAAACCGATGCCGCCGACCACGCCGTCGAGCAGGAACCGCTGGCGGGCGTTGGCCGGGCCGTCGATCTCGCCGAAGCGCAGCGAGTCGAGGCTCACGCACGGCCGCGCGCCCATGGTGAAGATNNGCCGGCGTTCTCGCCGGGCCCCTGGAGAATGCGCGAGCCGGTCGTGGGAAAGCGCCCCAGGACGGGCCGCGAGTGTTTGTAGCTGCAGTGCTCGCTCCACATGAGCGAGTAGATGGCGAGCTCGACGTAGGTCGGCTCGCCGCCCTGGATCTCGCGGATGTGGGCATACTCGTCGGCCGTCAGGCCCAGCTTGACGGCCGCCTCGAGGTCGGCGCGCCGCGCCGCCGCCGCGCTCATCGGGCCGCCGCCATGTCACGCACCTCTCTCAGGATCGATCGAAAGAAGACCCGGCCGTCGGTGCCGCCGGCCAGGCCGTGCTCGACCGAGTTCTCGGGGTGCGGCATGAGGCCGAAGACGTTGAAGTCGGCGTTGCAGACGCCGGCGATGTCGTCGAGGGCGCCGTTGGGGCTGGAGTCGTCGCGCTCGGTGCCGTCGGGCTCGCAGTAGCGCAACACGACCTGGCCGTTGGCGCGCATCTCGGCGAGGGTCTCGGGGTCGACCCGGTAGTTGCCCTCGTTGTGTTTGACCACGACGCGCAGCACGTCGCCGGGCTCTGCCGTCTGGGTGAACGGCGTGCCGGCGTTTTCGACGCGCAGGTCGACGTAGCGGCAGACGAACTTGAGGCCGATGTTGCGGATGAGAGCGCCGGGTAGCAGGTGCGCTTCGGTGAGGATCTGAAAGCCGTTGCAGATGCCCATGACGAGGCCGCCGTCGGCGGCGAAGTCGGCGATCGCGCCCATGATCGGGCTGAAGCGGGCGATGGCGCCGCAGCGCAGGTAGTCGCCGTAAGAGAAACCGCCGGGTATGACGATCGCCTCGACGCCGCGCAGGTCGGTGTCCTTGTGCCACAGCCAGACCGGTTCGGCGCCGGCGAACGTGCTGATCGCGTGGGCGGTGTCGTGGTCGGTGTTGATGCCGGGAAAGACCACGACCCCGATGCGCGCGGTATGGCTGCCGGGCGCGCTCATGCGAAAGAGGATGTCGCGGCCGTCATGCGGGAGGTCGCGGCCCTCATGCGAAAGCCGGGCCGCGGGACGGACGAACGGGGGTCGAGGGGGCCGGGTTCACGCCTGGTCGACGGTAAACGTGTAGTCCTCGATGATGGGGTTGGCGAGCAGTTTGCGACACATCTCGTCGATCTCGCCGCGCGCCTGGTCGGCCGGCGTGCCGTCGGCCAGGTCGATCCGCAGCTCGATGAACTTGCCCACGCGCACTCCGCTCACGCCGTCGAACCCGAGGGCCGGCAGCGAGCGCTCGACAGCCACACCCTGGGGGTCGAGGATGCCCTGCTTGGGAGTCACATACACGCGGACATGCATCGTCTCACTCACGTGGTCAAGGCTATCCGATTGGCGCGGTCAAGTCCACGCCACGCCGAGGTGGCTGAGCAGGAACTCGACGGTCTGGCGCTCGTAGTCGACGCGGTGCTCGAGTCCGCTGATCTCGTGGCCCTCGTCGGGGTAGATGATCGACTCGCAAGGGACGCCCTGAGCGCGCAGCGTGTCGACCACGGTCGCGAGCTGGCGCGTGGGGCAGCGCGGGTCGCAGGCGGCCGCCAGAAGAAGCAGCGGAGCGGTCACCCGGTCGAGGTGGTTGATCGGCGAGTAGTACTCGAGGCGGGCACGGTCCTTCACCATGTCGCCGCAGTTCTCGATGTCCCACCAGATGAGGTCGTCGCGCACGGCGGGGTCGACCTGGGCGTCGATNNGCGTCGATGTGGTCGAAGAACGGCACGCCGGCCACGCCGCAGGCCCACAGCTCGGGAAACTGGGTGAGCATCTGCATCGTCAGGTAGCCGCCGTGGCTGCGGCCGGTCACGGCGATGCGCTTGGGGTCGCAGCCCTGCTCGATCAGAAAGTCGACGGCGCCGGCGCAGTCCTGCGCCTCGCCCTGACCGAGCAGGTAGCGGTTGGCGAGCTGCCAGCGCCGCGTGTAGCCGTCGCTGCCGCGGTAGTTGGGATGGACCACCATGCAGCCCGCGTCGAGCAGCGCCTGGCGCACGGGGTCCCACTCGTTGCTGTGGTGCCACGTCGGTCCGCCGTGGATGATGACGACGCCGGCGCCGTTGGGGCGCGGCGGCGCGCAGAATAGGCCGGGGACATCGGCCAGCAGGTCGCGGCTCTCCCAGATCGCCGGCGACCCCGAGACGAACTCGTGGCCGGCCAGATCGGCCGGCAGCGAGTCGGTGAGGCGCCGCACGGCGCCCGAGTCGAGCTCGATCGAGAACAGGTCGGACGGACACCCGGGACCGCTCAGCACGCAGACCACGGCGCTGCCGTCGGGGGTGAAGCCGGGGCGGTAGTGGTTACCCGCGCCGATGTCGATGCAGGAGGCGACACTGGTGGTCAGGTCGAGGTGCCAGAGCGAGTTCTCGGGACCGTCGTCGACGACGAACACGAGCGCCCGGCCGTCGGGTGACCAGCTCGGGCTGTGCGCGTTGCCGTGGCCGTCCCAGGCCCAGGTGACGATCTCGCTGTCGATGTCGTAGAGGCCGATCGCCAGGTAGTCGCCGCTGCCGCCGCAGAAGGCGATCGAGCGGCCGTCCGGCGACCAGGCGGCGTCGCGGGCGACGGTCATCGTCTCGCCCCCGATCACTCGCAGCGTGCCGCTGTCGAGGTGCATGATGAAGACGGCGGTGTCCTGGCCGTGGGTCTCGCTGTGGAAGGCCAGGCGGGTGCCGTCGGGCGACCACGCCGGCGACTCGTCGTTGTACCAGTGGTCGGTGAGAAAGGTGAGCGCGCCGGCTCCGGCGCCCGGCTCGGCCGGCATCACGGCCGCGGTCGAGCTGGGACCGTGGATGACGGCGAGAGCCAGGCGGCGCCCGTCGGGCGACACGGTGAAGTCGGGCGCCGGCGCGAGTGACGGCGTGTCGGGCAGGAGGTTGACGAGCGCCCCGCCGGCGAGCTCGCAGCGGTAGACGTCGAAGCACTCCGACCCGCGATCGTCGCGGGCGAAGTACAGGTAGGCGCCGTCGGCCGAGAAGACGGGGCAGACGCAGGGGTCGTCGAAGTCCTCGATACGGCGCGGCGCGGTGTCGGCGCGCAGGTCCTTGACGAACACGTGCCAGTCGCCGCCCTGTCGCCAGGTGAAGGCCAGCGTCCCGCCGTCGGGCGAGATGGCCCAGGGTCGTGTCTCGGCCCAGACTTCGGGTACCGCTGCGAGTCGTTCGATCAGGGAAGCTGTCATTTCTCGCGTCCTCGTGTCCTGGTTTCGCGCGTGGATGCGCCGCGACGTCGCGACGCCTGCGTACGACTACGATATCGACATCGACGGCGCGTGCGCCACCCCGGGGCGCCGCCGGGCACCGGTCGGCGGCATCTCCCCGGCGCCATCTCCGCCTGCGGGCCCGTGACGATCGTTCGGGCGACGGGTGACGAGGCGGCCGCAGCTCAACCCGCGGACCGACGACGCCACGGGGACCGATGCTCTATTGTCGGTGAGCCAGGACAGCCGTTGCCGTGGCGCCGCCACTCGGCGCCCCGCGGCCCGTCAAGGCCGGCGCTCCCATCGCCACCCCGCGAATCGCCATCACGCTACTACGCAAGGTCCCCGTCCCACCCCCAGGGCCGGCGTCGGTCTCCCCGCGGACGCCGGCCCACTCCGTCACGAGCGGTCGGGCGGGTCCGGCGGCGGCCGGGCGGACGCGCGGGCGAAGTTTGCCAAAGATTCGCCCGTGGACCGGTGCCGCGCTCGTGCGGGATAATCGCGGCATGGTTGCTGAGAGACCGAACCAGTGAGTGACGCGCCGACCCACGAGCGGCCGCCGATCGCGCCGCTCAAGCGCGCGTTCACGCTGGGCTTTCACACCCACGCCCAGCTCGATCGGCTCAAGCAGGCCACCCTCGACATACTCGAGACCGTCGGCGTGAAGTTCCCCTCGGCGAGGGCGCTCGACCTGCTGGCCGAGCACGGCTGCCGGGTCGACCGCGAGCGCCAGATCGTCTACTTTCCGCCCGAGCTCGTGCTCTCGGCCATGGCGACCGCGCCGCGCTACTTCGACCTCGGCGCGCGCGACCCGTCGTGCGCCTTCTCCATTTCGGACGACACGACGTACTGCACGAGCGACGGCTGCGGCGTCAAGATCGTCGACTTCGACACCGGCGTCACGCGCCCCTCGACCAAGGCCGACCTCGCCCGGGTCACGCGCTTGACCGACTACCTGTCGTCGATCTCGTTCTGGTGGCCCACGATCTCGGCCGGCGACTGCGGCGAGACCGCCCAGCTCCACGAGCTCGACGCCGGCTGGAACAACACCGTCAAGCACCTGCAGGGCATGGTCAACGGCGCGCGCGAGGCGCGCTTCGCGGTCGAGATGGCGACGGTCATCGCCGGCAGCGCCGAAGAGCTGCGCCGCCGGCCGGTGCTTTCCGATCTGATCGGCACGATCTCGCCGCTCGTCCAGGACGAAGGCGGCATCGAGGCGGCCCTCGTGTTCGCCGAGGCAGGCGTGCCGGTCTGCTTCGTCACCATGCCCACGCTGGGTACCACGGCGCCCGCGACGCGTGCCGGCGCTTTCGCCGTGGGAGCGGCCGAGCTGGTGAGCGCCACGGTGCTCGTGCAGCTCGCCTTCCCCGGCGCGCCGGTGGCGCACTCCATCATGCAAAGCTACGCCGACCCGCGCACCGGCGGCTTCGTCAGCTTTCCGCTCGACGGGCGCTGCCGCTTTCTGGCCACCGAACTGGCCCACCACTGGGGCGTGCCCAGCGAGGCGGCCTGCTGTGGCACCGACTCGAAGGCCCCGGGCACCTGGCAGGCCGGCGTCGAAGACGCTGCCGACCTGGTGCAGGCCGCCTGGGAGGGCAGCGACCTCATGCCGAGCATCGGCCTGCTCGACGTCTACACCGTCTTCGACCCCGCTGACATCATGCTCGCCGACGACGTCTACCACCGCGCCCGCTACGCGATCATGGACCTCGATCTCGACGACGAGGCGCTCGCCCTCGAAGCCGTGCGCGAGGTCGGTCCCGGCGGTCACTATCTGGCCAGCAAGCACACGCGCCGCCACCTGCGCACCTCGTTCGTGCCGGCGATCACGCACGAGCCCGCCCCCGGCGGCGGTTTTCGCGACCCGCTCGAGGTAGCCCGCGAGCGTGCCGCCTGGATCGACGCCAACCACGTGCCCGAGCCCCTCGCCGACGACAAGGCCGCCGAACTGGCCCGCATTCTCACGGCGGCCGACACCGAGCTGCGCGGGTAGCGCCTCGACCCGACCGCTTGCCCCGGGCTAAAGCCCGAGGTTCGCGGCCATGGCGCGGCCCAGCTCGCGCGCCTCGGCCATGAGCTTGGGGTCGGCGGCGGCCTCGCCGGGCTCGGTGGCGTAGACGCCCAGGTCGAGGGTCGGCAGCTTCTCGGCGCTCGACAGCGCCACGAAGCGCCGCAGGGCGGCCAGCGTCTCGTCGAGCCCGGACTCGCCCGCGACGGCGATCAGGCCGACGGCCTTCGGGGTCAGCAGCTGTTCGTGGTAGTAGCGGGTCGCGTTGCGATCGATGAACGCCTTCATCTGGCTCGAGACGTTCTCGTAGTAGACCGGCGAGGCCAGAATGAGCCCGTCGGCGCCGTAGACGGCCTCGAGGACACCGGGCATGTCGTCGTCGTGTGGGCACTCCGCCAGCTCACCGCAGTTGCGGTGCCCGTCGCAGGCGTCGATGCGCAGGTCGGCCAGCGTGATCGTCGTGCAGCGGCAACCGCCGCGCTCGAGCTCCTCGAGGGCGGCGCCCGCGAGCGCGGCCGTGTTGCCCTGCCGGCGCGGGCTGCCGATCACCGCGACGACGTGGGACTGCTTTTTGCCACCAGACACTGGTCGACCTCCGCGTTAGCGACGAACCGCATGAACCGCGCCTGCCGCCGCGATGCCGCGGCGCGGCGCACGGTTTCAGTCTACCGCGACGAAGTCGGCAGGACCGTTCGCGTGCGGGTCAGTCTGCCGCTGCCAGCGCGGCCGCCCGCGAGGCGAACACGGTGAAGATACGATCGACGCCCACCATGGCGAAGACGTTCGTCATGGGCTCGTCGTCGCAGACGATGGCAAGCGAACCCTTCTGCGCCTGTTTGGAGCCGCTGACGAGTACGCCGAGGCCGCTGGAGTCCAGAAAGGTCACCTTCGTCAGGTCGACGATGACCCGCTCTGTTCCCTGCTCGACGCTCGCCAGAAGCAGCGCCTTGAACTCGGGTGCCGCATGGATGTCGACGGCGCCCTCCAAAGCCAGGACGACCACGTTCTCTCGGGGGGACAGGATCTCGGTGCGAAACTGCTCGTTAGTCTGCACGGCGGACCTCCCTTGCCGTCGGCGGGATGCGCCATCATACACCCCGGCCGACTTCACCCCCGGGTAGACGGGGGTGACCGCCTGAGTCGATGGCCACGTAAGCGCTGGTCTACCACCGGGGCCTGTGGTCGGACTGGAGTCGGGCTGAGGGCTTCCTGAGAGTCCGCTCGTCGCTCCGGCCGACCCCGGCGGCAGCCGGAGGCCACCCCCGGTGCGTCCTACCCCACCGCGCGGATGCCCGAAGTGAGAAACCAGGCAGCGAGCGCCAGCAGAAACGTCGCCGCCACCGACAGCATCGTGCGGTAGACCCGCGGCGTGATGAACCGCTTGCCGGCCGCCAGGGCGCCGCTGATCAGCGAATACCAGGTGAGGTCGCCGGTGATGTGGCCCAGATAGAAGACGACGATGCCGGCGGCGCCCAGCGCGTAGGCCTTGGTGAGCAGGCCCAGGCCGATCGTCACCCACCAGATCGTCCAGTAGGGATTGGCCAGGCTCGAGACGATGCCCAGCAGCACGGCCCGCGCCTTGCCGCCGCTGGACGTGCCCTCCCAGTCGATGCTCACCCGGTCGCGCACCAGCGCCACGATCATCGTCACGGAGGTCCAGACGAGCATCAGCCCGCCGCAGATCTGCAGCACGGCCTGGACCGTGTCGTGGCGCAGGATCGGCCCGAGACCGACGACGAGGGCGATCAGCAGCGTGAGCTCGAGGATCGCGTGTCCGAGCACGACGAGGGGTCCGGCCCTGGCGCCCTGACGCGGCGTCTCGGCGACCACGACGGTGAGCATCGGCCCCGGCATGAGCGCGCCGGAGTAGGCGATGCCGAGCGACGACAGGAACATGATGACGAGGCTCATCGGCACACGCCGGCAGGTCGCTCAGTGCTGCTGCCGGACAAGAGGCCCCCGGCGGGTCGCTTGATGCTGCTCGACGACGACACGCGCACCGGCGGGTCGCCTAACGCTGGTCGAAGACGAGGCCGGTGAGGAGCTTGGGGTAGAAGTAGGTCGACTTCTGGGGCATGGCCTCGCCCAGTTCGGCCATGGCCTGCACGTCGGCCATCGGCGTGGCGGGCAGGAAGGCCGCCAGGCCGTAGTCGCCGCCGTCGAGATCGGCCACCGCGTCGTCGACGCTCTTGACGAAGTCGATGTTGCCCTCGAGATGCTCAGGATCGAGGCCAAGCGCGTCGCGAAAGACGAGCTCGGCCAGCAGGGTGACCGAGAGGCGCGCCCGAACCGGCGACAGGCCGCGCCGCACGAGATCGTCGAGCGCGGCCGTGCCGCGGGGCTCGAGGGTGACACAGCGCCGCTCGGCCGGAAAGTACAGGCCGAGCAGCTTGTCCGGACCACTCGAGCGGCTGACGAGCTCCATCGAGGGAGCCCAGTCGCGAGGGCCGCCGTCGTGCTCTGAGACGACGGTGAAGGCGGCGCGCAGGCGCCCGACGACCTCGTCGGTCGGCGGCACCTTGACGCCCTTCAGCAGGCGGTGAGTGGGAAACACGGCGAGACCCGGATCGTCCATGCACGCCAGGCAGACCATGACCCAGTCGCCGTCGCTCTCGCCGGCCGCGCGGCGCTCGTCGCGGTAGGCGAGCGCCGTCTCGTAGCGGTGATGGCCGTCGGCGATCAGCACCTGCTTGCCGGACATGAGCGCCACGACCTGCTCGACGACGGGGCCGCTGAGCCGTTGCAGGCTGCAGGGGTTGCCGTCGCCGTCGCGCGCCTCGAGGGCGGGCTGGGGCGGCGGCGCAGCCGCCGCCAGCGCCCGCCCGACCTCGTTGTCGGGGTCGGCGTAGAGCAGGAAGATCTGGCTCAGGTTGGCGTTGGTGGCGCGCAGCAGTTCGAGCCGGTCGCGCTTGGGGCCGGCATGGGTCTTCTCGTGGGGCAGCACGACGCGCCGCGAGAAGTCCTCGAGCCGCAGGCGGCAGACGAAACCGCGCCGCGCGAGCTCGCGGCCGTCGGCGCCCGGGAAACGTTGCGTGACGAGGTAGAGCGAAAGCTCGTCGTCTGAACGCAGCACGCCCGCGGTCCGCCAGGCGTCGAGCAGCCCCGCGGCCGCCGCGTAGCGCTCGCCGGGGTCGCCGGTCGGCGAGACGGGCAGTTCGATGTGGACGGCGTTGTAGGGGCTGCGCCGGCGCAGCGTGTCGGCGGCGGCCGGGGTGATCACGTCGTAGGGCGGGCAGACGACGTCGGGCAGGGCCACGCGAGTGGTGTCGTAGCGCAGGCCGTGAAACGGGCGGATGTCAGCCAAGGGGGCTCTTTTCGGGAGAAGGCACAGTCACTCGCGGGACTCCTACGGTTTGATGATGATCGGCATGCCCACCGTGACCATGTCGTAGAGCTGCTCGACGTCCCATTCGTACATGCGGATGCAGCCGTGCGAGGCATAGGAGCCGATCGAGTAGTCCTCGGAAGCCGGCACGCCGTGGATGCCGACTCCGGAGAACCCGGTGCCGATCCAGCGCATGCCCACGGGGTTGTTGGGACCGGGCGCGACCGGCTTGGCGCCCGCCGCCCAGGGCGAGTCGGGCGGCGTCCAGGTTGGGTTCTTGGTCATCCAGACGACGGAGGTGGTGCCGTTGGGCGTGGGGTAGGCCGCCTGGCCGGTCGCCACCGGGTAGGTCTTCTTGAGCTTGCCGTTCAAATAGAAGTAGAGCCGGTGCGCGGACTGCACGACGACGATACGGCCCGACAGACCACCGAGCATCTGGGGTCCCACGACGCCGTCGACCGGGAGGCCGATCGCCGTCTGGAAGCGCTTGACGGCCTTCACGGTGCTCTTGCCGAGCACGCCGCTGATCTTGCCGTGATAGTAGCCCTGCGCGTGCAGCTTGCGCTGCAGCTCGCGGACGTCGCGGCCGCGGGCGCCGAAGATGAGTGTCGCCTTGCCGAGCTTCTCGGTGCTGTTGACCAGGAAGGTGCGCTTGTCGGTCGTTTTGTGGTGGCCGAGGTCGGTGGCCGTGACCACCAGCCGGTGAAGACCCTCGGGCAGCTTGTCGAACGGGATCCTGACTTGCGAGGACGCCTTCTGGGTGAGGATGACGTGGCCGTCGAGTCTCATTGTGACGGTCGGCCTGCCGGCGGCGTCGGTGGCGATCACGTCGGCCTTGGGGCTGGCGTGCTTTTCGACCTTCGCGAGCCCGTTGACGGTGAGCTCGGGCGGCGTGGCGTCGACCACCAGGGCGCGCCGCAGGCGGGTGGCGTTGCCGGCCCGGTCGGTGGCCGTGATGGTCAGTCTGGTGGGTCCGTCGGGGACGGCGAGGCTGAGCGAGAAGCTGCCGTCGGCGTTCGCCCGCGCCTGAGCCCGGTGGGTACCGGCGCTGGCCACCACCGTGGCGCCCGGTTCGCTCGTGCCGCTGAGCGGCAGGGGGCTGGCCGTCACGACCGAGCCGGCCTGTGCGGCGTGCACGGCGATCGTGGGCGCCACCGTGTCGACCGCGAAGCGCCAGCTCTTGGAGAGCCGCGGGCGCACGACGTCGGAGGTACGCGCCGTGAGGCTGACCGTGTGGCTGCCCTGAGAGAGATGTCCGGTCGGAAAGTAGAGGCGACGGGCGGCGCTGCGCACGCTGAGCGTCACATCGCGGCCGTCGAGGCGCACCGCGAGACCGTGCAGATGCTGGGCGCCGGGCACCTCGATCGTGACGACGACCGAGTCGCGGGCCTGGTAGGAGCCGGGGCTCGGGGTGACGGCCGAGATGCGCGGAGCGGTGACGAACTCGAACGCGACGAAGACGACCACGACGGCCAAGGCGACGATCGCGGCGATTCGAAAGCGATGGTGGGCTGCGATAGAGATCGGCGGTCCTTGGACGTGCGTCTGGACGGACCTTCCAAGGATACAGGATTCTCCCGTCGCGCCGTAGTGCCTCTTTGCCGGGTGCGGACGCGGGTGTCAACAGGGTATGCTCACGCTCATGCACGACGACGGACTTCCAGACGACGATCTGCGGGCCCTGCTGGCCGGCGTCGCCGCCGGGCGCACGAGTGTCGACGAGGCGGCCGACGGACTCGCTCGTCTCGGCCTCGCCAAGGTCGGCGATTTCGCGCGCTTAGACCTTGGCCGGGCGCGTCGCAAAGGGGTGCCCGAGATCGTCTTCGGCGACGGCAAGACGGTCGAGCAGTTCGCCGCCATCGTGACCGCGTTTCTGTCGCGCGCGACGGCGGTCCTGGCCAGCAAGGTGAGTCCCGAACAGGCGGCGGCCGTGACCGCCCCGCCCGACGGCGCCGCCGTCTGGCACGAACGCGCGCACCTGCTGGTAGTGCACCGCGGCGACCACCGGCCGGCGTCCGTGCGCGGCGTCGTCGGCGTGCTGGCGGGCGGCACGAGCGACACGGGGGTCGCCGACGAAGCGGCCATCGTCTGTCGCGAGATGGGCGCCGAGGTGCTCACCGCCTACGACGTCGGCGTGGCCGGCGTCCACAGGCTGGCGGCGCCGCTGCGCGAGATGATGGCGGCCGGCGCCGGCGCCCTGGTCGTGGCCGCCGGCATGGAAGGCGCGCTGCCTTCGGTGGTCTGCGGGCTCGTCGAAGTGCCGGTCATCGGCCTGCCGGTCGCGACCGGCTACGGGCTCGGCGGGCGCGGCGAGGCGGCGCTGCTGGGCATGCTGCAGAGCTGTTCGCCGGGGCTCACGGTCGTCAACATCGGGAACGGCGTCGGGGCCGGCGTGACGGCCGCCCTGATCGCTCGCGGGGCGGCACGATGAGGCAGCTCGCCCTGATCCTGCGCGACCGTCGCGAAGAGCTTCACGCCGGCTGGATCGCCCTGCTGAAGGGCACCGTCGGCGCCGAGTACCTCGACTTGCTGGCGAGCGCCCTGGGGGTGCGGCTCGTGCGCCGCATCGTCGACGACATGGTGACGCTGTCGCAGGCCGAAGCCTACGAGGTGCCGGGCATCATCCGCCGCATCGAAAAGGAGACCGCGAGCGACGCCGCGCGCCGGGGTGCGCTCGGCTTCGAGCTGATGGACGTGGTCGCCGGCTTGCAGCAGGTGCGCGCGGCCATCTGGAAGGTGCTGATCGACGCGCTCGTGGTCGGCGACCTGCCGTCGTTCGGAGAGACCATGGACGAGATGCAGCAGCTCGACGGCTTCATGGACCTGCTGGTGCGTGTCGAGGTGCGGGGTTTTCTCGAGGGTCGCGGGCGACCTTCGACCGACGACGACTGGTGAGCACGGGCTCGCCTCTGCGGCCCTGGCGCGGCTAGGCCGTTCCCGAAGAGCCGCCGCGGATCAGCTGTTGGTCTGGGTCGACTTGGGGTTCAGCAGCCGGTGAAACCACGATCCGATACCCCACGGCAGCTTCTCGAAGTAGTGGAACACGTAGGTATGGGGCTGCGTGGTGGCGGTGATCGTGACCGTCGCCTGCGAGGGCCCCTGGGTCGACTGCTGCAGCGTGCTGTGGGCCTTCAGCAGCACCGCGCTGTGGATCTTCAGAAAGGTCGAGGCGCTCTGCATCGCCATGGCCGGACTCTCGGTCTGGACGAAGGTCGAGAGTGCCTGGTCGGCGGCGTCAGAGGCGTTCTGTCGCACGCCCATCGAGGCGTGGACGACCGCGACGGCGTCGAGCACCAGCACACCCACGATGACGAACACCGCGGCATAGAACACGACCCCACGGAGAAAGCCGTCCTGTCGACGCCAGCGGGAGATACCCACGGTGATCCTCCGGTCAGTCCTTGGCGATTCTGCCACGTATCGTCTCTCTATCGGCGCGCCTGCCCGACTGCTGTAGCACTTTGTCTCGGATGTCGCCGACGGAGTCCTTCGCCGCGCCGGTCGGTGCCTCACTTACGCCGGATGAGCACGAGGGCGACGTCGTCGGCCGGCGGGCGCCCGCCGAACGCGGTGGCGTCGTCGACCAGGCCCCGGAGCAGCGCGGCGCCCGGCAGGCCGCGCAGCTCGGCGAGGGCCTGGTCGAGGCGCGCGTCTTCGTAGAAACGGTGGGCGGCGTCGCGTACGTCGGAGAGCCCGTCGGTGTAGAGCAGCAGGGCGTCTCCGGGGCTCAGCTCGACGTAGTCGGTGGGCAGCGCCTGAAGCTCGGCCTCCTCGGTGACGCCGAGGGCCGGGTTGCCGAACAGCAGCGGCCGTTCGATGTGGTCGCGGCGGACGACGATGGGGCTCGGGTGTCCGGCGGTGGCGAGGCCGACCGTGCCGCTGCGGGCGTCGACGGAAGCGATGCAGACGGTGACGAAGTCGTGCGGCTCGTGAGGCACGGCAAGCAGGGCGTTGTGGATGTCGCGCAGCGCCTCGCCGGGCAGCAGGGGCCAGCGCTGCGCGGCGAGCATCGCCCGCACGAGGTACTTGGCCATGAGCGCCCGGGCCGCCGCCCCGACCCCCTTGCCGCGCACGTCGCCGAGCGTCACCACGAACTGGGCGAGCCCGCTCTGGGTGAAGAAGTCGATGAAGTCGCCGCCGAAGCCGTCGATCTCGCCGGTCCCCGCCCGCTCGTCGCCGCCGCGCGTACGGTAGAGAGTCGCGATCTCGAGCCCCGCCAGCTCGGGCGGTTCGCCCGGGCCGAGCAGCTTGCGAAAGTCCGAGATGAGGCGCCGCACGGCGTCGGGCGCCAGGTTTCCGCCGCTCGCCTCGGACGCCAGGTGCCCACCGCTCGCCTCGGCCGCGCCCAGCGGCCCGTCTGCCACTTTCGGCGCCTCATGTTCCACCTTCAGCCGTTCGTCTTCGGGGCTCATCGCCGCTTCTCCGGCCGCGCCGCGCCGCGCCGGTGTCCGCGCCGGGCCGCGTCGCGCTCGGCGACCAGCACGGCCTCGTGCTGGGCGGCATCCTCGCGGGGGTGCGGCAGGGGCGCGAGCGCGCCACCGCCGGCGTGCTCGAGAGCCTCGGCCAGCAGGTGGTCGGTCAGCCAGGCGTTCTTGGGCAGCACCGGGCCGTGAAGATAGGTGGCGATCACCCTGCCGGCGCGTACTCCCTCGCCGCCGTCGGTGCCGTTGTTGCCAAAGCCGCAGCGCACGCGCCCCAGGGGCCGCGCCGCGCCGAGGAAGGTGCGGCCGCCGTGGTTTTCGAAGCCGACGAGGAGGTGCGACGCGTCGCCCCCGGTCTGGCTGACCTCGAGCCGGTCGTCGTCGGGCCCCCCGCCGGTGCCGCTGCCCCCGCCGGTGCCGCTGCCCCCGCCGGTGCTGTCCCCGCCGCTGCCGTCGTCGAGGCCGCCGAGGCCGCAGACGTCGGCCACGACATTGCCGATCAGGCGCCATTCGCCCGGCTTGGCGGCCAGGGTCTCGAGGTCGAGCAAACCGAGGCCGGCCAGCTCGCTGCCGTCGGCGGCCACATAGCGGCGGCCCAGGAGCTGCAGCCCGGCGCAGACGGCAAACACGACGGCACCGTCGGCGATCACGGCGGCAAGCCAGGGCCGCAGCCGGGCCAGATCGGCGGCCAGCGCCTGCTGGACGCGGTCCTGGCCGCCGCCCATGAAGACGAGATCGCAGCGGGCCGGCGGCTCGTCGCCGCGCTCCACCGCGTGCCACTTCAGAGACAGTCCGCGCAGCGCGGCCCGGCGGGTCAGGGCGGCGACGTTGCCGCGGTCGCCGTAGGTGTTCATGGTCGTGGGATAGAGGTGGACCGCGTCGAGGACGACGGCGGGGCCAGAGAGTGCCGAGGAGGCCGGTGTGGTGAGCGCGGCCTCGGTCGTGTCGCCGGCGCTGGTCACTGGCGGACCTCCTTCCAGCCCGTGAGCGCGCCGCGGACCTCCTTGAGAGCGGTATAGGTCGGCAACAGATAGACGGCGCGCGCCCCTCGCCCGGCCGCGAGCTCGAGCGCGGCGCTCACGGAGTCGACGCTGACGAGCGCCTCGTCGGGTACCCCCGCGTAGCTCAGCCGCAGCGCCATCTCGTGCTTGCGCGTGCCGCTCGTCACGATCAGGGCGGCCTCCGGCAGCAGTTCCTCCATGTCGGCGTCCCAGATCCACGAGATGTCACGGCCGTCGGCGATGTTGTCGTTCAACACGAACACGAGTGCCTTCTCGCCCGGCACCTCGTTCAGGGCGCGCAGCGTCTGGTTCATGCCGGCCGGGTTCTTGACGAGGTTGACCTGCACCGCCGTGTCGCCACGAGTCACGAGGCTCCAGCGGCCGAAGACCGGCTGATAGGCCGAAAGCGAGCGCAGCGCGGCTGCCGGGTCGATCCCGAGCCGCTGGCTGAGGGCCACGGCGCCCACGGCGTTATAGACGTTGTGCAGGCCGGGCACGCGCAGGCGGAGCCTGCCGGCGGCGGCGGCGGCGAGCGTCGCCTCCGCGTGTCCCTCGACGGTGGCGAGGTCGCGCGCCTCGAGGTCGCGCGGCGGCCGGGCGAAGCTGCACGATGGGCAGCGGTAGTCGCCCAGCTGCGACAGCCAGCGCGACGAGTACTCGAGCGTGGTCGCGCAGCGCGGGCAGATGGCGACGTCGCTGACCTCGTGGTCGGCGCGCCCATCGCGTACGTCGACGCCGAAGAAGACCGTCTCGCAGCCGGACTCCTGGGCGACCCAGGTGACCAGCGGATCGTCGGCGTTGGCGACCAGTACCGACGAGCTCAGGCGGCGCAGCACGTCGAGCCAGCCTTCGGCCAGGCGGTTGACCTCGCCGTAGCGGTCGAGCTGGTCGCGGAACAGGTTCGTCAGAACGACGACTCGCGGCGCCCCCAGCAGGCCGATGGCCGTGGGCACGATCGCCTCGTCGATCTCGAGCAGCGCGAACGGCGCTGCCGGGCGTCGCGAAAAGGCCGTGGCGATGCCCGAGAGCAGGTTGGCGCCCTCGCTGTTGGTGACGAAGTCGCGGCCGGCGTCGGTCAGGGCGCCGGCCGCCATGTTGGCGGTCGTCGTCTTGCCGTTCGTGCCGGTGACGATCGCGAAACCCCTGGTGAGCCGGCGACCGTGGCTTGTCAGGTAGCCGGGAAAGAGGGCGTTGGCGACTTTGCCCGGCATGCTGCTCGCCTGGCCGGCGCCGCTCAGGCGCACGGCGGCGGCTACGGACCGGGCGGTGAGGCGGGGAAGGAGCTCCATGTCGGGCCTCATGATACTCGATGCGCTGCGATGCGCCGCGATGCGCCGCGATGCGTCGCTCGGGCGCGAGCGTTCGTCAGGTGACGTGGTCGGGCAGAAGAGAGCCGAACAAGGCCTGCACGACGAGGGCGATGATACAGAGCAGCACCGCGGTCGAGAAACTAAAGCCGAACACCAGCACGAGGACCGCCATCACGGCGGCCCACAGCAGCGTGCGGGGAAGAAAGTCGCGCAGCAGGCGGCGGCGAAAGCCCAGCCAGGCAAGCTGGCGGCCCATCGCTGAGCCACGCTCCTCGTTGTCTAAGTAGCTGCTCTCGGCGGTGCGCAA
>PMKK01000345.1 GCA_003157715.1 Actinomycetota bacterium
CCGGGCGCCAAAGAGGTCGGCGTCGAGCTCCTCTCGCTCTCGAAGAGCTACAACATGACGGGCTGGCGGTCCGGGGCGATCGTGGGCAGAAGCGACGTGGTCGACGCCTACTGGCGTCTCAAGACCAACGTCGACTCGGGCATGTTCGCCGCTGTCCAGCACGCCGCCGCGACGGCGCTCACCGGTCCCCAGGACTCTGTCAGGGAGCTCTGCCGGCTGTACGCTCATCGCCGCGACCTGCTCGTGGCGGCGCTGCGCGAGACCGGCATGCGGCTCGCCGCGCCGAAGGGCACGATCTACCTCTGGGCGCCCGTACCCGAAGGCCACACCTCGGGCAGCTTCGCCGAGCTCGTCTTAAACCAGGCCGACGTCATCGTCTCGCCGGGCGCCGCCTACGGGCCGTCCGGCGAAGGGTACGTGCGGTTCTCGCTGACCGTCCCCGACGACCGGCTGCAGGCCGCNNGACCGCATGGCCGAGATCGGCGAGCTGATCGACTCGGCCGAGATGGACATCGTCGGTCAGGTCGTACAGCACAAGCGCAAGCCCGACCCGCGCGCCTATCTGGGACCGGGCAAGCTGGCGGACCTGCGCGTCGCGGTAGCCGACAGCGGCGCCACGTGCGCCGTCTGCGAGGATGACCTCACGCCCGCCCAGCTTGCCGCCGTGCTCGACGCGCTCGATGTCGATGTCCTCGACCGCACTGAGCTCATCCTCTCGGTCTTCTCGCGCCACGCTCGCTCGCTCGAGGGCAGGCTGCAGGTCGACTTGGCTCAACTCCAGTACGAGCTCACGCGCGTGCGCGGCCAGGGCCACGTCATGTCGCGCCTCGGCGCCGGCACCGACATGCGCGGCCCCGGGGAGCAGAAGCTCGAAGTCGACCGGCGCGTCATCAGGCAGCGCATCCAGACGCTGCGCGGCCGCATCGAGCGCATGGTGCGCACGCGCCGCACGCAGCGCGCCCACCGCGTGCGCGCCGACCTGCCGCTGATCGCCCTGGCCGGCTACACCAACGCTGGCAAATCGACTCTTCTGAACACGCTCACCGACGCCGACGCCTCGGTCGCCGACCGCCTGTTCGAGACGCTCGACCCGACGACGCGCTCGTTTCGCTATCGCGACCGCGACTATCTGCTCACCGACACGGTCGGCTTCATCCGCAAGCTGCCGCACCTGCTGGTCGACGCCTTCGCCTCGACCCTCGAGGAGACGCGTATGGCCGACCTCCTGCTGATCGTGGCCGACGCCAGCCAGCCGCCCGAAGAGATCGCCGCCCACCAGGAGACGGTCGCCGACGTGCTGGCCGAGATCGGCTCGAGCGACGTGCCGCGCCTGCTCGTCATGAACAAGGTCGACCTGATCGACGCGCCGGTCCGGGCCCGTCTCGAAGCCCGCGAGCCCGACGCCGTCTTTCTTTCGGCGCGCACCGGCGCGGGTCTCGACGACCTGCGCGAGGCAGTCAGCGGCTTTTTCGAACGTTCGCTGGTGTCCGTGCGGCTGCTCGTGCCCTACGACAAGGGCGCAGTGATCGACCGGCTGCACGGCGTGGCCACCGACATCCGTCAGGAGAGCACCCCCGAAGGCACGCTGATCGAGGCGCGCCTGCCGCAGCGCGAGGTCAACCGCTACGCGTCTCTGCGCATCGACGTCGCCGCAAGCGGGCGGGAGCCCGGCGACGGCGGCGACGAAGACGGCGACGACGGACCGGGTCGCGCGGGCGTGGGGTAGAGGTGGACCTGCCGGTCAAACGCCTGCGACCCGACGCGCGCCTGCCGCAGCGGGCCTATCCCGACGACGCCGCCTACGACCTCCATGCCGCCGTCGATCTCGTGATCGCCCCCCAGCAGCGCGCCGTAGTGCCCACGGGCATCGCCTTGGGATTGCCGTCCGGCGTAGCCGCGTTGACGTTGCCGCGCTCGGGGCTCGCGGCTCGCCACGGGATCACCATCGTGAACGCGCCGGGTCTCATCGATCCCGGCTATCGCGGCGAGATCCAGGTGATCCTGCTCAATACCGACCGTGACGAACCCTTCGCCGTCCACGCGGGCGACCGCATCGCGCAGCTCCTGCTGGTGGGGCTGCTCGACACCGTGCTCATCGAGGTCGCCGAACTTGATGCTACGGCCCGCGGCACGCACGGCTTCGGCTCGAGCGGCACAGCCGCTCTGCCGTCGCGCGAACCGCCGCGCACCGACCACTGAGGGCCGTGGGCGAAGTTACTCAAAGCTCCCACTTACCGCAAAGCGGCGACGCTCGCGTCGCGCCACGGCCGACCGTGCGAGCCGGCGGCCTGCTCTTCCGTGACGCGGGCCTGCTGCTGGTCCGCCAGCGCCGGCTCGAGCGCGACTACTGGCTGCTGCCCGGCGGCGGCGTGCACTTTGGCGAGTCGCTGACGGCCGCCCTGCGGCGAGAGTTCCGCGAAGAGCTGTGTCTCGATATCGAGCCCGGCCGCCCAGTGGCGCTGGCAGAGGCGATCTCCGACGACATGACGGCCTATCCCAAGCACGTCGTTCACGTGGTCCTCGCGGCGAGGCTCGTCGACGACAGTGCACGACCGCGCCTGGGCGGCGACGCCGCCGTGCTCGAAGCGCGCTTCTTCACGCGCGAGGAACTCGGCGCATTGACCGTGACGCCGCCCGTCACGCCGTTTCTGCAGTCATGCTTCGAGGGTTTGCCACGACAGATGCGGTACCTCGGCGTCGTCTGGTGACCAGAAGCGCCGCAAACGGCCGCCGGCCGCTCTGATCTGCACTGGTTTGTGCCTGATTACAACGCACGATAATCAACGTTATGTAAAGTAACACGCTGAGACGGCGGATCTCGCACAACGTCGCAGGCCGCTCTTTACGTCTGCGACTTCCGCTCCCTCCTGCAGCGCGAAGTTGGTAGATCGGGCGCGGCATCGTGTGGCGCCTCGGGGCGGTGTGCGCCGGACCATGGCGCCGTCTATGGCGGCGGGCGCTTTCGAAGCGACGACGATTCGTACTTTCGCTGAGCGCTGAGACCCGTCACGCGGCTGTTCTCGGTCTGCGCCCGAGCATTCTCACGCCGCGGCGTCAGCGATCGCTCTTCACAGCCGCGCCGCTCTGAAAGCCACATCGCCGTGCCGGACGCGCGTCGGATGGCCGCAGCGGAGCCTGAGAGTCGTCTCGCCAGGATCAGCCAAGAGCCGAGCGGCGCTTTCGCGTGTCGTGGCCCGTACTCGCCGGCAAAGCGCCACGGGCACGCATGCCGCCGATCGCCGCGACCGTCGCACAGGCAGCTCGCGCCACGGACGAACACCTGTTCGTAACAGGGTGAGGGCGAGCGCCGTGTCTCGCCGGTCCTCGTGACGGTGCTGCCCGGCTTGCCCCTAGTAGGTGATCAGCGTGAGGACGTCGACGCCGCCGAGCTTGTCGCGGCCGTGGAGGTCGGCCAGCTCGATCAGGAACGTCGCGCCCACGACCTTGCCACCCATCTTCTCGACCAGTCGCACCTTGGCGGAGGCGGTGCCGCCGGTGGCCAGCAGGTCGTCGTGGACCAGCACGTTCATGCCCGGTGTGATGGCGTCTTCGTGCACCTCGAGGGCATCGCTGCCGTACTCGAGGTCGTAGGATTCGCTCACGGTCGCGAACGGCAGCTTGCCGGGCTTGCGGGCGCAGACGAAGCCGGCGTTCAGGGCGTAGGCCAGCGCCGAACCGAGAATGAAGCCGCGCGACTCGGCGCCCAGGACGACGTCGACGTGCCGGCCGACGGACCACTCGGCCATACGGTCGACCGCGGCTCGCAGCGCCTGGGCGTCCTGCAGTAGCGGCATGATGTCGCGAAAGAGG
>PMKK01000186.1 GCA_003157715.1 Actinomycetota bacterium
GTCACCGGCGGCACGCGCGTCCTCTCCGACCGGATTGTCGTGAAGGTCACGGCGGCGCCCGGCCAGACGTTCCTCGACCGCATGATCGCTTTGGTCGAGGGCGCCAACCGCCAGAAGACACCCAACGAGATCGCCCTGACGGTTATCCTAGTGAGCCTCACCTTCATCTTCCTGGTCGCCGTCGCGACCCTGCAGCCGCTTGCCATCTACTCGCACGCTCGCCAACCGGTGGTGCTGCTGGTGGCCCTGCTGGTCTGCCTGGCACCCACCACGATTGGTGCCCTGCTGTCGGCCATCGGCATCGCNNACACTGCTGCTCGACAAGACCGGCACGATCACCATGGGAAACCGTCAGGCGACCGCCTTTCTGCCCATGCCCGGCGTCACAGAGGAAGAGCTCGCGGACACCGCCCAGTTGGCCTCACTTGCCGACGAGACCCCCGAGGGACGCTCGGTCGTCGTACTGGCCAAAAGCTACGGCATCCGCGCCCGCCACATCGACCCCGAACAGACGACCTTCATCGAGTTCACCGCCCAGACACGCATGAGCGGTATCGACCTGGACGGGCACTCGGTGCGCAAGGGCGCCGGCGAGGCCGTGACGGCCTGGGTCCGCGAGCGCGGCGGGACCATCCCCGACGAGCTCTCCGAGACGATCGCGGCGATCTCGCAGGTGGGCTCGACGCCCTTGGTGGTCGCCCGCAACGACCAGGTGCTCGGCGTCATCGAGCTCAAGGACGTCGTCAAGGGCGGCATCCGCGAGAAGTTCGCCGAGATGCGGGCCCTAGGCATCCGCACGGTGATGATCACCGGCGATAACCCCCTGACCGCCGAGGCGATCGCCCGGGAGGCCGGCGTCGATGAGTTCCTGGCCGAGGCCACCCCCGAAGACAAGATGGATCGCATCCGCGCCGAGCAAGCCGGCGGCCATCTGGTGGCCATGACCGGCGACGGCACAAACGACGCTCCGGCCCTGGCGCTGGCCGACGTCGGCGTCGCCATGAACACCGGCACCCAAGCCGCCAAAGAGGCCGGCAACCTGGTCGATCTGGACTCAAACCCCACCAAGCTCATGGAGATCGTCGAGGTGGGCAAGCAGCTGCTGATCACGCGCGGCTCGTTGACCACGTTTTCGATCTGCAACGACATCGCCAAGTACTTCGTCGTCATCCCCGCCATGTTCTACGCGGTCTACCCGCAGCTTACGACTCTGGACATCCTGCACCTGAGCAGTCCGCATGCCGCCATCCTCTCGGCGGTGATCTTCAACGCCGTCATCATCCTGTTTCTGATCCCGCTGGCGCTGCGCGGTGTGCAGGTCGGGGCGCGTGGCGCGCAAGCCCAGTTGCGGCGCAACTTGTTCATCTACGGGCTGGGCGGCCTGATCACGCCGTTCATCCTGATCAAGCTCATCGATCTTCTCGTTCTCGCTCCTCTGGGGGTGCACTGATGCTGCGTCGTGAGGTGCTGCCGGCACTGATCTTGACCGCTCTGGCAGCTGTGTTTCTGGGTCTGGTCTACCCCATGGTCATCTACGGAATCGGCCAGGTGACCTTCGGAAGTCGAGCCAACGGCTCCTTCATTACTCACAACAAGCAGGTGGTCGGCTCATCTCTGATCGGGCAGAGCTTCACGGACGCCAAGGGCAACCCGCTGCCGCAGTACTTCCAGTCGCGGCCCTCGGCGGCCGGCACCAGTGGCTACGATGCCATGTCGAGCGGCGCCTCCAATCTGGGGCCCGGTGACCCCCGTCTTCTTCAGTCGGTGGCCCAGCGCGTCGCGGCCTATCGCAAGTTGAACGGCTTGCCCGCCAGTGTGGCCCTCCCGGTCGATGCGGTGACGGCCTCGGCCTCGGGGCTCGACCCCGACATCTCGGTGGCCAACGCCGACCTCCAGGCGTCCCGCGTGGCCCGCGTTCGTGGCCTGCCGCTTGCCGAGGTCATGGCCGCGATCAAGGCACACACCGCGCCGCGCACACTGGGGTTTCTCGGTGAGCGCGTCGTCAACGTGCTGGAGCTCAATCTCGCCCTTGACGCTTTACGTCCTCAGGGGCAGTGAGTCATGAGTTCGAGGGAGAACTGCGCGCGAGGAGCATCTGCTGGCGGCCGGACCCGTCTTCGAGCTTGCGTTTGCCTTGTCCTCGGTCGTCGCGCGATCGACCCCGTGGCGGCGTTGCGGCTCCTGCCGATGGCGCGTCGGGATCGGGGGCTTGGGGTCATCAGAACGCCGAGCGAGGCGACCCGCACGGGGGCCAGACGACTCATTCTGAATCTCGCCGCCGTATACGAACTCTTTGTGCTTCCCCGAGTGTCTTTGCAGGCGGTTAACAGTCTCACGAGTACCGTCATCACAGACAGATGGTGAACCAGCGCCAGATAGCCCCACTAGCCGTCCGGCGGACAGTGCGGAGGTAAGCGATGCAAGATGTCATCTACCTGGCGGGGATGGTCCTGTTCTTTCCCGTGGTCTTTCTCTTTATGGCCGGCCTCGACCGGCTTATCGGATCAGAAGAGACCAAGGAGATACGACTCGCCAGGCCCGTTCGGGCCACCCAGAAGGTCCAGTTGGGCCCACAGCCCGAGAAGGTAAAGTAAAGGCGGCATAGTGCCGTGAGCCATTGAAGGAGGCATGGGTCATGAGAATCCGCCTGGAGAGCTGGTCGCGGCACTATGGCTATGGGCTCGCGGTGCTGGCTGTCGCAGCCGCCACCGCCCTCTTCCTGGCCGGCCGGGACGACTTCGCCACTGGCCAGTGGGGTCTGCTCTATCTGCTGGTTGTGGTCGTAGTGGCCGGCGGCGTCGGCACGGGCCCGGCCCTGCTGACGGCCGTGATGTCCTTCTTTGCCTGGGACTTCTTCTTCATCCATCCCTACGGCAGCCTCAACGTGGCCGATCCCAAGAACTGGCTCATGCTGATCGTTTTTCTAGGCGTCGGCGTGCTCATGGGCATCCAGACCGGACGTATGGCGGATCGCGAAGCTCGCGCGCGCTCTCGCGAGCGCGCCGCCGAGGCGCTCCATCGCGTCAGCGCCAAGCTGGTCTCGCAGGCCACGACAGAGGCCATGGCCGAGACGGTCTTAGGCGAGGTGGTGTATGCCTTGAATGCTAGCGCGGCGACAATCTACGTCGCCCAGGAGAGTGGTTTTCGCAAATACACGACGACCCAGATGGCGACCAACGACTTTGGCGATACGGCGCCGTGGCGGCCTTGGCGGCGCTTCCGGTCGGCCCCCATATCGGACCGAACGGCGATCGAGATCATGGTCGTCGATCTGCCCGGAGGCGAGGGGCCCTTCCGCGCCCTGGGCGAGAGCAACGGACTCTACCTGCCGCTCGCCAGTCCCTCCGGCGTGGCCGGTATCCTCACTGCCGCGGAGCGCCGCGATGGTCGGTCCTACAGTCCAGCCGATACGCGTACGCTGGCTTCGCTGGCCAACCTCGTAGCGATCTTCCTGGAGCGTCGCCAGTTCGAATCGAGGGTGGCCCAGCGCGAGGCCGATGGTCTGAAGTCTACTCTGCTCTCGTCGGTCTCTCACGAGCTCAAGACGCCACTCACCGCGCTCGCTGCTACGGTCAGTAACCTTCTCGAGGGCAACGTTGGCTGGGACGAGCAAACCGTGCGTGACGAGCTCGGCGCCATCGTCGGCGACGTGACGCGGCTCAACGCCAGCATCTCCAATCTGCTCGACCTCTCGCGTCTCGAGGCGCGCGCCTGGGCGCCTCATATCGCACCCTACGACTTAGTCGAGATCATTCTCGCGGCGAGCGACACCCTGCCGGCCAACAAGAGAACTCGCCTGACGATCGATGTGCCCGACGATCTGCCACCGGCCGAGGTCGATTTCGCTCAGTTGGCGCGCGTCATCCAGAACCTGCTCGAGAACTCCTTGCTCTACGGCGGCGAAGAGGCCGCGGTGCGTATTGGCGCGCGCTCGACCTCGCAGGGCCTTGTCCTGTGGGTGGAGGACAATGGCCCGGGGATCCCGCTCGAGGAGCGCGACGCGGTCTTTCAGAAGTTCTACCGCGGCCGCCAGACGAGAACGCTTGCACCGGCAGGCAGCGGCCTCGGGCTGGCAATCGCGCGGGAGATCGTACTGGCCCGCAAGGGCAGCATCCGCATCGAAGACGCAGAGCCCCACGGAGCCCGCATTGAGATCATGTTGCCGGCGCTGGTGAGCCTGGAGCAGGGAGGCGTGCGAGCGGCATGACAATCGAAGAGCGGCCCACACACATCTTGGCAGTCGACGACGAAGAGCAGATCCGCCGGGCACTGGCGGTGATACTGCACTCACGCGGCTACGTGCTCGAGTTCGCCGTCAACGGCGACGACGCCATCAGACAGGCCATCGACAAGCCGCCCGACCTGGTAATCCTCGACTTGTCATTGCCCGATCGCAGCGGCATCGAGGTCTGCCGCGCGCTGCGCTCGTGGATGAAGGCTCCCATCCTCATCCTCTCCGTTCGCTCTGACGAGTCGGACAAGATCTCCGCTCTTGACGAAGGCGCCGACGACTACCTTACCAAACCCTTCTCGGCCGGCGAATTGCTCGCCCGAGTACGGGCCCTTCTGCGACGAGCGCGAGAGGCGGTCACACCGCCTCCCGTGGTCACCGTCGCCGACCTGGTCATCGACGTTGGTCGTCGTCGTGTGACACTGGCCGGCCGCGAGCTCAGCGGCCTGACCCCGACCGAGTTCGAGATCCTCAACTACCTGGCGCGCAACGCCGGGCTCGTCCTCACTCAGCGCCAGATCTTGGAGCACGTCTGGGGCCCGGAGTGGGTCGAGGACGCCGCCACGCTGCGAACGCACGTGAGCAACCTGCGCAAGAAGATCGAACCTACCAGCGGCGCCCGCCGCTTCATCTTCACTGAGCCCGGAGTGGGCTTCAGGTTTGCAAGTGCGGAAGACGAAGCTTCAGCGGGCGTGGGCACCGGTGCCCGCTGAGCGAGGGATGACGCGAGTCGTCGCCAGGTGGCTGCTTGCCCTGGCGTCGCGCTGCTGCGCATCCCAAGAGGTCGCGCTCGCGAGTTGCTCAACAAGGCGGGGGCCATCGCTTGCGTGCCCTCGCTGAACGCTGAAGAGAACTCCGCATGATCGAGATCGGGATCATCGCCATCGATGTTGTGTTCGCGCTGGCCGTTCTGACCGCAGCGTCGTGCCTCGCGTACCTCGTCTACCTGACGATCCGCGAGCACAAAGGGAGGCGATGTTAGCTGGAAGCACGAAGGGCAGAGCAACGTAGACGAACTCGCGCTCGCTCGGGCCATCCTTGAGGAAGGCCCGCCGGCGATTGTTCACCTTGCGTCGATAGTCGCCGTCGATAGTCGCAGGCGATCTGCCACAGAGGCCAAACCCAATCAAGTGCCCACAAGACTCCAAAGGGGGTGTGCATGGCATGCGTGCCAGATGTTGGTCGGGCCTGCGACAGAGACCGTCGCCAGATACGCGGAATGGAGCGGACAGCACCGTGATCGTAGCGTGGCCGCTATGGCAGCCCTATCTCCGCCACCCGTGCCCTCAGTGGACGCCGGCGTCCCGCACGAATCGCTTGGGAGCGGCCGCTCTCTCGCGCAACGCCTCGTGGAGCGCGACCCGGGTCAGCGGACGCAGCGTCGAGGTGTCGATGATGTTATCGGGCTGCTGACCGGCGCGCAGGGCATGGGCGTGGTGGCGCAGCTGCAGATGCAGCATGCTCAGGAACGCCTCGCGCAGGAGCTGCTCGGAGTCTGCGGTCAGTCCGCCGGCCTCGCGGATGGCGACCAGCCGTTCGAGGGTGGTGTGCGCCGTGATCCCCCGGGCGAAGGCGTGGTAGCGGGTCAGGTTCTGAAGCGGCCGCAAGGCCTCTTTCTTGATGTCGATATGCACCGGCAGCCGCTGCAGGAGCGTGAGGGCCGAGGGGCTCCTGGTCCCCAGTGCTGCCAGACCGCTCATGAACGGGCCATGGTGGGGCGCCTCGCGGATGATGTCGGTGAGCGCCCGGGCGACCGGCAGGTCACCGGCGATCTGGCGAAAGTCGAAGGCCACGCTGGCACGAGCGAGGCGATCCAGGTCAT
>PMKK01000106.1 GCA_003157715.1 Actinomycetota bacterium
CGAGTGCGAAGACATCTTCCTGCCTGAGCTCATGCAGGCCGCCCTCGCTTTCCAGGCGGCCATGACGGTGCTCGAGCCGAAGATCAAAGAGAGCGGCAACGAAGGTCCCAAGAAGGGCAAGATCGTGCTCGGCACGGTCAAGGGCGACCTGCACTCGATCGGCAAGAACATCCTCAAGCTGCTCTACGAGACCTCCGGCTTCGACGTCTGGGACCTCGGCATCGACGTCGATCTGTTCAAGTTCATCGACAAGGCCAAAGAGGTCGACGCCGACGTCATCGCCATCTCGGCGCTGCTCACGACCACCCTGGTCGGCCAGCGCGACGTCATCGAGGCACTCAAGGACCAGGGGACCCGCGACCGCTACAAGATCATCATCGGCGGCGGCGCGACGACCCAGGCGTGGGCCGACACGATCGGCGCCGACGGCTGGGCGGGCACGGCCTACGAGGCCGTCAACCTGACGACCAAGCTGGTCTCGTGAGGGAGCGCTCCGGCAACCGCGCGGTGACGGCAGCGCCCGCCACCGGCAGCCCTTACGCTCCGTCGACCCCGACTCCCAGGAGAACGCCATGATCGATCTGGTGGAGGTCTTCGAGCGCGCCGAGATCGGGCCGCTCACCTCTGAGACCGACTACTACATGAAGCGCTTCGTCCCCAAGCTGAGCGAGATCATCGCGCGCCACGGGATCAAGTGGGACAAGAACACCATCGTGAACACCGACGACGATCTCACCGACCGCGTCTTTCAGGCGGCCGTCGACCTGCTCGCCGAAGCCGGCGCCTACTGCCCCGAGACCAACCGCGTCATGCAGTTCACGCGCGACGAGATCCTCACGGCCTGCGGGCAGTGTCCGACCGAGACGACCTTCGGCGAGGGACGCGAGCGCAAGGTCATGCGCGGTCGCCGGCCCGACACGACCGACGATCGCCCGTGGGTGCACGTCGGCGGCGGCATCTACACGACCGACGAGACGGTCTTCGTCGACACGGTCGAGAAGATGGCCTCGTACAACATCGTCGACTCGGTCAGCGTGCCCTCGATCCTCCACCTGCGCGGCAAGGACGCCCGCGTGCGTTCGCCGCAAGAGGTGCTCTCGGCCTGCAAGACCGTGCGCCTCGCCCGTGAAGGGATCCGCCGCTCCGGACGCGCCGGGCTGCCGATCATCAACGGCATCTCCGCCGCCTCGCAGCCGGCCTCGATGTTCGCGGCCAGCTACCCCGACTTCGGCCTGCGGCCGAGCGACGGCTTTCTGATCGACTTCCTGTCGGAGCTCGTAGTCGGCTATGAGGCCCTCCAGAAGGTGGCCTTCTACAACAGCCTGAGCGCCAACATCGGCTCCACCTCGACGCCCCTGTTCGGTGGCTACGCCGGCGGCGCCGAAGGCGTCGCCGTCACGGCTACCTGCTACATGATCATGGGCAATCTGATCTTCCGCGGCAGCTACCACTACAACGCGCCGCTGCACAGCAAGCTGCACCTCTCCTCGACACGGCCGCTGATCTGGGCGATCGCCATGTCGAACGCCGCCATCGGGCGCAACATGGGCTACCCCATGGTCAACCTGCCCTACCTGGGCGGCGGTTCCGGCACCAAGCAGTACCACTACGAGATGGCCTGCTACCTGCTGGCCATCGTCAGCTCGGGCGGCAACATCTTCTCGGGTCATCCCGCCATGGCGGTGCAGTCCGACTCGCTCGTGCCCGACGACCACAAGTTCCACGCCGAGATCGGCCTGGCCGTCTCCAACCTCACGCGCGCAGAGGCCGAGCCCCTGGCCCAGAAGCTCTATCCGCTCTTCGGCGACAAGCTGAAGGACCCCGACAAGGGCTTCACCTTCCAGGAGGTCTACGACGCCAAGACCAAGCGGATCGTCAACGACGAGTACCGCAAGGCCATGGACGACGTGCGCACCGAGCTCGGGGCCATGGGCCTCGAGGTGCCCGTCAGCTGATCGTCTGACCACTCCGCGCCCTTTGTGTTCCCCCCCGCCGCGCCCCGTCAGCGTCTCGCCGGGAGCGCTCGAGAGCCACCCTCATGATCGAAGATGATCACGAAAGTGGCCACGTGGATGGGCGCCATTCCACACCCGCTGCGGCCCTCCTCCCCAGTCATAGCGGCCGAGCGCCGATGAAACCCCTTGACAAGCCAAAAAGCGATCTTAGAATCTGATCATCTCTGAACGGTCATGCGGGGTCATGATCGTTCATGGCTCTGGGGGAAGGGGCGTGTTGTCCGCACCGGACGTTCGCGAGATGCTGCCGGCCGAAAGGCGCGCCCGCATCGTCGCCGCGCTGCGCCGTCAGCCCGCCGTTCGGGTCGCCGCCCTGAGCGAAGAGCTCGGCGTCTCCGAGATAACCATCCGTCGCGACCTCATGCTGCTCGAGCAGGAAGGTGTTCTGGCGCGCACGTACGGCGGAGCGGTGCGACGCCCGCAGGACACCGACGAGCCGGGCTACGACGACACCGCCGCGGTCCACGCGGCGCAGAAGGACCGCATCGCTCAGGCCGCCGCCGCGATGATCGAACCGCGCGACACCGTATTTCTCGGCTCGGGCACGACGGTCGCGCAGATGCTGCGCTACATCGATCCCAAACTGGCGGCGCGGGTCATCACCCACAGCCTCGCCGCCGCGGTCGAAGCACGCGGCCTGAGCCTCGAGATCGTCTTTCTCGGCGGCCTCTACCGGCCGGCGATCGACGCGGTCGAAGGGACCTGGGCGCTCGACATGATCGAGCACTTCAACGCCGACAAGGCGTTTCTCGGAGCCGACTGTCTCGACCCGCGAGCAGGTCTCACGACACCCAGCATCGCCGTGGCGGCCATCGAGCTCGCCATGATCCGGCGTACGCGCGGCGAGGTCGCCGTGCTGGTGGACAGCAGCAAGATCGGACTGGTCGGCGCGGTCGTCGTCTGCCCCCTCGATCAGATCGACATCGTGCTGGTCGACGGCGGCATCGACGCCGAGGCCTGTGAGCTCATTCGGCGCGCGGGACCACAGTGTGAAGTGGTGTGAGCGCCTGCCACCGACGCGGCGACCCCGCCGCCGAGGTGGCCGACCAGAAGTGCAGCTTTTCCAGAACGACACGGGAGCAGCAGATGACTGAAGAAGAGACACAACCGGCCGGCGAGGTCGGCGCGCAGGTCGGCCTGGGCCGGCCCGACGCCGATCTGGCCAAACTCTTTGAGGACGAAGCCTTGCGCGTCGTGGCGGCCGGCGAGCAGAAGGGCATCCCGCTGCGCATCATCGGGGCGCTCGCCTTCCACCACCACTGTCCGCAGTTCGGCTGGATCCAGACGAAGCTGAACAGGGTGTACACCGACATCGACTTCGCCGCCTACGCCAAGCAGTCCAAACCGATCCGTGACCTCTTCGTCTCGCTGGGCTACGACGAGGACCTCGAGATCAACAGCTTCCACGCCGAGGGCGGCAGGCTGATCTTCAACAACCCCACGAACCACATCCACGTCGACGTCTTCATGGACAAGCTCGACTTCTGTCATCCCATCCCCTGGAAGAACCGCCTCGAGGTCGACCCGTTCACCATCCCGCTGGCGGAGCTCGTGCTCGAGAAGATGCAGATCGTGAAGATCAACGAGAAAGACATCATCGACACGATCATGCTGCTGCGCGAGCACGCGATCGCCACCGACGACGACGATCACGTGAACGCCGACCGCATCGCCGAGCTCTGTGCCGGCGAGTGGGGGCTCTGGCGCACGACCTCGATGAACCTCGAGAAGGTGCGCGACTATCTCCCCCACTTCGACCTGTCCGACGAGGACAGAAGCATCGTGGCGCAGCGTGTCGACGAGCTGCTGAAGGCGATGGACGACCGCCCCAAGGGTACGAAGTGGCGCCTGCGGGCCAGGGTCGGCGACAAGGTCAAATGGTACAACGTGATCGATTAGGGCTCGCGCAGGCTACGACGCTACAAGGAAGGCAGTATGGCTCTCTTCAAAAGGAAAGACGCAGGAACGAAGCAATCGCGATTGTTCTTTGCGACCGACATCCACGGCTCTGAGCGGACCTTTCGCAAGTTCCTGAACTGCGCCAAGTTCTACAAGGTCGACCACATCATCATGGGCGGCGACATCACGGGCAAGTTCCTCGTGCCGATCGTCCACGAACACGACAGCCACTACCGCACGACCCTGCAGGGCACGACCGAGACGATCGAGGGCGCCGACGCCCTGACGGCGGTCAAGGATCGCATCGAGACGCTCGGCTTCTACCACGTCACCGTCGAAGAAGACGAGCTGCACGCCATGCAGGCGGACCAGAGTGAGATCGACGCCACGTTCCGCCGGCTGGCGCGCGAGCGCCTCGAACGCTGGATCGCCCTGGCCGACGAGCGTCTCGCCGAGACCAACGTCAAGTGGTACGTCACCGGCGGCAACGACGACCAGCCCGAGGTGCTCACCGTGCTCGACGAGGTAAAGAGCGAGCACGTCGTGAATTGCGAGGGCCGTGTGGTCATGGTCGACGACCTCTACCCCACCGCGAACTGCGGCTACTCCAACCCCACCCCGTGGGACACGCCGCGCGAAGTCGACGAGGACAAGCTCGAAGCGATCCTCGAAGACGCCGTGAAGGGCGTCGACGACTTCACAAGCGCCATCTTCAACTTTCACGTACCGCCGTACGACTGCACGCTCGACGACTGTCCGAAGCTCGACTGGTCGACCGATCCGCCGTCGCCGGTGATCGTCGGCGGCGTCGCGCAGTCGGCCCCGGCCGGCAGCCACGCCGTCCGCAAGATCATCGAGAAGTACAAGCCGTTGCTTGCCCTGACCGGCCACATCCACGAGTCGCGCGGCCTCATCAACGTGGGCCGCACGACCGTGATCAACCCGGGCAGCGAGTACGGCGAGGGCATCATCCGCGGCTGCATCTTCACGCTGCAGCCCGGCAAGGTGGTCGGCTATCAGATGACGTCGGGCTAGACGCCCGGCTCTTCTCCGCAAGCGGTTTCATTCATCCGGTCTTTCAACTGAGTATGGGGGTTGAGATGGAAGCAACGGTCGCAAAGCCTGAAGTCTTCAGTCGCAAGGCTTCGGGGCTCTCCAGGGTCATGTCGCCCTGGTCGGCATTCATATATAACTTCCTCACCATGGGCGTCATCTTCCCGTGGACCTTCGTCTGGGCGCCCGAGGCGTTCCCGGGCGTCTCGGTCTGGATGGCGTGCCTCTTCGCCACGCTGCTCGAACTGCCCATCGCCCTCGCCTACGTGTGGATGGCCACCGCCATGCCGCGCTCAGGCGGCGACTACGTCTTCCAGAGCCGCGTGCTCGGCGGAGCCGTCGGCTTCCCGATCGTGATGAGCGGTTTCGTGATCTGGATCCTGCAGTGGCTGGCCCTCGCCGGCTGGCTGTTCGCCAACCTCGGCCTCGCGCCGATGTTCCTGGGCCTCGGCGTGCACTACCACAGCACCGCCCTGATCAACGCCGGCATCTGGGCCGAGGGCAAGAGCGGCATCGTCACCGTGACCATCATCGGCATGGCGCTCATGGCCACGCTGCTGACCTCGGGCTTCAAGAACTACGTGCGCCTGCAGTACCTCATGTTCATCGGCACGGGCGTCATCGTGGTCATCATGCTCGCCCAGTTCCTGCGCACGTCGCCCGACCAGTTCGCCGTCGCGATCAACCACTTCAACGGCATCGTCGACAAGAACCCGCACTACTACACGTGGCTGCAGAAAGACGTCACCGGAGCGGGCTTCAACATCTCGCACAAGTTCGCGCTGGGCGCCACGCTGCTCGCCGCACCGATCGCCTGGACCAGCACCCAGTGGGCCACCTACAGCGTCGAGCAGGGCGGCGAGATCAAGGGCGCCCGCGTCTTCAAGAACCAGATGTTCATCATCGTCGGTTCGCTGATCGCGGTCGGCATCGTCCTGGCGCTCATCGCCTGGGCCGAGCAGCGCGCCGTCGGCACCGGCTTCTTCAACGCCGCGTCGGCCTCGTACTACGGCGCCTTCAGCGCCTCGGGCACCGGCATCGGCAGCGTGCTGCCCTTCCCGGGCGTGCTCGCCATCGTGATCTCGCCCAACCCGATCATCACCGTGCTCGTCGGTCTGGGCTTCATGCTGGCCTCGCTGCAGATCACCTGTAACTGCTACATCGGCTGCACCCGCATCATGGTCGGCATGTCGCTCGACCGCACGCTGCCGGCGTGGTTCTCGAAGGTCAGCTCGCGGTTCCGCACCCCCGTCAACGCCCACGTCGTCTACTTCGCCCTGGGCGTGCTCTGGTGCATCGGCTACAACTACTCGGCGTCGTGGTACAGCCTCACGCTGGGCGTCACCTTCGCGGCGGGCTACGTGTTCGTCTTCAGCAGCCTGGCAGCCGCCCTGTTGCCCTACCGCGCCAAGGCGCTGTACGAGGCCGCGCCCGGCGCGTCGCTCAAGCTGCTGGGCATCCCGCTGGTGACGATCTTCGGGCTCATCGGCTTCGTCGCCGGCATGGGCGCCGAGATCGCCTTCGTCACCAAGTCGGGCTACGGCCTGAAGGGCACCACCCCCTACATCGTGGTGGCCGCCATCATCGCCGCCTGCCTCGTCATCTACTGGATCGGCCGTACCTACCAGAAGGGCAAGGGCATCGACGTCTCGTATGCCTTCCTCGAGGTGCCGCCCGAGTGACGCGGCGCCGCTAGGACTGATCACGCACGCCCGGCCACGAGCGCCGAGCCGGAAGGCTCGGCGCTCGTGGCCCATCTGGGCCGCGCGGCCGCCGCGGCCGCGCGCGAGCGGCGCGCGAGGCGGGTCCTGCCTCTCTCACCTGCCCGTGGTCCAGCGACCGCCGCGTTATCGCCGCGGCGAGCAGAAGGCACAAAGGGAAACGACAAGGGGATCGCTGAGATGAGCCACATCACACCCGACGAAGTGATCGCGCAGATTGCCGAGTGGCACGGTCACGACGTGCGCTGCGAGGCGCTCGGCGGGGGCATCACCAACCACAACTACCTGGTCACCGTCGCCGGCGAGACCGGTGCGCCCGGCGTCGGCAGATTCGTACTGCGCATCCCGGGCGACGGCACCGACGAGTTCATCGACCGGGAGCGCGAGCACAGAAATCACGTGGCGGCCGCCGCTTCGGGCGTCACGCCGCCGGTGCTTCACCTGATCCAGCCGGGCTACTGTTCGGTCGTGCCCTTCGTGCAGGGCGAGACCATGCACCCCGAGACCATCGCCGGCCACCCGGATCGTCTCGAGAAGATCGTCGAGGCGATACGGACCTACCACGACAAGGCCGTCTTCGACAACGAGATCCGGGTCTTCGACATGATCCGCGACTACACCCGCATGGCCCTCGAAAAGGATGCGCCCCGCCCCGAGCAGACCGACTGGATGTTCTCGGTCGGCGACCGTATCGAGCAGGCCATGGAGCGTGACAAGCCGGCCCCGGTGGCCTGTCACAACGACCTTCTGTCGGAGAACTTCATCCTCGCGCCGGAGGGCAAGATGTGGGTCATCGACTGGGAGTACGGCGGCATGACCGACCCCTACTTCGACCTCGGCGACTTCTGCGTCGAGCATCCCCTCTCGGCCGAAGAGGAGAAGTTCGTCCTGACCGCCTACTGCGGCGGCATGGACGAGCACCGCTACGCCCGCATGATGCTCCACAAGCTGGTGGCCGACCTGTGGTGGAGCATCTGGGCCATGATCCAGGTCCGCGTCTCCAAGATCGACTTCGACTTCTACGAGTACGGCGTCGCCCGCATCGCGCGGTTCTGCGAAAACGCCGGACACGCCGACTTCGAGGGCTGGCTCGCGCAGGTCTGAGTGGGCGGCGTGGCGCCACCGACGGCGTGTGACCCGTGCCAGGGAGCGTTCTCGATGCCGGAGATCACTCTGCCCGAAGGGTGCCGTCGAACCGTGGAGCTGGGAATCGGCGCGGTACCGGCCGCTGCGCTTGGTGCGGATCCCTCCACCCTAGTCTCAGATCTCTCCCAGTAGGATCTGCTGTCCCCAGCTCAGATCAGGCCGCATCTGCGATGGGGGGCGTTGCCACATGAGGCAACATAGGCGGTCGTCTTATCGTGTCACGCGGCCCCGCTGACGATGCCAGTAACAGAGGGATCAATGTGTCGGCGGGATCAAGCGCGACCGCGAGCACTCCCTAGTCGT
>PMKK01000187.1 GCA_003157715.1 Actinomycetota bacterium
CGGGTGCCTTCGTATTCGAGCTGGCCGTGGAAGCCGAGCACCATCTCGGACGACATGCCGATCTCGACCGGCAGGCCGGTCTTGCCGGCGACGTGCTCGGTGGTCTTCAGAACGGCCAGGAACTCGGCGTCGCCCGTCGAGGCCACGGTGTCGTAGTCGATGCCGTCGGCGCCCATCTCGAGCATGCAGTCGCTCATCAGGATGCAGTCGTCCTGACACGCTTCGAGGGCCTCTTCCTGGGTCTTGCGGGCTTCGTCGATCTTGCCCAGCGGCAGCAGGTCGGACGGGTTCGGAAACGAGCCGTCAGGCCGGTAGTACAGGCCGAGGTTGGGCATGAAGCCGTACAGGAGCGGGAAGATGGTGGTCTCCTGCAGCAGTTCCATGTGGAGCTGTTCGAGCGCCTTCAGAAAGCGCTGGGGCTTGACCGAGTAGTCGTTGTGCGAGACCTCCATCGAGTCGAAACCCAGCATGGACTCGAAGAGGCGCACGCCGACCTCGCGGTTGACCGGCGCCACGACGCCGCTCGACATGCGCGACGAGTTCAGGGCGTTCACGCATCCGTCTTTCGTCATGACCACTTCGTGGCCGCGCTCGACGCCCCAGATGCGGCTCGGACAGACGAACATGTCGAACAGGTAGTCGAGCTCGTTTTCGGTGAGCGGAGGGATCTTGGCCTTGACGGCGGCCGCCTCGGTGCCCTCCTCGAGGTCGTGGCGCAGCTCGTCGTGGGTCATCTCGACCGTTGAGCTGTCACCCATTCTCGTCAGTATCTTCATAGATGCCTCAGCCTTCCTCGCTGCTTGAAATGAAGACCGTTCCGGCTCACCAGTCGGAGAAGCCGTCGTTGTACCAGATCTTCGACGCGCCCTTCTTGGCGCGTTTGTTCCAGCTCTTGGTCTTGGGCTCGGCGTCGACGCGCGCGATCAGCTTGTCGGCCTGCGCCTTGACGCGCTCGCGCATCTCGGGCGTCAGAGCGGGCACCGTGTCGCAGTGCTTCTTGACGCGCTCGAGGTTGAGCTGGGTCGCGGTATACCAGAAGCCCCAGTCGTCGGCGAAGCGCTTGGCGATGTAGTTCTGGTTGATCATGTGCGTGTCGTCGTCGCCGATCTCACAGGTGATGAAGAGGTACTCGATGTCCTTCAGGTCCTTGTCGTTGATCTCGACGATCTGCAGTTTCTGCAGGACGATGTCGGCCAGCGTGACGCAGTAGGGGTCGAGCTCGAGACGGTCCTTGTAGAGGACCTCGTGACAGTAGTCGAGCTTGTCGAAGAACACGTCGATCATGGGCACCGGACCGGCGTAGTAGATGTGGCGCGTCTTGCCCGACATCGCCATCGTCTGCAGGTCGCACTCGTAGCCCATTTCCTTCATGAAGCCGCGCATCTTGCCGCTGGTCTTGCCGTAGGCGGCGTAGTCGATGTCGGTGAAGTACCGCTCACCGAGACGCTCGAGCTTCGCGTACAGGTCGATCTGGTCCGGGAAGTAGTAGTGCAGCGCGAGCGGACCCATGACCCGCATGACGATGCCCCGCTTCTGGGCCTCTTCGGTCAGGCGCTTACCTTCGCTCAGAAAGACCTCGGGCTTGGGGTACTGCGCGATCGGGATGTCCTTTGGCAGGATGAACGGCTGTGCCATGCATCGACCTCCTTGTCCAGATGCCCGTCCGGCGCGACANNTCGACCGGGATCTCCTTGGCGACCGACTCGAGGGCCATGCCCTGACGCTTGCGCACTATCGAGGCGATGACCCAGATGGCGATGGCGGCGACGTAGAGGATGCCCATGAAGATCATGGAACTGCCGTTCTTGTAGCCGACGCCGTACGTGTTGGTCTTATCGTCGAGCCAGAGCACGATGTTGAAGGTCAGGAAGGCCGAGTAGAGGGCCGCGATGACGGCCATCCACGGGATGCCGAAGATCTTGGCCTTGGGCAGAGCGGAGCTTTCCCAGGTCGCCTTCAGGCGCCACGGCATGACCATGAAGGCCAGGCCCGAGACGAGGAACATGACGGCGATCACGAGGGTGGCGTCGTAGGTGAGCCTCACGAACGAGGGCTGATAGGCGTAGAAGGCCGACACCACGACCGACGGGATCGCCATGAGCAGCAGGGCCACCCACGGCACGCCGCTCGAAGTCACGCGGGCCACGCCTTCAGGCAGGATGCGGTCGAAGGCAGAGGCGAAGATCATGCGGGTCGACGAGAGGAACACGGTGCCCCACCAGCCGAACACCAGCAGTGAGATCGCCGCGATGATGACGACCTGGAAGGCCGCGTTGTTGACCACCCAGGGGATGATCGCCGCCGGCGAGACATAGTCGCCGTGATGGGGAGTATTGGTCACGTAGCCGTAGATGTAGCTCTCGTAGCCGTTGGCGCTCGCCATGAAGAACTTGTAGCCGATCGTCTTGACGACCAGGAAGAGGAAGATCATGACGATGACGGCCGACGACAGCAGGCCGCCACCCATCTGGTAGATGTTCTTGCGAAAGTCCTTGGCGCCGCGAACCTCGCCGTAGAGCGTCGCGCCCCAGTTCGGCCACAGCAGCCAGAAGAGCATGAACGGCATGAGCCGGATGGTCTGCCACAGCGAGCCGCTGAACATCGACGAGGGCATGCCCTTGCCGAACTGGGCGATCGTGGCGTGGTAGGCGTCCTTGGTCCCGTACAGATGCAGGCTCTCACGGTTGAAGGCGCTGATGAAGCCCGACTTGGAGGTAAAGAGCAGGATGACGGCGGCCACGGCGCAGCCGGCGAGCCCGATCCACAGGGCCCACTTCTGGAACGTGGCGTACGCCTTCATGCCCACCGCGACGAGGAACGTCGCCAGGGCGATCGTCGCCAGCGAGGCGACAAAGACACCGATGGGCTTGCCGAGCCAGTCGGCGGCGCCGTCGGCGCCGAGGATGCGCAGGATCGGCTTGATGAACGAGTTCACACAGAGAGCCGCGTAGATCGGGATCCAGAGCCAGAGGATGAACCACCAGCCGGTGGCGCCGAACACGAAGCCCACCGAGCTGTGGAACACGCGGGATTGCCAGACGTAGTCACCGCCGGCGCGCGGCATGGCCGAGATCAGGCCGGCGTAGACCACCACTTCGAGGAGCACGAGCAGCGTGGTGATGATGATCGCCCAGAAGAGGCTGCCGCCGGGAATGAAGGTGGCGTAGAGGAAGCCCCAGATACCCAGAAAGATGTTGACGGAAAAGAACGAGTAGCGAAATCCGTCGGTCGTCGACCAGCCCTTGACCAGACCGCTCGCCTTTCGGACGAACAGCGTTTGCCCGCCCGAGGACGGCGTAGTGTTTGATGCCATCGGCGCAACCTCCCTATTGCAAAACCGGCTCTGGACGACAGGTGGGCGCCGCCCGCACCATTACTTCGACCGGGTTCCCTACCCGGACGTCAGCCTGTAGCGCTTCACCTTGCTCTTGCCGTCGAGCTCGATGACGACGCCGGAGAGCAGCCCCTCGACGTACGAGCTCCCCGGGTTGACCGCCAGCGTGCGCCCGATACGAACGGCCGCGCGACTTTCGTGAATGTGGCCGTGCAGCGTCAGCAGCGGCTGGACTTTCTCGATCACCTCCCTGACCGCCGTCGAGCCCACGTGAGCGGTGTCCTGCCCCTGGACCGTAAGGCTCTCCCAGTCGATCTTGGGGGCGACGTCGAGCTGTGTGTCGTAAGGCGGCGCGTGCAGACCGAGGATCAGGTGGTCGGGCGCGGCGCTGGCGTTGGCGATGATCGCTTCGATGCGCTGGCGCAAGGCGGGCTCGTCTTCTTCGCGCGGCGTATCCCAGGGCGTGAGATTGGTCCAGCCGCTGGAGACGAGCTGGTAGCCGCCGGGCATGTCGATGACGTTGCCCTCGCCGACGGTGATCTCCTTGGAGGTGGCGAGGATCTCGTCGATGTCGGGCTGGTCGTCGTTGCCCGGACAGACGATACACTGGATGCCGCTGCCGGCCAGGCGCTCGTCGGCCCACGCGACCCAGCTCTCGAGCGTGCGCCGCATCTCTGTCCTGAAGACGTCGTCGAGCTTCTCGGGCGTGGCCGAGTACTCCTGCACCTGATCACGGGTCATGGGCACCGGATAGTACCCGTGGTCGCGGATCAGCCGTTCGGCCTTGGTCAGCTCGTCCCGGCCCGTAAGGTCGTGCTGCTGGTCCTGCATATGGAACTGCCACTGATCGGATCCGGTCTCGACGATCGGCACAATGGCCTTGCCTGTCATGTCGCCGCCCAGGATGAGGACGTCGACCTCGTAGTGCTTGGCCGAGTTTACGAATTTTCGCCAGCAGACCTCGGAGCCGTGTACGTCGGTCGCGAAGAAGAGCCGCACCTTCACCAGGAACCCCCTTCGACCCTCGTGCTATCCGCGTTCATCTGTCCACCCGCTCCTTTCGCGCCAGAGTGCCGGGAAGGGACAGCGACCCGCAGCCGTACCCTGCCGCTAGCTTAATCCCTGGCGAATTGGTTGCCCAGTTATGAAGCCGCATCGCAAAGACGGCCCGGCTGGTCGCGTGACCGACCAAACGGGCCTGAGTGGTCGCGGGCGCGCTCACAGGCGGCCCGACGAAAGGGGACAAACGGTCGGCAGCGAGGGGCTGCACCATCGTCGCGCCACGCGCGCCGTGGGCGAGGTCCGAAACGCAAGGCTCGACGTGAGCACGCCACCCCCAGTCACTGCTGACTCGATGCAATCGAACACAATCGAAAACCACTCATAGGCTCAAGCCGATCATCGGCTAGTGCGATGTTGTTGTGAAAAGTACGTTAAAGCGCGTTCCACTGCAAGCCTTGTGTAACATTCAAGCTCGGCGGACGACGCCCGCCGGCGGCCCGGGAGGCAGGAGATGCATGGCCGTCTCGCCTGACGTATGCTGGCGCGACGTTCACCTCTCGACCGCCGCCGGAGGCGGCCCGGCCCATGAAGTGTCCCGACAGCATCGTGATGTTCGATTTCGACGGCGTCCTGGCCGACAGCCTCGACAGCTTCTGCGCGGCCATGGAGTCGGCCTTCGCCGGCATCGGCAGGCCCGATCTGGCTACCCGCGAGCAGGTCCTGGCCCTGCTCGACGACAACTGGTTCGCCTCTCTCGCGCGGGCCGGCGTGACGGCCGCCGAAGCCCGCGCGGTCGAGGACAGCTTCGACGCCGCCCTCTCGCCGGCACTCCTGCGCTGCTTTCCGGGCGTGCCGGCGATGCTGGAGCGCCTGGCACGACGCCACCTGCTGGTCGTCATCACCTCGTCGACGGCGACGATCGTCAATGGCTTTCTCGCCGCCCACGGGCTTTCGGGCATCGAGCAGGTCATGGGCGCCGAGGTCGACACCAGCAAAGTGCGCAAGATCCACCGGGTCGTCGCCGCTCACGAACGCGCCGCCCGCTACTGGTACGTGGGTGACACTACCGGCGACATCCTCGAAGGCCGCAAGGCCGGGGTGGGCACGATCGGCGTGAGCTGGGGCTGGCACGGCGCCCGGCGCCTGCGGACCGTCTCGCCCGATCACCTGGTCGACACGCCCCTCGAGCTCGCCGAGATCATCGACGGCTGACGGCGCCGGCGGCCGACGACAGATCGTGACCCAGCGCGAGGCGGCCGCCGGCGGCCGCCGTCAGCTCATCCTCGGTGGTCTCGTCGAGAGCGCGGCCCAGGTCCTCGGGCAGAAACGCCCGCGGCGCGAGCAGCCACTCGTCGGGGGCAAGAGGCCGGGCACGCAACGCGGCTGCCACCTCGCGGCCGCCGAGCAAGCCCGTCACCGTCACCGTACCGCCGAACAGCCGGTTGGCCACGATGTAGGGCCGCACCGCGGCGCCGGTACGACTCACGAGGCGCCGGCTCGCTTCGGCCAGCACCGGCGCGGCGGCCGTGCCACCGAGCAGCGCCAGACTCGGGCCCGCAGCGGTCAGCTCGAGCCTGTCGGCCTCGGCCAGCAGGGCGGCGCAGATGCCGATGCCGTTCTCATACTGGCTGGGCGCGTCGGCCGCCGGCGGGAGCAGGCCGGCCAGCAGGTAGAGCTCGTCGGCGGCATGCACGAAGCGCCGTCCCAGTTCGGCCCTGGCCACTTCCTGCAGCTCGCCGACCGCCGCCACCGCCGCCGCGGCGTCAGCCGCCGTGACACGCCGTAGATCCGGCGACTCGTGAGCCAGCGACACGGGCACGACGCCGACGTCGACAACCCCGCCGCGGCGCTCGTCGCGGACACCAGCGGCCGCGCCGCCGCCCGCGGCGCCCGCGAGACGTCCCCGCGCCAAAGCACCGAGCTCTCGCACGGTCTCACGCAAGAGCGCGCCGTCGTTCAGACCAGGGCACAGCACGATCTGCACGTGGGTCTCGATGCCGCCGTCAGTGAGCCGCGAGAGGCGGGCGCGGGCGTCGCGGGCGCCCGCCCCCATCAGGCGCACGCGCACGTCGTCGTCCCAGGCGTGCAGCGACACGTACAGCGGCGAGAGCCGCAGCGCGACGATACGTTCGAGGTCGTGCTCGTCGAGGTTGGTCAGCGTGATGAACGTGCCCTGCAGAAAGGAGAGGCGGTAATCGTCGTCTCTGACATACAGCGAGGGCCGCAGACCGGGCGGGAGCTGATTCACAAAACAGAACAGACAGTCGTTGGCACAGCGTCGTACCGGCGCCCCGATACCGTCGCGCAGCGTCAGGCCGTGCCGCTCCCCGCGCCCCAGCTCGACCTCGACCGTCAGCCGCCGGCGGCCGCGCTCGAGTTCGAGAGCGAAGCGCCCATCGGCGGCGGCAAGTTCGAGGTCGAACACGTCTTCGGGCGGCCGGCCGTCGATCGCCACGATGCGGTCGCCGGCCCTTATGCCGGCGCGCGCCGCCGCCGCGACGGCCTCGTCGATCGGCAGCGCCCGACGGACCGGACGCGCGGCGCCGGCGCTCATCGCGGGCCGGCCGGCCGTTTCGCGCCGCCCAGCTCACGGATCCGCGTCACGGCGGCGTCGATCTCGTCCTCGGGCGTCGAGGCGCCGGCCGTTACCCCGACACGTCGTGCTCCGGCAAGCCAGGAACCTTCGAGCTCGGCGGCCGTCTCGATGTGCCAGGTCCGCGGCTGGATGACGCGGCAGAGACTCGCCAGACGAGTCGTGTTGGCACTGTTGCGTCCGCCGACGACGATCACCACATCGACCGCGCGGGCGAGCTCCTGGGCGGCCGCCTGGCGCTTGCCTGTAGCGTCGCAGATGGTGTTGAAGACCAGTGTCTCGCGAGCCACCGGGGCGAGGCGCGAGACGAGGCGCGCCAGGTTGTCGCGGGTCTGGGTGGTCTGCACGACCACTCCCACGCGCTTGCCCTTGACGTCGGCGGACCGCAGCTCGTCGGCGTCTTCGACGACGATCGCCTCGGGACCGGCCCAGGCCACCAGGCCGACCACCTCGGGATGGTCCCGTTCGCCGAGGATCACCGGCACGTACCCCTGCTCGCGCAGCATGTTGGCCTTGTCGTGAGCGATGCCGACGAACGGACAGGTGGCGTCGATCACGACCAGTCCGCGGGCGCGAGCGGCGGCTATTACGTCGGGATCGATGCCGTGCGTGCGCACGATCACCGTGCCGTGGCCGATCTGGTCAAGGTCGTCGACCGCCGCGATGCCGCGCCGCGCCAGCCGGGCCACCACCGAAGGGTTGTGGATCAGCGGGCCGAGGGTGTAGATCGGCGGCGTGAGCTCGGCTCCGGTCTTCTCGGCGATGCGCAGGGCGCGCTCGACACCGTAGCAGTAGCCGGCGTAGCGGGCCACGACGATCGCCGGGCCGCCGAGGTGCTCGTCGGCGCCCTCAGTGTCGGCGCTCGCCGCGGTGTTCTCGCCGGCCGCGGTCTCGGCGCTCGCCGCCGTCTCGGCGCTCGCCGGATCGCCACCGGCAGCGCTGCCCGCCCTCTCGCGTCGCTCAGAAGGACGCATAGAGCGCTTCGACCGCCTGTCGTATGCGGGCCGCGGCCTGAACGTACATCTCGCTTCTCTTTCCCTCGAGACCCGAGAGATCGACGGCGGCTCCGGCCTTGACGCGGACCACCGGCAGCCCCGGACGGCCGTGGCGGACGATCTCGCCGCTGCCCTTCAGCCCCACCGGAATGACGGGCGCGCCGCTGCGCAGCGCCAGCATGCCCACGCCGGGCAGGAACTCGTGCACGTCGTCGTCTCTCATGCGGTGGCCCTCGGGGTAGATGATGAGCGCGTCGCCGGCGGCGAGCGCGGCAAGGGCGGCGTCGAGGGCCTCGCGATTGCTCTGGCCGCGGCGCACCGGGATCGCCCCGAGCTCAGTGATCGCCCAGCGGAGAGCGCTGTTGGCGAACAGCTCCGACTTGGCAAAGTAGCGCACCGGCCGCGGGAACGCGTGACCAACGAAGAACGGGTCGAGATTGCTCTTGTGGTTGGCGGCGATGATCGCGGCGCCGGTTCTGGGCAGGTGCTCGGCGCCCTCGCACGACAGCCGATACGTGGCGCACAGGGTGAGGCCCGAAAGCACCCGCACGGTGCGGTAGAACCAGCGGTCGCCCGGCACGTAGAGCGGCACCCGCTTCACGCGCTCGCTCCCAGGCGCGCCATGACGATGTGCCGCGCGGTTTCGACGACCTGCTCAATGTCGAGGCCTGAACTGTCGAGCTCGACGGCGTCGTCGGCACGGCGCAGCGGCGCCACGGCGCGGCCCGTGTCGTAGGCATCGCGAGCGACCATGGCCCGCAGCGTCTCGCAAGCCCCGACGTGCTCGCCGCCGGCGATCAGCTCTTTGCGCCGCCGCTCGGCGCGGATCTCGGGCGAAGCCGTCAGAAAGAGCTTGACGGGCGCGTCGGGAAACACGACGGTGCCGATGTCGCGGCCCTCGATCACCACATCCTGGACGGCTCCGATGCGGCGTTGCTCGTCGAGCAGCACGGCGCGCACCTCGGCATGCGCCGACACCTCGGAGACGGCCGCCGACACAGCCGGCCGTCTGATCTCCTCGCTCACGTCGTGGTCGGCGGCCACGATACGGCCGTCGGCGGCGAACGCGATGCGTGCCTCACGGGCCAGCACGGCCAGTGAGGCGCCGTCGTCTAAGGCCACCCCTTCGCGCAGGGCGAGGAAGGTCACCGCCCGGTACATCGCACCGGTGTCCAGGTAGGCGAAGCCCAGGCGCTCCGCGAGCAGCCGGGCCAGCGTGCTCTTGCCCGAGCCCGCCGGGCCGTCGATGGCGATCACCGTCATGAGGGCAGCACCTCCGCCAGAACGTTGCCGAAGTCTGGAAACGACACCGTGGCCGACTCGAAGCCGGTCACGGTCACGCCGCCGGGACACGCCAGCCCGGCGACCGCGCCGAGCATGGCCAGACGGTGATCGCCGCGACTGTCGACGACCCCGCCACGCAAGCCGCGCGCGCCGCCGCGCGCGGCGCGCGCACCGCCGACACGCAGGACATCGGCGCTGGCTTCGGCGGCGCCCCCCAGGGCGATCACGATCTCGACGATCGCCGCCAGGCGATCGGTCTCTTTGGCGCGCAGGTCGCTCACTCCCTCGATCAGGGTCTCGCCCTCGGCGAAACAGCCGAGGAGCGCCAGCAGCGTCACCTCGTCGATCAGCGACGGCGTGGCCGCGGCCGGCACCGTGATGCCGTGCAGCGCCGAGGCCCGTACGCGAAGCTCGCCGCGGGGCTCGCCGCCGGCGTTCCCGGTCACGGCCCATTCGATCTCGCCGCCCATGCCGCGCACGGCCTCGCAAAAGCCGAGCCTGGTAGGGTTGAGCCCGACCTCGCTCACGACAAGGTCCGATCCGGGCAAGAGCACCGCCGCGGCGATCAGGAAGGCAGCCGACGAGAGGTCGCCGGGAATCTCGACACGGCCGAGATCGAGCCGCTCGACGCCGCGCACGGCGACCTCGGCGCCGCGCCGCGTCACCGACGCCCCCGCGGCGGCGAGCATAAGCTCGGTATGGTCGCGGCTGCGTGCGGGCTCGCGCACGACGGTCTCGCCATCGGCCAGCAGTCCCGCCAGCAGCAGGCACGACTTGACCTGAGCGCTCGCCACCGACGGTTCATGGCGGATCGCCCGCAGCGCGCCGCCCTCGATGGCCAGCGGCGCCCGTTCGCCGTCGCGCGCGGTGATGCGCGCGCCCATGGCGCGCAGCGGCACGACGACACGAGCCATCGGCCGGGCTCGCAGATAGCGGTCGCCGTCGATCACGAAGCTGCCGCGCTGTCCCGCCAGCAGCCCCGCCAGCAGCCGCATGCCGGTGCCCGAGTTGCCGGCGTCGAGGCTGTGTCCCGGGGCCCGCAGGCCGCGCAGGCCGGCGCCGTGCACCACCGCGCGCGGCTCACGCGCCGCGAGGCCGTCGACCGCCACGCCGAGCTCGACGACCATGCCGGCCGTCGCCAGGGGATCGCCGGCCCAGACGGGTCCGACGATCTCGACGGGCCGCTCGCAGACGGCGCCGATGAGCAGCGCCCGCTGAGTGATCGACTTGTCGCCCGGCACCCGCGCGCGCCCCCGCAACGGACCGGCCGGCCGGAAGGCGACGGTGTCGGTGGCGGCGTTCATCGCGCCCGCCGCGGCGTCGCGCCACGAGACCGGACACACGGCACGCTCGTGTCGCGCCGCGGGCTCACGCCACACCGCGGCCGGTCGTGACTTGATACCCGAACCCGCTCAGCAGCGCCGCGGCGCGCTCGCACACTTCGGCGCCCAGCACATAGACGGTCAGCTCGCCGCCGAGCTCGGCGCTCATGTGATGCATGGCGAGGTCTTCGATGTTGATGGCGGCATCACCCAGAGCGACCGTGATCTGCTGCAACACGCCCGGCCGGTCGGGGATCTTGACCATGATGCGAAACAGCTTGTCGGCCGACAGGCTCTCGGCCGCCAGCAGGCGCTCGCGCTGCCGTGCGGCACGACCGATGAGAGCCGCCAGACGACCCTCGTCGGCCGCCTCGAGGGCCAGCATCATCTCGTCGAGACCCGTGCGATACCCGGCCAGCGACACGAGCAGTGCCTCGCGGTTCTCGAGGAAGATGTCGGCCCACACGCGGGCGTTGCTGCCGGCGACACGGGTCATGTCGCGAAAGCTCGGGCCGGCGCAGATCAGCGGGTCGCGCGTGCCGCTATGCTCGCCGGCCTGGATCATGAGCACGTTGGCCAGCACGTGCGGCAGGTGGCTGACCGTCGCCAGCACGCGGTCGTGCTCGTGCGGCTCGACCGCCACCGGCCGGGCGCCGATCCGCAGGAGAAAGTCGTAGAGCCGCTGAAAGGCCGCCGGACGCACGTGCGCGCCAGGGGTCAGGAAGTAGGTGGCGCCTTCGTAGAGCGATGCCCGGGCGTTGGCGACACCCGCGGTCTCGGAGCCGCACAGCGGATGGCCGCCGACACAGCGCGCCTGCTCGTCTGGCGTGAGCGCCTCCATGAGCATCGCCTTGGTGCTGCCGACGTCGCTTACGACCGCGTCGGAGCGCGCGACGGCGTGCGCCCTGCGGACGTGCTCGACGACCAGCCGCACGGGTGTGCACACGAAGATGAGGTCGGCGGCGGAGGCGGCCTCTTCGAGGCTGGCCGCCGCCTTGGTGATGGCCCCGCGCGCGAGCGCGGCGGCGAGCGTCTCGGAACTGCGACTGTAGCCGATGACGCGTCTGACGCCGGCCAGCTCGCGGGCGGCGAGCCCGAGCGAGCCACCCATGAGTCCGACGCCGATCAGCGCTACCGTGGAGTCTGCCGGCACCGACGTCGCCACGACCGCTACGAGATCTCCTTGCCGGTCCACTCGACCAGCTCCCGCGCGCGCCCGGAGTACTCGGCAAAGGCCGCCGGCGACAACGACTGCGGACCGTCGCACAGGGCCAGCTCGGGGTTGGGGTGCATCTCGACCAGCACGCCGTTGGCGCCGGCCGCGATGCCGGCCAGCGACAGCGGCAGCACGAGGTCGCGCCGTCCGGTGGCATGGCTCGGGTCGACTATCACCGGCAGGTGGCAGGCGAGCTGCACGNNTCGGCGGCCATCAGCCACTCTTCGATCGTGGCCGACAGCCCGCGCTTCAGCAGCACCGGTTTGGCGCACCGGCCGACCTCGGACAGCAGCTGGAAGTTCTGCATGTTGCGGGCGCCGATCTGAACGACGTCGGCGTAAGCCAGCAGGCCTTCGAGATCGCGCGGGTCGAGCAGTTCGGTGACGATCGGCAGACCGGTCTCGTCGCGCGCCGCGGCCATCATCTTGAGGCCGTCGAGCCCGAGCCCCTGAAAGGCGTACGGCGACGAGCGCGGCTTGAACGCGCCGCCGCGCAGCATGGAGCCGCCCGCCGACTTGACGACGCGGGCGGCCGTCATGACCTGGTCTTCGGTCTCGATCGAGCACGGCCCGGCGATGAGGGCGAAGTGCCGGCCGCCGATCTTCTTGCCGCGCACGTCGATGACGGTGTCGTGGGGATGGAACTCGCGGCTCACGAGCTTGTACGGCTTCAGGATGGCGACCACCCGGTCGACTCCGGCGCACGCTTCGAGCGGCAGCCCGGTGAGCTCCTCGCGATCGCCGATGGCGCCGATCACCGCGACCCGCTCGCCCATCGAGACGTGGGCGCTGGCGCCCACTTCCTCGATCCGCGCGACGACGTGAGCGATCTCCTGCTCGGTCGCCCCTTCCTGCATGATGATCATCATGCTCAGCGGTCCTCCCTTCGACGGCCTCGAGCGGCAGCGCCCCTGTGCGGCGCCGCCGGAAGGCGAAACATGTTCCTCTGCGAGCTCGTGCCCGGCGCGCGCCGCTCACCGGTCCGCGGCCGCGGACCGCCGGCCGGCGGGCGCGGGCTCACGACGGCACGTCCGGGCGCAACCGGCGTGCCTCGTGCAGGTAGACGTGGCGGCACGGGACACCGACCGGCCCGTAGCAGTGGATCAAAACGCGGATGCAGCGCTCCACGGCACCCTCGACGGGAATCTCCTGAGCACAGAGCAGCGGCGTGCTCGACAGACCCAGCGCCCGCGCCGCGACCGCCGGAAAGTCGGACCTCAAGTCGGGCGTCGCGGTGAAGAGGATGCTCACGATGTCGTCGATCGCCAGATCGTTTCGTTCGAAGAGCTGGGTGAGCAGCTCCTCGGTACGCTGCCGTATGTCGCCCTGGGTGTCGGCGTCGACGGTCGTCGCGCCCCGCAGGGCCACGAGCCGATGGCTCTGGTCGTCGGTCACGGGCGTCTCCGGTGTCGTCTCGGCGGACAGCCAGTATAGCCGACGTCAGGCCGGAGGCGTCGTCGCCGGCGGCACGTCGTCGCCATCGGGCACAGGCTCACCGCCCTGAGCGGCAGCATCGCCCCTCGTGCCGGACACGCCGTCGACGCCGGACGCGCTCTGTTCTGGCGCAACCACCTCGGGCGCTGTCTGGTCTGGCGCGGCCACCGCGGGCGCGACGTCCTTTGGCGCGATCTGCTCGGACGCATCGGGCTCGTGGTCGGTGCGCCCAGGCGTCTGGACACTCAGGGGCGTCGCCTCGTCGCGCTGCTCGTCGGTCGGCCCGGGCATGTCGGCCTGCGTGATCACGCCGTCGCCGGTCGGCAAGGCCTCGCCGCCTTCGGTCTCGGGCGGCACGACATCGCGACGCGGCTCCAGCCCGCGGGCGAGGGCGGCAGCGATGGCGTCGTCGAGCGCCTGGTCGTCGCGATGGAGCGGGCCCGGGTCGGAGCCTTCCGCGGCAAGCTCGACGGCTTCCCCCGCGTCGTCGCCTGCGACATTGCGCTCGACCTCTTCGCCGGCGCGTCGCAGAGCCTCGACTTCGTCGCCCGACAGCAGGCGCCAGGCGCCGATCTTGAGGTTCTTGTCGGACAGCGGGCCGTAGCGGCGGCGGTGCAGCTCCTCGACCGGCAGGTCGAGCGCGGCCAGCATGCGACGCACCTGGTGTTTGCGCCCCTCGTGGATGGTGAGCTCCACCAGGGCGGTCTTGTTGCTCTGCTTTTCGATGCGCGCTTCGGCCGGTGCCGTGCGGCCGTCTTCGAGCTCGACACCAGCGCGCAGCTCGGCCAGCGCCCGCTTGCTCGCCTGGCCGCGCACTCGCGCGCTGTAGGTCTTGGTCACTCCGTAGCGGGGGTGCATGAGCCGGTTGGCCAGGGGACCGTCGTTGGTCAGGATGATCAGCCCGGTGGTCTCCACATCGAGCCTGCCCACCGGAAACAGCGTGCGCCCGTCGGGCACCAGGTCGACGATGACGCGCTCGGCGTGGGGGTCGCTGCGCGTCGAGGCCACGCCTCGCGGCTTGTTGACCAGAACGTAGCGATACTCTCGCGGGGTGACGACGTCGCCCTCGAGCGCGACTTCGGCCTGCTCGCCCACCTTCTCGCGCGGAAAGGTCACCACGGCGCCGTCGATCGTCACCTTCCCCTCGCGAATCAGTTCGTCGCAGTGACGCCGCGACCCCGCACCGGCACGCGCCAGGTAGACCACCAGCGTCATGTCGTTGCGCTGCCCGCCGCGCCCGCCACCCTCGCGCGCCGGAC
>PMKK01000152.1 GCA_003157715.1 Actinomycetota bacterium
CCGGCGGTACCAGATAGCGAATCGGCCGCCCCGCGCGCACGCGCTCGCGGATCATGGTCGACGACACGTCGACCATCGCGCTCGGCAGAACGACGACCTTGCCCGCTCCCCACCTCGCGGCCGCGCGCGCGATCGCCTGGCCGTCGTCGCCGGAGCGCGGCGCCACGGCCAGCACGGCCAGTTCGAGGATCGCCGCCGGCTCGTGCCAGGTCTCGAACCGCAGCAGCATGTCGGAGCCGGCCACGAACACGAGCGGCGCTCCGGCATGGCGGCGCCGCAGCTCGGCCAGCGTATCGACCGTGAAACGCAGCCCCAGGTCGATCTCGACCGACGACACCGCGAAGCGCTTGTCGCCGCCCACCGCGAGACGCGTCATCTCGAGGCGCACGCCGGCCGGCACGTCGTCGGCGATCTCCTTGTGCGGCGGCGCCGCCGCCGGCAGGAACACCATCTGCTCGAGACCAAGGGCGTCGCAGGCATCGGAGGCGATCACCAGATGTCCCAGGTGAGGCGGGTTGAAGCTGCCGCCCAGAAAGCCGACCGGCCGCGGCGCGGACATGCCGCTCAGGAGCGCACCTGGCCATCGCCCCAGGCGACGTACTTCTGGCAGGTCAGCTCGCGCAGCGAGATCGGCCCGCGCGCGTGGAGCTTCTGGGTGGATATCCCCATCTCGGCGCCCAGGCCGAACTGACCCCCGTCGGTGAACCGGGTCGAGGCGTTGACGTAGACCACGGCGGCGTCGATCTCGCGCGTGAAGCGCTGGGCGGCCTCGAGGTCGCCCGTGACGATCGCCTCGGAATGACCGCTGCCGAAGGTCGTGACATGGTCGATCGCCTCGTCGAGCGACTCGACCACGCGCACCGCCATCTTGAGGTCGAGGAACTCGGTCTCGTAATGCGTACGGTTGGCGCGCTTGAGGCGCGGGTCTGGGGCAAGTTCGGCCGTGGCGCGGTCGACGGCCAGTTCGACCCCGCGGCGCGTGAGCTCGGCCACGACGCGCGGCAGGAAGACCTCGGCCACGTCGTGGTGGACGAGCAGCGTCTCGGCCGCGTTGCAGACGCCGGGTCGCTGGCACTTGGCGTTCACAGTGATCGCCAGCGCCATGTCGAGGTCGGCGGCGGCATCGACATAGATGTGGCAGTTGCCGCCGGCGGCGGCGATCACCGGCACCCTGCTGTGGGTGCTGAGCAGCTCCTTCAGCTCCTCCCCGCCGCGCGGGATGACGACGTCGATCAGGTCCTTGAAGGTGACGAGCTCGAGCAGCACCTCGCGGGGTCCGGCGATGAAGGCGACCGCCTCGGCCGGCAGACCGGCCTCGATGATCGCTCCCTGCACGACCTCGGCCAGCATGCGGTTGGTGTGTTTGGCGGCGCTGCCGCCGCGCAGCACCACGGCGTTGCCCGACTTCAGGCAGAGCGCGGCGGCATCGACGGTCACGTTAGGCCGCGCTTCGTAGACCACCGCGACCACGCCCAGCGGCACGCGCACCCGCGTGAGCTCGAGGCCGTTCGCCAGACGCCGGCCCTCCTGGATCTCGCCCACCGGATCGGCGAGGGCCGCCACTTCGCGCACGCTGCGGGTCGTCTCCATGAGGCGGTCTTCGTCGAGGTAGAGTCGATCCACTAGAGCCGCGCTGAGCTTGCCGGCCCGCGCCAGAGCGACGTCTTCGGCGTTCTCGGCGAGGATCTCGCCGGCGCGCCGGCGCAGGGCTTCGGCGATCAGCTCGAGCGCTTCGTCCTTGCGAGCCCGCGGCAGCAGGGCCAGCGCGCGCGACGCGGCCCGGGCCGCACGGACTTGCTCTTCGACCGTCATCGCGCCTCCTTTTCGATCAGTACCAGGTGGTCGCGGTGCACGACCTCCTCGTCTAACTGCGGCACCAGGCGCCGCGCTTCGGCGCTGCGCAGGCCCACGACGCGGCGCAGGTCACGAGCGCCGATCGCCGCCAGGCCGCGAGCGACCTCGCCACGGCCCGGTTCGACCACCGAGACGGCGTCGCCGGCCGCGAAGCTGCCGTGCACGCCGGTGACCCCGACCGGCAACAGGCTGCCCCCACCGTGAGCCAGCGCGCGCGCCGCCCCACCGTCGATCTCGAGCGTGCCGCGCACGGGCTTAGCGTAGCGCAACCAGAGCTTGAAGGCCGAGCTGTCCTCGCGACGGCCCGGCACCGACGTACCGACCGCCACGCCGGCCACGGCGTCGGCGATCACGTCAGGCCGGGTGCCGCGAGCGATCACGGTGCGCACACCGGCGCCCGCCGCCATGAGCGCGGCACCGGTCTTGCCGTTCATGCCGCCGGCGCCTCGCCCGGAGGAGCTCCACCGCACGCCGGCGAGCTGCTCGCGCGAGGTGAGCTGGGCGATCGGTCGCGCCTCGGGATCGAGCCGGGGATCCGAGGTGAAGAGCCCATCACGATCGGTCAGCAGCAGCAGCAGATCGGCGCGCAGCATGATGGCTACCTGCGCGGCGAGCACGTCGTTGTCGCCGAACCCGATCTCGTCGGTGGCCGTCGTGTCGTTCTCGTTGACGATCGGCACGATGCGCCAGGCCAGCAGCCGGCGCAGGGTGGCCCGCGCATTGACGTAGCTGCGACGCTGGGCAAAATCGGTGCTCGTCAGCAGGACCTGGGCGGCCGTGCGGCCGTGCCCGGCGTAGAGCCGTGCATAGGCGGCAAACAGCCGGCCCTGACCGACGGCGGAGGCCGCCTGAAGGTCGGCCATGCGCTCTGGGCGGTCGGTCAGGCCCAGGGCGCTCTGGCCGCAGGCGATCGCCCCACTCGACACGACGACCACGCGGTGACCGGCCCCGGTCAGCGCGGCGACCTCGGTCACCAGGGCCGCGAGGACCGCGCGCCGCAGCCGGCCGCGCCGGTCGGCCACGGTCGTCGAACCCAGTTTCACTACGATAGTCCTCATCGCTTCATTGTAGCGCTAGCCCAGTTCGAACTCGGCGTCGCCGATCTTGACGGTGTCGCCGTCGACGCCGCCGGCCTTGCGTATGGCGGCCGACAGGCCGGCGCGCTCCATGACCTCCTGCAGGTAGCGCATGGCCTCGTCGTTGCCGAGATCGGCCTTGGCCACGAGACGCTCCAGCACGCGACCCGACACCCGCCACGCCTGCTGCTCGCGCTCGAGCGTGAAGTCGCCGACGCGGTCGTCGCCGGGGCGCAGCACCACGGGCGGCGTCACGGGCTCGGCGGCCTCGGCCGCCAGCAGCGCCGCCGCCACCTGCGCCGAGAAGAGCGCGTCGAGCTCGCGCACGAAGTCCTTGAGGCCGCTCGCCTCGGTCGCCGAGACCGCCACCACCGGACCGGCGAAGCCACGCGTCACGGGCTCCAGAGCCGCGGCCACCTCGCCGACCTGCTCGTCGCTCAGCAGGTCGACCTTGTTCAGGGCGAGCATGCTGGGGTGCGCGGCGAGCTGCGCGCTGACGCCGACCTGCTCGCCGCGCACCGTCGTGACCGCCGCCAGGGCGGCGTCGGCGCCCAGCGAGGCATCGACCACGTAGACCAGCAGGACGGTGCGTTCGACGTGCGCCAGAAAGCGATCGCCGAGCCCGGTGCCCGAACTCGCCCCCTCGATCAAGCCGGGGATGTCGGCGATCACCACGACGCGTTCGCCGAGCTCGAGCGTGCCGAGGTTGGGCTCGAGGGTGGTGAAGGGATAGGCGGCGACCTTGGGGCGCGCCCTGGTGAGGGCGGCGAGCAGCGACGACTTGCCGGCGTTGGGCAGGCCCACGAGGCCGATGTCGGCGAGCAGCTTGAGCTGCAGGTCGAGCCAGCGCTCCTCGCCCGGCATGCCCTTTTCGGCGAAGCGCGGCACGCGCCGGGTCGAGGAGACAAAGCAGGTGTTGCCGCGACCGCCTTCGTCGCCGCGGGCGACGACGACGCGCTGGCCTTCGGCTACCAGGTCGGCGACCAGTACGCCCTCGCGGTCGCGGATCTCGGTGCCTACCGGCACTTCGACGATGGTCGGCTCGCCGGCCTTGCCGTGGCGCTTCTGGCCCGCGCCGTGCCCGCCGCGCTGACCCTTGAAGTGCACCTTGTGGCGAAAGTAGGAGAGATCGCGGAACTGGCGCGTGGCGACGATCACGACGTCGCCGCCGGCACCGCCGTTGCCGCCGTCGGGGCCGCCCCGCGGCACGTGTTTTTCGCGCCGGAAACTGACGGAGCCCGCTCCGCCGTCGCCGCCGTGCACGTTGATGGAGGCGTGATCGCTCAGCATGGTGATGAGCCCGGCCGCGGTGGCCGGCCGCGCGCGCTAGACCTCGGGAACGACCGAGACCAGGCGCCCCTGACCGCCATGCGCGAACTCGATACGGCCCGCGGTGCAAGCGAAGATGGTGTGGTCGACGCCGATGCCGGCGCCTGTACCCGGACGAAACCGCGTACCGCGCTGGCGGACGATGATCGAGCCGGCGGGAACCACCTGCCCGGCAAAGGCCTTGACGCCGAGTCGCTTGGACTCGGAGTCGCGACCGTTGCGGCTGGTGCCGGCGCCC
>PMKK01000028.1 GCA_003157715.1 Actinomycetota bacterium
ACCTTGGTGCGGTCGGCGACCTCGAGGATGACGAAATCGTCGCCCACCTTGCGCACGGTGCCGAACATGCCGCCCACCGTGAGCACCTCGTCGCCCTTCTTGACCATGCGCTGCAGTTGCTCCTGGGCCTTCTTCGCGCGCCGCTGCTGACTGTAGGTCGTCCACAGCATGAACGCGATGACTACGAACACCAGCAGATAGATGATCACCGGAGTGTTCTCCTCTCGTCGTCGGTAAGGATGCGGCGTGCACGCACCTCATCGACGAACTCGTCGAACGTGCCGGCCATGATGGCGAGGCGCGCACGCTCGCACAATCGTACCAGAACGCGCAGGTTGTGTTCAGCCAGCAACTGCATGCCGGCGATCTCCTTCTGATTTACCAGATGCCGCAGATAGGCGCGCGTGTAGCCCCGGCAGCAGGCGCAGTCGCAGTCCGGGTCGAGAGGTCCGAGGTCGGCGGCATACCGCGCGTTGCGCAGATTGACGCGGCCCCGCGAGGTGAAGGCCGAGCCAGTGCGCGCCAGGCGAGTCGGCAGGACGCAGTCGAACAGATCGACGCCGCGCGCGATCACGTCGAGGACGCCTTCGGGGTCGCCGATCCCCATGAAGTAGCGGAACCTGTCGGCCGGCAGCAGTTCGTCCATCAGGGTCACCGTGGCAAGCATCTCGTCGCCGCGCTCGCCGACCGACAGGCCGCCGATGGCGTAGGCCCCGAAGTCGCAGGCGAGCAGCTCCGCCGCCGAGCGGCGGCGCAGCTGCTCGTCGGTGCCGCCCTGGACGATGCCCACCAGGAGCTGGTCGTCGCGGCTCTGAGCTTCGCGGCACTCGGCCGCCCAGCGCGAGGTGCGCGCCACGGCGCGCTCGATCTCGGCGCGGCTGAGCGTGCCCGGGGCGCACTCGTCGAAGCACATCACGATGTCGGCGCCGAGTGCCTCCTGCGCGGCCATCGCGAGGCGCGGCGTGAACAGATGGCGCGAGCCGTCGTAGACCGAGGTGAACTCGACCCCGTCGTCGCCCACGCTGCGCGTGTCCGAAAGGCTGAAGACCTGAAAGCCGCCCGAGTCGGTGAGGATCGGGCCGTCCCAGTTCATGAAGCGGTGGAGCCCGCCGTGGGCGCGCACCAGCTCCACGCCGGGCCGCAGGTAGAGGTGGTAGGTGTTGGCCAGCACGACCTGAGCGCCGATCGCGCGCAGGACCGGCGGCAGGACCGCCTTGACGGTCGCCTTGGTGCCGACCGGCATGAAGCACGGGGTGAGCACCTCGCCGTGAGGCGTGCGCAGCCGGCCGGCGCGGGCCCGGCCACTCGTGGCTTCGAGCTCGAACTCAAAGGTGTCCGCCGCGCCGCCCGCACCGCCCGCCCTCACGGCGCCCCCTCTGCCCCGCGCCAGGCGAGCATGGCGTCGCCGAAGCTGTAGAAGCGGTAGCGCTGGGCGATCGCGTGCGCGTAGATGCGCTTCGTCTCGTCGACCCCGCAAAGGGCCATGACCAGGGCCAGCAGGCTGGTGCGCGGCAGGTGGAAGTTGGTGATCAGGCCGTCGACCGTGCGGAACTCGTAGCCCGGCGTGATGAACAGACCAGTGCGGCCCTCGAGCACGCCCGAGCGCTCCCGGGCGCGCTCGGCGGCGCTGCCGTGGGGCTCGGCGACGCTGCCGTGGGGCGTGGCGATGGTCGCATCGGGTCCGGCGGCGCGGCCGCCGAGCTCTTCGAGCAGGCGCACCATGGTCGTGCCCACCGCCACGACGCGACGCCCCGCGGCGCGGGCCGTCGCGATCCGCTCCCACACCGTGGTGTCGACGACGAAGGGCTCCTCGTGGAGCGGGTGATCCTCGACCTGTTCGACGGTCACGGGCTTGAAGGTCGCGAGGCCCACGTGAAGCGTGAGGTGTTCGATGGTCACGCCGGCGACGCGCAGCGCCTGATCGAGCTCCGCCGTGAAGTGCAGACCGGCGGTCGGCGCCGCGGCTGAACCACGCAGGCGCGCGTAGACCGTCTGGTACCGCTCGGGATCGTCGAGCGGCGTCTTGATATAGGGCGGCAGCGGCGTCTCGCCGTGGAGCGCCAGCAGGTGAGCCAGCGGCACGGCCACGCCCGCCGCGGGGCGCACCCGAAAGCGGCCCTCGCCGAGACGCTCGCCGACCTCGACCGCGAAGACTTCGGGCGCGGCCTCGCTGCGCAACAGCTCGCCGCCGCGCAGCCGACCGCGCGCCAGGACCTCCCAGGTGTCGAACGAGGCCGCCGGAGCGGCGTCGGCCGGCGCGCCGGGAGCGGCGGTTGGGACCGCGCCGGCGTCGTGTGGCGCGCCGGTTGCGACAGTCGCCACCGCGCTGCCGGCCCTCGCGGCACCGTCGGCGGCGACGGCGCTGTCATGCAGACGCTCTACGAAGAGCAGCTCGACGCGTCCGCCGGTCGGCTTGCGAAAGTGCGCTCGTGCCGGGATCACCCGGGTGTCGTTACGCACCAGCACGTCGCCCGGACCGAGCAGTCCCGGCAGCTCGGCAAAGCGCCTGTCGGCCAGCCGCAGCCGCCGCGCGGCGCCCGTCGCCACGAGCAGCCGTGAGGAGTCCCGCGGTTCGGCGGGCACCTGAGCGATGAGCTCGTCGGGCAGATCGTAGTCGAGCTCATCGAGCTTCACGACCGGCGTCTCCCGGCAGAAAGAGTCGCGGACCCCCTCACGCCGTGGGCCGGCGCCGCGTCGCGCGCCGCGCGTGGCGTTCGTGCCAGTCCTGCCACTTGCCGGCCACGCAGCCGCAGTAGCGCTGGCGGTACAGCTCGAGCCGCCTGCTCTCGTCGATGCTGCGCGGATACAGGCGCCGCAGGTCCGCGTACACGAACTCGACACCGGCGGCCTCCGCCGCGGCGTGACCGGCGCGCGCGATCAGGTCGTGGTGCTGCCAGGGGCTCACCGTCAGGGTCGTCGAGAAGCGCTCGAGACCGCGCTCGGCGGCTGCCTGAGCGGCCTCGGCAAGGCGTACTTCGAGACACTCGCGGCAGCGCTCCCGAGGGTCGGAGCGTCCGGCGGCCGGTTCGACGACCAGCTCGAGGTCGACCGCCTCGGCGAAGCGGCGCATCGATTCGAGACGGCGCGCGTGCTCGTCGGGAGGCTGGATGTTGGGATTGGCAAAGAAAGCCAGGGGCTCGAGGCCGGCGGCGCGAAACCAGGGCACGGCGACCGTGCTGCAGGGCCCGCAACAGGCGTGGATGAGGATCGTCTCCATGAGCCCGATTATACGCGCCGCGCCGGCGGACCCTTACCTTACTCGAACAGCTTGCCGGCCTCGCGCGGCGGCGCGTCGAGGCCGCAGTGCCGCAGGCCGGCCGAGGTGACGATGCGGCCGCGCGGAGTGCGCTGCAGAAAACCGCGCATGATGAGGTACGGCTCGTAGACGTCCATCAGCGTGTCCGACTCTTCGCCCAGGGCCACCGCCAGCGTGTCGAGGCCCACCGGGCCGCCGTCGAACTTCTGCACGATGGTCAGCAGGATGTCGCGGTCGAGCTTGTCGAGGCCCTCGTGATCGACCTGAAACAGATCGAGGGCGGCGAGACAGATGTCGAGATCGATGATGCCCTGGTGGCGCACCTCGGCGAAGTCGCGCACCCGGCGCAGCAGGCGATTGGCGACGCGCGGCGTGCCGCGTGAGCGAGCGGCGAGCTGGGCCGCCGATTCGTCGTCGATCGTGACCCCGAGAATGCCGGCTGAACGGCGCACGATCGCGGCGAGCTCGTCTTCGGCATAGTACTCGAGCCGTTGCCACACGCCAAAGCGATCGCGCAGCGGCGTCGTGAGCAGGCCGGTACGCGTCGTCGCTCCGATCAGCGTGAAGGGCGTCACCGGGAGCCGGATACTGCGCGCCGCCGGTCCCTCGCCGATCATGATGTCGATCTCGTAGTCTTCCATCGCGGGGTAGAGCACCTCTTCGATGGCCGAGTTCAGGCGGTGGATCTCGTCGACGAACAGCACGTCGCCCTGCTGCAGGTTCGTGAGGATGCCGGCGACGTCGACCTTGCGTTCGAGCGCCGGCCCAGAGGTCGTGTGGACACTGACCTCGAGCTCGTTGGCGATGATGGCGGCGAGGGTCGTCTTGCCCAGGCCGGGCGGCCCGGCCAGCAGCACGTGGTCCAGGGTATCGCCGCGATTGCGCGCCGCCTGGACGAAGATCTCGAGCTGCTCCTTGACGCTGGTCTGACCGACGAAGTCGGCGAAGCGTTTGGGCCGCAGCGACTTGTCGAAGTCGCGTTCCTCGGGCGTCTCGGCGGGGTCGGCGATGCGACGGGTGTCGTCGCTTGCCACGGCTACGTCGCCTCCTTCCTGGTGAGCGCATAGCGCACGAGCTCTTCGAGCGGCACGCCCACGGGAGCGCCCTGCAGGGCAACCTCGGACTCGCGCAGCGTGAGGCCCAGGTTCTGCAGGGCGACGCGCGCCTGCAGGAAGGGGTCGGCCGCGGCCGCCGGCGTCTCGCCGCCGGCGCCACGGGCGGGCGGCGTGTCGAGGTCGAGGCCGACCTTGTCGGCCAGCTCGATCACGAGCCGCTGGGCGAGTTTCTTGCCGATCCCCGGAATGGACTCGAAGCGCTTGTCGTCGCCGCGCGCCACGGCGGCCTCGAGGTCGGCCACCGAGTAGGCCGACAGGATCGCGAGCGCCACCTTGGGACCGACGCCGCTCACCGCGATGAGCGTCGTGAAGAAACGCCGCTCGCGCGCGCTTTCGAAGCCGAAAAGCTGCACCGCGTCCTCGCGGACGTGCAGGTAGGTATGCACGAAGACCTCGTCGCCCACGCGCCCCGCCAGCCCCGCGGCAAGCCGCCCAGGCACGAGCACGCCGTAGCCCAGGCCGCCGGCCTCGATCACCACCCGGTCGGTGCCCACGCCGGCCAGCTGTCCTCGCAGCGAGACGATCATGCCGTATCGAACCGGGTCACGACGCAGCCCGCCGGCACGGACATCACCTGGGGTTCAGCTGGCGCAGCAGCGCATTCGTGTGGATGTGCGTGATGGCCACGGCGAGCGCGTCTGAGGCGTGATCGGGCTGCACGATGCGGGGCAGCGCAAGCAGCACCTTGGTCATCTCCTGGACCTGGACCTTGTTGGCCCGCCCGTAGCCGGTCACCGCCTGCTTGACGGCCAGGGGCGTGTAGTCGAAGCACGGCAGATCGCGCTCGCCGGCAGCCAGGATGATGGCTCCGCGGGCGTGCCCCACGGCCAGCGCCGTCTTGACGTTGACATTGACGAAGAGCTCTTCGAGCGCCACGACCGCGGGGTGAAAGCGGTCGATCAGACTCAGGATCTCGTCGTGGATCTGGCGCAGTCGCAGCGGCGTTTCGGTGCGCGCCGAGGTGACGATGCAGCCGTGTCCGAGCGACCGCAACTGGTTGCCCTGGTGTTCGATCACGCCCCAGCCTGTGCTCGCCGTGCCTGGATCGATGCCCAAGACGACTATGGTCTCTTCATCGTGCCGCTGCTCTCGCACGGCCACCCCCTCGGACTCGCGATCGACGTGCGCGGTCGGCGAGCCCACCCGCCGCACACCACGGCACTGTCAACCGGCGACGGCCTCGAGGACCTCGTCGGAGATGTCGAAGTTGGCATACACCTCTTGCACGTCGTCGCTGCTTTCGAGGGCGTCGATCAGCCTGAGTGTCTTGCGGGCGTCGGACTCGTCGAGCTTGACCGTAGTCTTGGGGATCATGGTGAGCTCGACCTGCTCACACTCGATGCCGGCCGCCTCGAGCGCCTCGCGCACCGGCGTCAGCGCCGCGGGTTCGGTGATCACCTCGATGGTCTCGCCGTCGACCGTGACGTCGTCGGCGCCGCCCTCGATGGCCGCCTCCATGACCGCGTCTTCGCCGAACCGGCTGCCGTCGACCGCGATCGAACCGCGCCGCTCGAAGATCCAGGCGACCGCGCCGGGCCCGCCGAGGCTGCCGTTGTGCTTGGTGAAGATGTTGCGCACGTCGGCCGCCGAGCGGTTGCGGTTGTCGGTGAGCACCTCGACGATGACCGCCACGCCGCTGGGGCCGTAACCCTCGTAGAGGATCGCCTCGAAGGAGGCGCCTCCCTCTTTGCCGGCGCCACGCTCGATGGCGCGATCGATGTTGTCTTTGGGCATGCTGTAGGAGCGCGCCTTTTCGATGGCGGCCGCCAGCGCCGCGTTGGAGCTTGGGTCGGCGCCGCCTTCTTTGGCAGCCACCATGATCGCCCGCGCCAGCTTTGAGAAGAGCTGACCCCGTTTGGCGTCTGCCGCGCCCTTCTTATGTTTGATCGTCGACCATTTCGAATGCCCGGACACTACGAGACCACCTCCTCGATCGGCGCGCCGGCACGCAGGCCGGTCGCCGCAGTCGTGCTCGATGCTTCGCGCACCATCGTGAGGAACGCGTCATGCATCCTTGTATCACCGGTCAGCTCCGGGTGAAAGGCCGCGACCAGCACCCGGCCCTCGCGAGCGGCCACCGCGTGACCCAGGTAGCTGGCGAGGATCTCGACGCCCGGTCCGCTGCTTTCGATCCAGGGCGCCCTGATGAAGACGGCCCGCAGCGGCGGCGGCCCGAGTAAGGCGACCTCGAGATCGGCCTCGAAACTGCGCACCTGCCGGCCAAAGGCGTTGCGCCGGGCCACGATGTCGATCAGGCCCAGCAGGGGCTGGTCGCCCTCGACGATCTCGCCGGCCAGCGTGATGAGACCGGCACAGGTGCCGAACACCGGCATGCCGGCCGCCGCGCGCGCCTGGATGGGCTCGACCAGCCCGTGGTGGCGCATGAGCTTACCGATGGTAGTGCTCTCGCCGCCGGGGATCACCAGAGCCTCGACCGCCTCGAGGTCGGCCGGCTGCCTGATCTCGGCGGTCGCGGCACCCAGCCCTTCGAGCATGGCACGGTGCTCGCGAAAGTCGCCCTGCAGCGCGAGCACACCGATGCGCGGCGACGAGCCGCCGGCGCGGCTCGCGGCCGCGAACTCGGGCGACAGGATGGCGTCGCGGCGCTGCGCCGGTACGAAGTGAGTCACGCTCGTGGCCGTCGCGTCCGCTAGCCGCGGAACTGGATCTTCTCGTCGAGTGCCATCTTGGCGGCCTCGATGCCGAACATGGCCTCGCCCAGCCCGACCGAGACTTCGGCCAGTACCGCGGCGTCTCTGTAGTTCGTGGTCGCCCGCACGATGGCCACCGCGCGACTCGCGGGGTCGGCGCTCTTGAAGATGCCCGAGCCCACGAA
>PMKK01000166.1 GCA_003157715.1 Actinomycetota bacterium
GCAGGCTGAGCGGGCCGTGTCGAGAGCCGAGTCCGCGACGTGCGAGCGCGCGGCTCACCCGGCGCCTTGGCTCCTGCCGGCGCGAGCCGTTCGGCGGAGCCGCCGAGAGTCGGATGAAGCGCGTCACGGCAGTCCGGATAGGTCGGCTGTCGGCGACCGGGGCGAGGTGCGACTCCACGACCCGGATGGGGTTTCCGCTACCTTGAACAATTGGCNNGATCTTGGCCAATTGTTCAAGGTGCGCGGAAGGAGATGTGCCTGCGCGGGGTCACTTCTCGGGGTCGAACGGTTGACGGTCGCCGGTTGACCGTGCGGGAAAGGGGTTGACCGCGGCGGAGTTGACGAATGGTCGGCGCGAAGAGCGGTCTGGGCGGTGGGGTTGACGGCCGCGCCACGGCTGAGCTGCAGGTTGACGACCTCCGACGTGGCCCCGGCGGCCCTGCCGGCGGGGCGACGGCGGAGGGGCGACGGTGCCGCGGCGCGCCCCGCTCCTGAGGCTAGGCCATCACCTCGACGCCCTTTTCGGCCGGGCCGTCCTGAGGCTCGAGCTCGACGATGCGCGTCAGGGCCTGGATGGCGACCTCGATCTGGTCGGTGCTGGGCGGCTTGGTCGTCATCCACTGCAAGGCGAGGCCCGGCGCCATCACGACGCGCACCACCGGATTGGTCTCGTGACGGCCGGCGAGGCGGATGATCTCGTAGGACAGGCCGGCGATCAGCGGCACCAGCACGACCCGCGACAGGATGAGCAGATACCACACCGGCCAGCGCACGATCGCGAAGACCAGGATGGAGACGACCATCACGATCAGCAGGAACGACGTGCCGCAGCGCAGGTGCAGCGTCTTGTACTTGTCGACGTTGGCCACCGTGAGCTCGTCGCCGTGCTCGAGGGCGTGGATCGATTTGTGCTCGGCGCCGTGATATTCGAACACGCGACGCAAATCGCGGAACTGGGTGATGATCAGCAGGTAGACGACGAAGATGGTGACCCGCACGAGGCCCTCGACCAGCCAGAACGTGAAACCGCTGCCGAGCTGGCTCTTGAACAGCCGCGTGATGCCCAGCGGGGCCAGGAAGAACACCAGGATGGCAAACCCGAACGCCACCACGAGCGTCACGCCGATCTCGCGCTTGGTCAGCGCCTCGGTCTCTTCGCCGATCGACTGGTTGGCCGAGATGGTCAGCGCGCGGATGCCGACTACCAGCGACTCGACGAGCGCGGTGATGCCGCGCACGATCGGCAGCTTGAGCACGGGGTAGCGCTTCATGTACGAAACCAGCGCCCACGACTCGAGGTAGATCGACTGGTCCGGCCGGCGTACGGCGAGCGACCAGTTGTCGACGCCGCGCATCATGACGCCCTCCATGACCGCCTGCCCGCCGACCTGGGCGCGGCGCGCGGCGTGCGCGCAGAGCGCGGCCCCGAGCAGCAACGCGCGCGGGACTCTCACTTCGTCACTTCGCGTCTTCGGGGCCGTCGACCGTGGCGGCGTCGAACGGCTTGCCACAGGTCATCTTGCCCTCGGGGCAGGTGCCGTACAGGCAGCCCGGGCCGCTCTTGTGAAAGAGCGCCGGCGCGATGATCTTGACCATGCCGCGCAGCTCCCAGGCCAGCGCCCGGATCTCCCATTGGGCACGATTGCAGCAGCGCACGGCAAAGAAGTGGCGCAGCTCGCGGGCGTTCATGGTGACGACGATCTTGGTCTCGGCGGCATTGGGCAGCACGAAACGGGCGTCTTCTTGCACCGATTCGCGGCTGCGGCCCTCGGCGAGGCCCAGTTCGACGAGCTGGTCATAGGCCTCGCGCGCCTGGTCCATGGCACGCAGGAACACCTGCTCGGCGGCGGCGTTGACGGCCACCGACGGCGGCACCACGAAGCTGTCGGCATGACTGAAGTTGACGTAGCGCTGCGACTGCTGGTTGTAGCTCGCCACGCGGTGGCGCACGAGCTGGTGGGTGCAGGCGCGCGAGACGCCGTCGACGGCGAAGGTGAAGCCGGCGTGCTCGAGGGCGGAGTGATGACCCGAAGCGACGAGGCCGCGCACCAGGCGCGCCACGTCGCCGTCGGTCATCTGTTCGGTCAGCTCGGCCGCCGACACCGGCGCGTAGCAGAGCCGGCCCGCGGCCGCGACCGCGCGGTCAGGCTCGGGCGTGTGCGTGAGAAGGGTGACAGCGAGCGTCGCGGCCATCGGCGCGTTAGCCCGCCTTGACCTCGTTGACCTTCTTCAGCCGGCGCTGGAAGCGCTCGACACGGCCGCCGGAGTCGATCAGCTTCTGCTTACCCGTGTAGAACGGATGGCACTGCGAGCAGATCTCGACCTTGAGCTCGGGCTTGGTCGACCGCGTCGTGAACGTGTTGCCGCACGAGCAGTGCACCGTCGCCTCGACGTACTGCGGATGGATGTCCTTCTTCATGAACCGTCGTCCCTTCGATGACTGGGCCGCTTCTCTGGCTGCCTCTTTGGGCTGCTTTCCGCGAACTGGAGTAAAGCACGCTATGGTAGCACGTCGCGCTTGGGCCGTGCCAATCGCCCGCCTGGGGCGGGCCGGCCGGCGCGCTCGACTCCTCTCTACTTAAGTATGCCCGCGGCCTAACCTGGTCGCCGGTCGGCGGCCTGGCCTGGTCGCCGGTCGGCAGCCTGACCTGGTTGCCGGTCGCGTCGCCGCCCTACGGCTGCGTCGCCGCCCGCCGGCTAGCGCGAGTTCTTCTGG
>PMKK01000093.1 GCA_003157715.1 Actinomycetota bacterium
ACCTTCCAGGGTTCGTCGCCGCCGCCGAGGGCCGCCACAGCGTGCGCCGCTTCACGGCCGACCCGGTGCCCCGCGCCGACGTGGTCGAGATGGTCCGGGTCGCGACGCTGGCCGCCAACGCCGGCAATGCGCAGCCCTGGCGCTTCGTGGCCGTCGACGACCCGGCCACGCTGGCCGCCATGCGCGGCGCCGTCGAAGAGCGCCTCCACGAAGTGGCGCGGTGGCCCGAGGCCCAGGGCGAGACCGCCGGCGCCGCGCCCGACGCGCCGGCGCTGCTCAAGTCCACGACCCTGTTCGCCGACGCCCCGCTGACGATCGCCGTGTTCGGTCTGCCCTACGAGTCGCGCGTGGACCGCCTGCTGGAGCGTCACGGCGTGGCGCGCGAAGAGCGCGACCGCTTGCGCGCCCGGCCCGACCTGCAGAGCATCGGCGCCGCCGTGCAGCTGCTGCTCGTGGCGGCCCACCTGCTGGGCTACGGCGCCTGCTGGATGTGCGCTCCGGTGCTGGCCGCGCGGCGCCTCGAGAAGCTGCTGGGCGCCGCCGAGCCGGCCCACCTGGCGGCGCTCGTCGCCGTCGGGGTGGCCGCCGAGCCGCCCGCCGGTGGCCGCCCGCCGGCCGCCGCCGGTCGCCTGCCGCTCGACGAGGTGCTGCGCTTCCTGCCGGCCGAGCCCAAAGACGAGGGATCGTGAGCGAGGGGCGTCCGGCGACGGGCGACAGTCGCACGGCGGCGGCGGGCGAACGTCCGTCGAGCGCGGCCAGTCCGCCCACGAGCCACCGCTCGCCGGCGAGCGCCGGTCTTCGGTCGCTATCGGAGATCCTCGCGCGCGCCCTCGACGGGCAGCCGCCCGCCGGGCGCGACATCGCCACCCTGCTGGCGGTCACCGACGCCGATGACGCCGCGTCGCTGTTCGCCGCGGCCAGCGAGCTGCGCCGCCGCCGCTTCGGCGACGCCGTCTTTCTCTACGGCTTCGTCTACTTCTCGACCTACTGTCACAACGAGTGCACCTTCTGCCTGTACCGCAGCGGCAATCCCGAGAGTCCGCGCTATCGCAAATCCTTAGACGAGGTGGTCGCCATCGCCGGCGGGCTGGCCGCGTCGGGGGTCCATCTGATCGACCTCACGATGGGCGAGGACCCGCTCTACTTCGCGACCAACGAATTCGACGCGCTCGTCGAGCTGGTGGGCGCCGTCAAGCAGGCCGCCGGGTTGCCGGTCATGATCTCGCCCGGCAAGGTCTCGGCCGGCGTGCTCGCCGCCCTGCGCGACGCCGGCGCCGAGTGGTATGCCTGCTACCAGGAGACCCACGCCCCCGAGGTCTACGCGCGCTTGCGCGTCGGCCAGGACTTCGCCGCCCGCGCCGCGGCGCGGACCGCCGCCGCGAGTCTCGGCATGCTGGTCGAGGACGGCATGCTGCTGGGTATCGGCGAGACCGTGGGCGACCGCGCGCTGACCGTGGCCGCNNCACGAGTCGCCGGCCGGCAGCCTGGGCGAGCTCGTCACGATCGCCACCATGCGCCTTGTCATGCCCGACCGCCTGATCCCCGCCACGCTCGACGTCGACGGCATCAACGGACTCGAACCGCGCATCGCCGCGGGCGCCAACGTCGTGACCTCGATCGTGCCGCCCGACCTCGGTCTGGCCGGTGTCTCGCAGTCCGAGCTCGACATCGACGCCGGCTTGCGCACCGCGGCCGAGGTGAGTGCCCGCCTGACGGCCCTCGGGCTGCGCGCCGCGACGGCCGGGGAGTACGCCGGGTGGGTGGCCGGCGCGCTCGAGCGGCGCGCCGCGCGGCGATGAGGCCGGCGATCGTCACAGCGGTGTCGCCGTGAGGCTGGCGATCGTCGGCGGCAAGCTGCAGGGCACCGAAGCCGCCTACCTGGCCGGCGAGGCCGGCTACGAGGTCGTGCTGGTCGATCGTCGCGCCGGACGCCCGGCGGCCGGGCTGGCCGGCGAGTGCCACGTCTTCGATGTGACGAGCGACCCGCTGCGGGCGCGCGAGCTGTTTCGCTCGTGCGACGCGGTGCTGCCCGCCTGCGAGGACGACCACACGCTGGCCTTCCTGGCATCGTTCGTGCCGGGTATCGGCGTGCCCCTGCTGTTCGACCTCGACGCCTACACCGTGAGCTCGTCGAAGCTGCGCTCCAACGCCCTGTTCGAGCGCCTCGACGTGCCCCGGCCAAAGGCCTGGCCCTGCGCGTTTCCGGTCGTGGTCAAGCCTGCCGTCGGCAGCGGCAGCGCCGGGGTGAGCGTGGTCTCTTCGGAGCCCGCGCTCGAGCTGGCCCGTGCCCGGCTGGCGGCCGAGGGCGCCGACGCCGTGGCCGAGGAGTTCGTGAGCGGCCCCTCGCTGTCGATCGAGGTGGTGAGCCTCGGCGGCGCGGCCGTCACGCTGCTGCCGACCTGGCTCGAGTTCGACGCGGTGCTGGATTGCAAGCGGGTGGTGGCGCCGGTCGACCGCGAGGGTGGCGCGGCTGCGACCGGGGGCGGCGGGGGAGAGGCCGGTGGCCGAGGCGGCGATTCGGCAGGCGCGCACGCCGAGGCCGCCGCCGGCGCGACCGCGGTCGGCGAAGCGGAGCGCGTGAGCGCCGCCACCATGCGCGGCCTCGACCAGGCCGCCCGGCGGCTGGCCGAGGGCGTGGCGCTCGGCGGCGTGATGGATGTCGAGGTGATGGTCGCGCCCGACGGCACGCCCAAGGTGATCGAGATCGACGCGCGGCTGCCCAGCCAGACGCCGGCCGCCGTGTTCCACGCCAGCGACGTCAACATCGTCGCTCTGCTGGCGGAGACCTTCGCGGCGGGCAAACCGCCCGCCGTAGACCCGCGCGCCCGGCGCGGCGCCGTCTACCAGCACGTGCTGGTCGAGAACGGCAGGGTAGAGGTGCTCGGCGAGCATGTCGTCGGCTCAGCCGGCCCTCTGCGCCGCTGTGACGGCCTCTACGGGGCCGACGTGGTGCTCACCGACCTCCGAGACGCAGGACGGGCGCGGCGGGCGCCAGGCGCCGCGCAGGACCGCTGGGTGGCCGTCCTGATGACGCGGGGCTCGACGGCGGCGGCGGCCCGCTCGCGGGCCGCCGCCGCCGTCGAGCGGCTGGCCGACGAGCACGGTCTCGAGCTCGTGCCCGAGCGCGGGCCGGCGCAGTCGTGACCCGCCTGATCGAAAGCGACGTGCGCGGCCTGACCGCGCATCTCATCGAGGTCGAAGCGGCGCTCGTGCGGCTCACCGGCAGCGACTTCGTGGCGCTGGGCGCTCAGGCGTGCGGCGTGGGCGAGGCCGCCGCGCGCGACGCCCTCGCCTGCGCCGCCGTCGCCGCCGTGCCCATCACGACCGGCGAAGGACTCATTCCCGGCTTTGCCGACTGCGTGGCGGCGATCTGCGCGCACCTCGGCTGTCACGCGCGGGTCACCGCGGCGACCGACGTCGCCGGCTTTGCCGAGACGCTCAGCTTCGGCGACGATCTCGTCTTCGCCGCCGACGACCGCAAGTTCCTCGCCTTCGACTTCGCGCGCCGCGCGGTGGCAGACGACGATCCCTGCACGGCCTGGGCCTACGCCGCGGCGCTCGACAGGGCGGCCGCCACGATGGGTGCGGCAGGCGCGACGGACGTGGGCGCCCCGGACGGCGTGGCGGGCCAGCCGGTCCTGGTGATCGGGCTCGGTCCGGTGGGCACGGCGGCGGCGGCGCGCCTCGTCGAGCTCGGCGCCGACGTGTTCGTGGCCGAGCTCGACGAGGCGCGCCTCGAGAGTGCCGCCGGCGAGCTCGAGGTCACCCCGGTGCCGCTCGCCGACGGCCTGGCGCGCTGCCGGTTCGTGCTGGACGCTACGCCGAGCCCCGACCTGATCGGCGCCGACTGGGTGCGCGCCGACGGCGTCGTCGCCTCGCCCGGCCTGCCCCCCGGTGTCACGTTCGCGGCGGCCGAGGCGCTGGGTGATCGGCTCGTGCACGAGCCGCTCGCGTTGGGGGTCGCCGCGATGGCGGTCCAGGCTCTCGTGGCGCCGGCTCGCTGAAGTCGGCACCCGGCGGTGCGGCGATACCCGGCGGCGAGGATGCTCGGCGGTGCGGCGATGCTCGTCGGCGCCGCGATACCCGGCGCTGCCGCGATGCCGGCGGTGCGCCCCGACTGGCCGGCGGCCGCTCCATGCGCTAGCCTGTCGTACGGTGCGGGGGGTCGATCGGAAGGATCAGCGCGGACTCTAAATCCGCGTAGAGGGGTGTAACTCCCCTACTCCCCGCCAGCGAACTCCCCGCAAGTCTTGCCAATCTGTCCTGAGCCGGAGCGGCGAGTCTGGACTCCGGCGCGTCACCTGTAAACATCGCAGGCGTTGTCTCGCCTCCGGATAGCTGCCGGAGGCAGCGGCCTACGTAGCCGCTGGCGTCTTGCGCGCGGCCTCGATGCCGACCCTCCGCCCGCGCGCTGCTCACCAGGGCTGCGGTTGCGGCGAGTCCGGGAAGCTCACCGGCGACGCTGAAGGCGCGCGAGCCGTCGCCGACACCATCCTCGCGGCGTGGCCTACGGTCGGGTCGGGTCGCCCCAAGTCACCAGCGCCTGCATCCGGAGTGCGGTCCAGTAGTGGCCGGTCTTGCGGGCGACGATCCGCCAGTAGCCGACCGTTCCCTCGTACGAGTACTGATCGGCACGCGGCACGAGACGACCGGAGTCGTCGAACATCTTTGTGTCGTCGTTAACGAGGAAGTTAGTCGTCGTGTGCTTCGTGGCAACGCGCCCGCGCATCACGCCGTCGACGGAGACGCTGATCAGCAGAGAGGGCCCCAGTTCGCCGCTGGAGCCAGCGGTGATGCCGTCGACCATCCCCGTGCCCGGCACTGCATGCACACGTATCGGGCCGGGTGCGCCCACGAACGCCACGTCGTAGGGCTTCGCATCCGGGAAGGTGCCGGTCAGCCGATACGTGAACCGTTGGTTCGAGGCCTCTCCCGTGTGGTATTCATAATCACCCGGACCGGTGCCCTTGTGCATCGCTTGCCCGTCATAGGGGGTTCACGGGCCACTTGATGCCCGGCTCGAGGTAGCGCTGGAGTTCGGCTTGAGTCACGACCGATGCGCGAGGCCACCGTCCGCCGTGCGCTTCGGACCAGGCGAAGATGGCGCTCTGGATGATGTACATGCCGCCGTCAAACCGGTCATTGCGCTCGGCACGTCTGTCATTCCTGGCCTCCGCCCAAGCGCGTTCGTGCAGGCCGACCGCGAGTCCAACCACAGCGAGGTCGAGGATGACACCCACGATGAAGAACGTGCGAAGAGGTCGCGACCTGAACATCCCCCCGGCTCCTGTTGTTGAAGACCCGCTGTCCGTAGTCTGCCCGGAGTCACCGGCGCCAGACGTCGAGCTGGTGGGCAGTGCCGCCCCTACGCCATCTCACCCGTCCTGGCCTGTTGGCTTCAGCCTGCCCGCGATGCGGCAGTCCAGGGAACCGCGTCCGCTCACGTATCCGGGCCAGCTTGTCGATTACGTACATATTGTCAACTATGTCTTATTAGACCACCGGTGGTACACTTCGGTGCAACGCATGCACCAAGCGAAAGCACGCGTTGCCCTACTCAGAGGGCGACCGGATGGGAGAAGTCCATGACTCCGATTGACGTGCACGCACGCGATGTCCGAGTCCCCCAATTCGTCCGAGAATCGATCAGTCGACACAGGCCAGTGAGGGTCATGTCGCACGATCGGCCTCAGTATGTCATCTTGCATCCCGACGATTACGCTCTGGTCGGCCCAGTTCTCGAAAAGCAGCGGCGGGGCTTCCCGGTGCCCATTTCGGACTTGCTCGATGACGAAGATATCGTCATCCTGCGCGAGTTCAGTGACGAAGACGAAGGCCTCGACTGGGGACTGACCGGCCCGCGGGCCTAGAGCCAATGCCTCTCGACCACTTCGAGTTCGAGCGCGGGGCGGTGTGCTTTGCGCTGTTCGGCTATACGGTCGGCTTTCCGGTGGAGGCCATCGAACGCGACGCCCAGGGCGTTGTCGACAAGGCCGGCTCCTTTGCCTCGATCGACGCTTTCGCACGCGAGATACGGCGCGGCGACGTGCCCGAGCTGGTGTCGCGGTTCAAGCTCCGGCCCGTTCTTATCCTGCAGTCGGCCACAAACCCCGGTCTGCAGGACGTCACTGTTGCCCGGGTCAACTCCGTGGCGGCCGGTAAGAAAGCGGGCAAATCGGGTTGGTGGCAGCGGGTCTCCGCGGACCGCCACATCACGGCCTACCTTGTCGGCGATCGTCCCGATCACGGCCTGGGGTCAGATGCGGTCGTCAACCTCATGGCGATCCAGACCATCAGCAAGAGCAACGTGCTGCGCAAGGTGGGGAGCCTGGACGTCGACGAGATGAGGGCCGTCTCGGAGCGGATCGTTCGCGTCCTAGAGCTCGACATCTCGGAGCTCATCGCCAAGTCGAGCGGGATTCTGAGAGAATAGCAACGCCATGACCGTTCCCGACACAGTTCGGCTCGAGCGTCTGACCGCCGCCCTCGCGGCCATCGACGAGTTCGTCGCCGCGCGCCTGCCGCGTCTCGATGCCCCCGGCGTGGCGGTCGGGCTCACCGATCGCGAAGGCGCGCTGGGGTTCGTCTGCCGCGGCTTCGCCGACGTCGCGTCCCGCACGCCGGTCGAACCCGGCACGCGCTTTCAGATCGGCTCGATCAGCAAGTCGTTCGCGGCCGCGACCATGCTGCAGGAGCACGACGCGGGCCGCGTCGACCTGCAGGCGCCGGTCACCGACTACGTGCCCTGGTTCGCGGTGCGCTCACGATTCGGTCCGATCACGCTGCACCACCTGCTGAGCCATGCCTCGGGCCTGATCATGGGCACCGAGTTCACGGCCGAGGCCCGCGGCGCCGTGTGGACGCTGCGCGAGACCGACACGGGCTTCGCTCCGGGCGCGCGCTTCTGGTATTCCAACGACGGCTACAAGCTGGTGGGCCTGGTGCTCGAAGCCGTGACAGGCCGGCCGGTGCACGAGCTCGTCGCCCGGCGACTCGTCGCGCCGCTCGGCATGGCCGCGACCGAGACCGTGATCCGCCGCGACTCGCTGGCGCCGGTCGCCTCCGGCTACGAGCGTCGCGGCGACGACCGGCCGGCGCACGCCGGCCGCCCGCTCGACGTGGCGCAACTGGTCGAGAGCTGCAGCGCCGACGGCAGCATCGTCTCGTCGGCGGCCGACATGCTGGCCTACGCGCGCCTCATCCTGAACCGCGGCGACGCGCCCGGTGGCCGCCTGCTGAGCGAGGCCGCGTTCGACCGCTGGAGCGCCCCGGTGATCGAGGACCCCGACGAGCCCGGCTCGTTCTACGGCTACGGCCTCGTGTCGCGCACGATCGACGGGTACCCTTGCATCGGCCACTCCGGCGGGATGGTCGGCTTCACTTCGCTGCTCATGACCGAGGTCGAGACCGGCATCGGCGTGATCGTCCTGCTGAACGGCAGCGGCGATCGCATGGAGATCGCCACCTACGCCCTGGCGGCGGTGCGGGCGGCGCTGGCGGGGGCGCCGGAGCCCTCGCCAGCGCCGCCCGCCGACCCCGCCGCCATCGGGGCCGCGGCGGGCAAGTACGCCGGGGAGTACGTGCTCGCCGAGTCTGGTCTGGGGACGGATCACGACGCCGCCGGTCCGCCCGACGCCGCCGACCCGCCCGCCGCGCGCCTCGCCTTCGCCGCCCGCGACGGCCGGCTCGTGCTGAAGGCGCCGGCCGGCGACGAGGTCGTTCTGGAACGCCGCGACGACGACCTGTTTCTCGCGCCGCAGCCCGGCTGGGACCGGTTTCACCTGCGCTTCGAGCGCGACGGCGGCGAAGCCGCCGTCGCGCTCTCGTTCGGCCCCGACTGGTATGCGCGCGCCGGGCACATCGCGCCGCCCGCGCCGGCCGCCGACCCATCATGGGCGCGGCTCGCCGGCACCTACCGCTCGTACAATCCCTGGACACCGGTCTTTCGCGTCTTCAGCCGGCGCGGCCGCCTGCTCATGGTCGCCCCCTGGCTGTACCCGAGCGACGAGCTCGAGCTCGCGCCGCTGCCGGACGGGCGCTTTCGGGTGGGCGCCGCCGACTGGCTGCCCGACCGCCTCTGGTTCGACACGGTGATCGACGGCCGCGCGATCCGCGCCGTCTACAACGGCGCGCCGTTCTACCGCACCTTCACCTGAGCCGGCCGGGCTGAGATCGTCTCGATCGTCGTCGGCTCGCCGGGGGTCGGTCCCGGGTCCGTGCGGCTGCTAGACTCACAGGCGGAGATGCCGACCGATCCCAACAAAGCCGTCTACTATCGCAAGCAGGTGCCGCTCTTTCGGCTCGTCGAGAAGCTGAAGCTGTGGCCCTCGCGGCGCGGGCTGCTGCACGGCATCAAGGAGTTCGAGGTGCTGGGCACGCGGGCGCGGCTCACCACCCACT
>PMKK01000195.1:0-3866 GCA_003157715.1 Actinomycetota bacterium
GGTGCACTTCGCGGGGTCGATGGTCGGCACGTTAGTGCGCCAGCCACCGGTCTCGTTGTCGATCGAGTTGCCGGCTTCGGGGATGGTGGCGCCGAGCTGGTGGCGGCTCGTGCCCCAGTCGTCGATGCCCTCGATGTCCCAGTGGCCCGTCTTGTCGAGCGCCGAGCCGGGCTTGGCCGCGGTGGTCTTGCGGACCGCCGGCTTCTTCTTGGCGGCGGCCTTTTTGGCCGCCGCCTTCTTGGCTTCAGTCATTCGCCCTGGACCTCCTCGTAAGCACGCGTCAAGGCGGAGACGTTACCTTCGACCACCTTGGGCGGGAACTTCTTGCCGAACTCGGCGCGCAGGAACTCGACCACGCTCTCGAGCGGAAAAAGGCCGGTGATACGTACCAGCGCGCCGACCATGGGTGTGTTGGGGNNTAGAGCCGGCGGCCCTGCATCTTGTGCTTCTCGCGCAGCCGTGCCGGTGGCAGATCGCTGTTCACCAGCACGACCGCGTCGTCGGGCGCGCCCTTGGTGACGTCGATGATGGCAAGCAGCGTGGGGTCGAGCACGGCCACGATCTGGGGGTGCTCGACACCCGAGAAGATCTGGATGGGCTCGTCGCTGATGCGTGTGAAGGCGACGATCGGTGCCCCTGAACGCTCGGGTCCGTATTCGGGGAACGCCTGAAAGTGCTTCTGCTGGCCCAGCGCGACCTCGGCGACCATCTTGGCCGCGGTCACCGCGCCCTGGCCGCCGCGCCCATGCCAACGGATCTCCGTCATGAGCTGAGCTGCTGGGTGTTCGGTCTGGCTCGCCGTCTTCACTTCGTCCTCCGCGTTCGCGGTCGATTAAGCTGTTTCATGTCGCATCTCGCGCCGTCCCGTGAACGCCCGCCCGAGCGTGAGCTCGTCGGCGTACTCGAGGTCGCCGCCCACCGGCAGTCCGCTCGCCAGGCGCGAGACGCGCACCGCGGCGGGCAGGAGGTCGGCGATGTACAGCGCCGTCGCTTCGCCTGTCATGGTCGGGTTGGTGGCGACGATGACCTCGTCGATGCCCGCCGCCACGCGCGTCAGCAGCTCGGCTACGTGCAGATCGGCGGGGTCGACCCCGTCGAGCGGCGACAGCGCCCCGCCGAGCACGTGGTACAGGCCGCGGTACTCCCGCGTACGCTCGATGGGGATGATGTCGGCCGGCTGCTCGACCACGCAGATGAGCGATCCGTCACGCCGCGCATCGGCGCAGATGGTGCACAGTTCGCCCTCGGCGAGGTTGAAGCATTGCCTGCAAAAACCGATCTTCTCCTTGACGTCGACGATGGCCGCCGCCAGGGGGAGGATCTCTTCGGGCCTGACTTTCAGGATGTGAAACGCGAGCCGCTGTGCGGTGCGGGGGCCGATTCCGGGGAGTCTGGACAACTCGGTGATCAGTCGCTCAACCGCAGGCGAATACAACGATGGTCACACTCCCAGAAAACACAGGCGATCACGCTCTCGACAGGACGTACAACTCTTGGACGCCGTCGGACGATACGCGACAGACGCCAACACGCAATCCTAGCGAAACCGGACCCTCAGGGCAATCACGTTCTTGGGCTTCGCGCGATCATCCGACAGCTATAGCGGAGCAAAAACATCCGTTATGCGGAGGATACCCGGAACCGCCCTCGGGTTCAATGCTGATCTGAGCCGGGAGACCGTCGCGACTACTCGGGCGCGGCGCGGACGCAGGCCAGCACAGCCCGGAGGCCGTGACAGCCCGGAGGCTAGAACAGTCCGGGTATGTTGGGCAGGTCGATGCCGTTGGTCGCGCCGCCGAGCTTCTGTTGAGCCAGCGCCTGGGCGGCACGCAGGGCCTCGTTGGTGGCCGCGGTGACCAGGTCCTGCAGCATCTCGACGTCGTTGGGGTCGACCGCGTCCGGGTCGATGCGCACCTCGCGCACCTCAAGCCCGCCGGTCACCACGACGGTCACCATGCCGCCGCCGGCGCTCGCTTCGACTACCTCCTGGGCGAGCTCCTCCTGGGCTTTGGCCATGGCCTTCTGCATGTCCTGCACCTGCCTGAGCATCTTCTGATACTGCGGATTCATGAAGGTGCGTCTCCTTCTGGTCGGCTTCTACTCATCGGGGAGGTCGCTGGCCTCGAGCTCACGCTTGGCGAGGGCGATGCGCTGGGCGATGGTGAGTCCTGCGTCGGGGGCGGCCGGTGCGTGTTCTGCCGGCGCGGCCGTCGCGCGCTCGTGTACGAACTTGATGTCGGGCGCGTCGCCGGTCGTGCGGTCGATGATCGCCATGAGCAGCTCGCGGTTGTCGGGAGCCGACGCCTTGCCGAGCGCGAGACTCGACGGCAGGGCCACGACGAGGCGCTCGCCTTCGGTGCGCACGTGCGCGTCCCTGATCGCGGCGTAGAGGCCGACGCTCTGGCCTTCAGTCTGTTGCAGGACGAGCTGCCAGGCGCGCTTGACGCGGGCGGCGCCGGTCTCGGGCTCGCTGCCGCCGGCTCCAGGCTCGCTGCCGCCGCCAGCCGGGGGCGTCGTCGGATCGCCAACCGCGGCCAGACCGTCAACCGCGGCCGGACCGTCAACCGCGGCCGGACCGTCGGGCGCGACCGGACCGTCAACCGCGGCCGTATCGTCGGGCGCGGCCAGACCGTCAACCGCGGCCGTGTCGTCGGGCGCGACGGTGGCCGTGCCGGCGTTCTGACCGAGGGTCGTCACGGGAGCATGGTGTGCCACGGGCGTCGCGTCTGACGCGGGCAAAGATGTCGCGCCGGGTGGTGCGGAAGGCTTCGCCTCAGGCATTGCCGCGGAAGGCTTCGCCTCGGGTAGTGTGGCAGGCTTCGCCTCAGGTGTCGTGGAGGGTACCGCACGCGGCGCCGCTGAAGCGGTCACGCCGGCTGCCGTCACAGGCGCGGCCGGGCTTTCGGCGAGCGCTCGTGCCGCCTGTGCCGCGCGCTGCCCGGCGCGGTGCGCCGGCTCGGTCCGGTCGCCGCCGGCCGTGGGCGTTCGAGCGACCGGCACGCTGCCCGCCTCGAGCCGCCGCAGGCGTTCCTCGAGGGCGTCGGGCGAGTGGTCGGCCTCGGGGCGCGCCGCCTTGACCAGAGCCATCTCGAGCTGCAGTCGCGGGTCGAGGCCGCCGCGGATCTCGGTCTGGGCCGCGCCCAGCAGCTCGATCAGGCGCAGCAGCTCACGGCCGCTGAGCTGGTGAGCCTGCTGGGCCAGCCGGTCGAGCAGCTGGTCGTCGATCTCGAGGTTCTGCGAGAGCGCCTGCAAGGTGGCGGGGTCGTCGGAGACGTTGTCCAAGTACTGCACGAGAAAGACCTCGCGCAGGCGGTGCAGCAGGTCGTGGATGAACTGCGGGTAGCTCGTGCCGTGCTCGGCGAGGCGCTGCACGAACAGCAGGGCGCCGGCCGGGTCGCGCTCGATGATGATATCGACGATCTCGAACAGCAGGTCCGAGGCGATCACGCCCAGCACGTCGAGCACCTCGCGCGAGGTGATCGGCGTCTCGCCGAAGAACGTCGAGAGCTTCTCGAGCGTGCCGATGGCATCGCGAAAGCCGCCCTCGGCGTGGCGGCTGATCTCGAGCACGGCGGCTTCGTCGATCACGATGTGCTCGCTGGCCGCGATCTGGCTGATCACCATGGCGATGTCGTGCACCCGCGGCCGGCGAAAGTCGAAGCGCTGGCAGCGCGAGAGGATGGTGGCCGGGATCTTGTGCGCTTCAGTCGTGGCCAGCACGAACACGACGTGCGGCGGCGGCTCTTCGAGCGTCTTCAGAAGGGCATTGAAGGCCTCTTTGGTGAGCATGTGGGCTTCGTCCACGATATAGACCTTGTAGCGGCCCTGGGCCGGCGCGTAGCCGACCTTGTCGCGCAGCTCGCGGA
>PMKK01000195.1:3919-6186 GCA_003157715.1 Actinomycetota bacterium
CGCGAAGACGTAGGCGTGCGCCACGGTGCCGCTGCGCACGGCGTTTTGCAGGGTGCGCGAGACGTGGTCCTGGCCGGCGATCTCGGCAAAGGTCTGCGGACGGTACTTGCGATAGAGGGAAAGCTCCATGAGCGCCCTAGTGTACCTTGCCCGGCGCGGCCCGGTGAAGATGCGCGTGGCTCGCAGAGAAGAAGACAGGCCGCGCACCCGCCGTCGAAACGCGTACTCCGGGCGTCCTTACCGGGCACATGCTCCGGCCAGGCTGACCCGCGGCACATGGGAGCGCCTGTTTACCGCTGCTTCCTCCCGGACCTGACGGGGTTCGCAGGTTCCCATTGCGCGGGACCCGGCCATCGACGCAGCGCGTCGGCCGACAGCCCCGAAGTACGGCCCCTCGGGCGGGGATTCAGCCCCGCTGTAGCGGATTGCGGGTACAGGGCACCGCTGGCTCCCCGCCTAGCGCGACCATCGCGGAGTCTACCCGCGGCCTCTGGACGACGCAAACGTCCCGGGGCCGAGGCCTTCGGGTGCTCCGGCGATCTCGGCATCGAGGCGCCCGGCGTCGAGGCGCGTTTCGTTTACCTCGTGAAGGTCGTCGGCAGGGAGGCGCCGCGGATATCCAGCAGGCGCCAGACGCGCCGCGCAACGGCGACCCGCTGGGCGGTCATCTTCGGGTCTACCACGATCGTGACGACACCGGCGGGCCTTCCAGGGAGGTGCGTCACGATCTGCAGCCAGCTGGTGCCCATCACGTGCACCGCGACGGTGCCGTCGGGAGTGGCCGCCAGCAGACGGTCACTTTCGGCGAGTCTCACCACTACCGCATGCTCAGAAGAGAAGCTATCGGCCCACACGGTCTCAGCTCCTCGACAAGGTCTTTGCCACGAAACGCCGTCCAGGTGACCAGAGATCAGGTGCCGCGAGTCGTCGATGTGATGGGTGAAGACGGGAGTGACCAACATGTTCTCCTGGAAAGGCAGCCAAGACGGGTAGCGACCATAGGAAACCAGGGTGGTGGCAGTGTCGTGCGGCGCGACGAGCGAGACTCCGCTCTGCAACCCGACACGAGCGCCCGGCGGCACCGTGCGGCTAGACGAGTCGAGGCCGGCCGACCAGGCGACGGCTACCGTCGAGACGGCGGCAAGCAGCACGGCGGCGGTCGCGGCGACTCGTCGCCACCGCCGCCGTGCCATGTCAGAAGTAGTCGCGAGACCGAGCTCGGATGTCGTTGCGGCCGCCGCTGCGCCGGTCACTGCGGCATCCGGTCGCGCGGACCCGACAAGCCGGCCGTAGAGCGAGACGCTCAGCGCTGCGGCGACGATGCACAATAGCCAGACAACCGTCGCCACAAGGCCGGCGCGCAGCCATGGGAAGTGCGCCAGCAGGTGCAGCGTCGGACCGGGTGTGTCGCTGATGTCCGCTCCGGTCGAGCCCGGCATCCAGACCGGAGTGACGAATGCGGCCAGGGTGAGCGCCGCCGCGAAGAGCGCTGGCGCGACGTGCTTGAGGTGGGCGCGGGTCGCCAAGAGCCGCGCGGTCTGTGCGACGGCCGCGCCGATCTTCACCTGCCGATCGGCAATCAGCGCCGCGACAGGCGCAAACGCCGAAAGCACAGCCACAACGATCAGCAGAACGACGACCATGGCCGGCACGATCGTGCCGGCCAGCAGTGCGAGGGACGCCGTCTGTCCGTCAGGCGACTGCCGCCAGGCGACAACCTGCCAGTAAGCGATCCATGCCACGACCGCCCAGCCGAACAGCCACCACGCCTCGCGCCCACACGACAGGATCGCAGCGGGCTGCGTACGGCGGCCCGTGCGTAGCCCGCTCAGCAGCCCGCGCTGCAGGCCGGCAAACGCGGCGACGATCAGCACGACTTGCAGCACCACGAGCGCCGTTCGGAGTCCGGCAACCGCGGCGTGCAGCCAACTGCCGCTGACCTGTTCCACGAGCCCCAAGGCGGCGTTGAGCGCCGCGGGCGGCAGCAGGGCGAGCCAGATAAGGGGTAAGGCACAGGCCAGCAGCGGCACCTGGCGTCGCAGGAGGCCAGCGGTCCCAAGGACCACGCTCCGCTGTGGCATCGACGCGTCTGTCGCCCGCTCGACGCCGGCCCGCTGCTCGACGGCGGCTGCCCGCTCGACGTCCGCCGTTTGTTCGATCGCCTTCAACTGACCCACCTCCCTGATACCAGCATGCTCCGATGCTCGGCACGCGGACGGCGGGCAAACAAGAGAGGCGGGGGAGCCGGCCATGCGGCCGGCTCCCCC
>PMKK01000058.1 GCA_003157715.1 Actinomycetota bacterium
GACCGCACGTACGTCCTTGGAGCTCACCGCCGCGAGGCCGTAGAGATCGTTCCCGGTGCCGCAATCCTGCGACGCCCAGGAACCGCCGCCGTCGGTGGTGTGCAGCATCGCACCACCCGTGCCCGCGACCCACGCCTCACCGGCGCTCACGGCGGCGATACCGCGCAGGTCGGCAGAGCTGCCCGCATTTTGAGCGGTCCAGTTCGCGCCGCCGTTCACCGTGTGCACGACCGCGCCGCCGCCACCGACGGCCCAGCCCTGGTAGAGATTCACAAAGCCCACGCCGTAGAGCGTCGCCGCGGCGCCAGAGTCCTGCGGCGCCCAGGTCAGGCCGCCGTTGTTGGTACGCAGCACCACGCCGCCGTCGCCCACGGCCCAGCCGTTGTTCAGGCTGCGGAAGGCCACGGCGTAGAGATCGGAGAGCGTCGGCGAGGGTTGCGTGACCCACGTCAGGCCACCGTCGACCGTGTGCACGACGACACCGCCCTGCCCTACCGCGTAGACGTTGAGCGCGTCGAGCACGAACAGGCCGTGGAGATCGCTGGGCGTCGGCGAGACCTGGGCGACCCAGGTCGCGCCGCCGTTCGTGGTCGCCAGAATGGTGCCTGCGTCGCCCACGACCCACCCGGTGCGAGAGTCGGCAAAAGCTACGTCCTCGAGGTACTTGGGCGGGGCCGGATCAGTCTCGGGCACCCACGTGGCGCCGCCGTTGACCGTCTTTTCGATCGTGGCGGCAGCGCCGACGGCCCAGCCTGTGTTGGTGTCGGCAAACCAGGCCGACGAGAGGTCGTTGCCCTGAGGCGCCGGGTTCTGCCAGAACCAGGCGCCGCCGGGCGCCGCTACGTTGGCCGCGGCCGGCGCCGCCCACGCCGCGGCGGCAGCGATCAGGACCAGCCCGACAAGAACGAGGACACGGCCGCGGCCGCGTTGCTGGTGGCGCATGAAACCCTCCCTGGTATGCACGACACGGAAGCCAACCTGACTCTCTTGTATCGGCGTACTAAGGAATGACCTTGATTGAGGCGGGCGATCGCGCAAGGCGGGCGGTCGCGCAAGGCGGAGGGACGCGCGACGCAAAGATCGAGACAGGGTGGGGGACGCCAAGACGAGAGTGGCGGGAGCGACGAGACTCGAACTCGCGACCTCCGGCGTGACAGGCCGGCGTTCTAACCAGCTGAACTACGCCCCCGCGAAGAAGCAACGACCGGCGGCCCAAGGCGCACCGGTCGCAAGTGCAGCGAGCCCGCATTGTAGCAAATGCCGGCAGTACGGTAAAACGCGCGAGCGTTGCCGCGTCGTGCCGGCGTGCCGCCGCGTCAGCGTGCCTTCGCGCCGCCGCGTCAGCGTGCCTTCGCGCCGCCGCATCTTCGTGCCGTCGTGTCGATGCGCCGGCGCGACGGCGTGAGAGCGCGCACTGTGGTCGTACCGTGCCCGGATCCCCAGCGCGGGCGGGTATACGCTAGGATCGTGCGTGATCGGCCAGGCGAGAGCGGCCAGGAGCTTGGGTGGCGCACGGTGCCCCGACAGACGAAGAGATGACGCCCGGCTACGACGCCTACAATTCGGCCGAGCTTGCCGAGATCTACGACGCGGTCTACGCCGACCGCGACGACCGCGCTTTCTGGACCGCCCTGGCGCCCGACGAGGGCGCCATCCTCGAGCTCGCCTGTGGCAGCGGCCGAGTGCTGCTGCCGCTGGCCCGCGAGGGGCGCGAGATCGTCGGCCTCGACCTCTCCGCCCAGATGCTGGCTCGCTGCCGCTCGGCGCTGGCCGGCGAACCCGACGAGGTGCGCCGGCGCGTGCGCCTGGTGCAGGCCGACATGACGTCGTTCACGCTGGGCCGCCGCTTCGCCCAGGTCACGAGCCCCTTCCGCGGCTTTCAGCACCTGACGAGCGTCGAGCAGCAGCTCGCCTGTCTGGGACGCTGCCACGCTCACCTGGCCGCCGGCGGCAAGCTCGTGCTCGATCTCTTCAACCCCGACCCGTCGCTGCTCTATGAGCATCCCGGCAGCGGCGGCGAGGAGATCGCCGAGACCGTACCCTGGAGCGGCGGCCGTACGATACGCTGGTGGGGCCGCGTGACCGCCTTTCACCGGGCCCGTCAGTTCAACCAGTGCGAGATGACCTACGAGATCAGCGAGGCGGACGGCACGACTCGGCGGCTCACTGAACGCTTCCCAATGCGCTACCTGTTTCGCCACGAGGTCGAGCACCTGCTGGCGCGCTCCGGGTTTCGCATCGTGGCGCTCTACGGCGACTACGACCGCTCGCCCTACGGCGACGACTCGCCGGAGCTCATCGTGGTCGCCGAACGGGTCGCCTGACATCTGTTCGACTGGAGGGCGCCGGCCGACCAGCACGACCTGAGGCCGGCGGTCGGAGCCTGCCCGCGAACCGGCAAACCGGATGACGGGGAACCGCGAAGACGCGCAGGACATGATGCAGGAAACATCCCTTCGAGGCTCGAAGGTCTCGTTCAGACAAAGACCGCCCACTTCCTGAAGGGAGAGGATGTCGCGATGCTGTTCTTCGTAAAGGCGCGAGTCGATATCGACCGGCTGGCGGAGTATGGGCAGAAGCTGCAAGCGGGGGCGATCGACACGCACCCGATCAGTACTTACTGCCTTGCCGACGAACCGACGATCGGTCTAAACATCTGGGAAGCCGAGGATCGAGAATCCTTCGAGGAGGCCTTCGCGCCACACAGCGAGTACTCGAAGGTCCTGGAGGTCGTGCCGGTCGTGACGGCCCAGGCGGCACAGCGGATCCTTATGGAAAGAGCGCCAGCCACTACCTCCTGATCGCGTTGCCAGCGGCGTTCAGGTGGTGGGCGATGCTGGATTTGAACCAGCGACTCCCTGCTTGTAAGGCAGGTGCTCTACCCCTGAGCTAATCGCCCCCCGAATGGTCGTCGGCCGCACGACCACCCTCGATTATACAGACGATGGGTGGAACGGCCCCGCAGCCGGGACCCGAAGGCGACAAAGGGGGGCCGGGCAGGCTGGAGGTTCCGGGCGCGGGCCCTGCGGTGCTGAACGCGGCTTATCGGTTCTGAACGGAATCGACCGCGATGCTCCAGACGCTGCCGTCCCAATGAACGACGAGCGGAGCGCTCGTGGCGCTGCTCGCGCCCAGCGTTCCCGCGGCCCAGACGTCGGTAGGCGACAGAGCGCTGACCGCTCCGATCTGCGCGTTCGTGCGGCCCGACAGACCCAGCTGCCGGGCCGTGACGGGCCGCCAGGCCGCGCCGTCCCAATGGGCCATGCCGTCGGCCGCCCCCAGCCAGACGTCCGACGACGAGACCGCGGAGAGCGCGCCGCGCACGCCGCTGAACGACTGCGAAACGTCGTGCCACTGGCTGCCGTCCCAGTGCTGCAGCAACGCGTCCCCGCCCGCCCAGACGTCGTTGGGGGCGGCGGCGGCCACCGTCAGCAGCCCGCCGTCGCTCGCGCCGGCGTCGGGCACATACGACCAGCGCGTGCCGTCCCAGTGCGCGGTCAGGACCCGCGTGCCGTCGGCCGCGGCGCCCACCGCCCACAGGTCGGTCGCCGAGCCTGAGATCGCGTTGAGCCCGCCGGCGACGGAAGGCGCGGGCAAGGCGACTGAGCGCCAGCTCGCCCCGTCCCAGTGTTCGATGAACGGCAGGCCCTGCTCGCTGCCCACTGCCCAGACGTCGTTGGGGGCGACGGCCACGAGCCCGCGCAGAACGGCGCCGCCGGCCTGGTCGGAGACCGTCCACTTCCAGCCGTCCCAGTGCAGGATGGCGCCGCTGGGACCAAGCGTCCAGGCTTCGCCGTCGACGGCTGTCGCGACCGCGGTCAGCGGTCCGATGTCGGGGGCGCTCGCTTCGCGCCAGGCGCTGCCGTCGTAGTGCACGATGAAAGAGTGAGTCTGGATGCCGGCGAGCACGCCTTTGGCGCCGACGTCGCCGTGCGCACCGACCACCCAGACATCGCTTGCCGACCGGCCGCCGATCGCGGCCAGACTGTAGCCGGGCCGCGCGGCACTCTGGTTCGAGTCGCCCGACGGCGACGGCGAGGCATGCGGTGAGACCGGCGCGACGTAGGCCGGCATCGGCTGACCGGGAGTCGCCAGCAGCCCGCCGCTCGCTACCGGAGCCGCCGACCTGCCACCGGAGCCGACCATGATGAGGCCCGCGGCCAGGGCCGCGACGCCGACGGTCAGCACGCCCGCCCAGGCCAGCGCGCGGCGCGGCTGGGGCCACTGCGCGATACGGCGCCGGGCGCGCCGTGGAGTCGCACCGGCCGTGCGGGCGCGTTCGGAGACGGCCGCTTCGTCGGCGCAACGCGCGAGCTGCTCGCGCAGCTCCTCGCGGAAATCGTCAAACCCGCCGGCCATGATCCTCTCCGGAGTCTTCTTGCAGGACGGACAGGTCGCGCGCCAACCGCTTGAGGCCGCGGCTTACCCGCTGGCGCACGAGATCCTCGCTGCAGCCGGCCTGGCGCGCCGCTTCGGCGTAGGACAGGCCGTCGATGACACGCAGCGTGACGGCCTCGCGCTGGCTTGGGTTGAGGGCGTCGAGCGCCGCAGCCACCTGCTCACGCACCCTCTCGAGATCGATCAGTTCCTCGGCCCGTTCCAGAGCGTCGGGCGCGACCGAGATCGTCTCCATGCCGAGACGCTCTCTGTAGCGCGACTCGACCCGCTGGTGTTTGACGAAGCGACCGAGCTGGCGGCGAGCGATGGTGTAGAGGTAGGCCGGCGCCGCGCCGGGGCCGGGGTTGAGAAACCGCTTGCGCGCCGCGAAGACCTGAGCGAAGGTCTCGGCCGTGAGGTCGGCCGCCACCTGCGAGTCGTAGGTCCGGCGACCGAAGAACGCAAGCAGCCCGGCGACGTGGCGGTCGTAGAACGCGACGAACTGCTCCGGGCATGTGGCGGAACCCTCCAGGAGCTCCTCGTCGCTGGGCGACGAAAGGCTCATGGTGTCTTTGTCCCTCAAAGGGCTTCTGTCCAGTAAGTGCACTCGGTCCATAAGCTTGTGACACTTTTTCGGGTATGCCGGCCAGATTGTCATCGGCGCGAACCGACTCGCGCTGAAGCCGCCGCGGGCGGCGCGGGCGACCGCAAAAAGCAGCGTGGGGGTGTTTGAGGGCGGCGCGCGAGACGAGCGGCGTGGCGGCGACGGAGGCCGCGGAGCGGCGGCGACGGGGCAACGGTGCGGCAGCGGCAGAGCAACGGTGCGGCAGCGACCGTCGAGCGGCACGGCGGGGCAGCGCGGCGAGCGGCGACGGACCGCTACTTGGCGGCCTGCAGCGCCTTGAGCGTGGCGGAGAGCGCCTTGACCTTGGCGCCGTAGCCGGCGAAATTACCGGCCTTGAGGGCCGCCTGGGCGGCCACGAACTGCTGGTTGGCCTGCGCGATCAGACTCTTGACGCGTGCGGTCACGGGGCCGGTGGTCGTCGAGCTCGGGGTCGTGGCCGGCGTACCGCTGCCGGCGGCCGCCGGCGCCGCGCCGAAGATCTGCGCGAGGCTGGCCGCGAGGGTGGGCTGCATCGCCACCACCTGCTGGCCGCCGATCATGGTGACGCCCGCCGTGGTGCTTGCCCGGTAGAAGACGATCACCCGCTTGAGCTGCGGCAACGGCGTCGTCTGCGACTGCAGGTAGAGCGGCTGCACGTAGAGCAGCGAGTCTTCGATGGGCATGACGAGCAGGTTGCCGATGATCACCCGCGAGCCCTCCTGACCCCACAGCGTGAGCTGCGCCGAGACGACCGGGTCCTGGTTCACCGCGGCTTCGACCTGAGCGGGGCCGTAGACCGTGGCGTTGTTGGGGAAGGAGAAGCTCACCGCCCGGCCGTAGTTGGGGACGTCCGACTGGGCAGCGAGCCAGCCGATCATGTTCTGGCGGCTGTTGGGCACGAAGGGCAGGATCTGCACGAACTCGTCGCGGGTCTCGCCGGGTAGGCGCATGATCACGTAGTAGGGCTCCATCTGACCGGTGGCCGAGCTCAGCGAGGTGCCGGTCGGGATCTCCCACTGGTTGTTCTTGCTGTAAAGGACGTTGGGCTGGGTGACGTGGTAGGTGGCGAACATCTCCGACTGCACGTTGAACATGTCCTGCGGGTAGCGCACGTGGGCGAGCAGCGTACGCGGCATGCTCGTGAAGGGCGTGAACATGCCCGGGAAGATCTTCTCGTAGGTGCGGATGATCGGATCGGTCGGGTCTGAGACGTAGAACTTCATGGCGCCGGTGTAGGCGTCGATCACGACCTTGACCGAATTGCGTATGTAGTTGATCGACCCGTTGGGCTGCGAGTACGGGTACCGCGAGGTCGTCGTGTAAGCGTCGGCGATCCAGTCGAGCTTGCCGTTCGCGATCACCATGTAAGGGTTCTGGTCGAGGCTCAGAAACGGCGCGGCGGCGTGCAGACGGGCCACGATGTTACTGCGGATGATGATGCGGCTCTTGGCGTCGATGGAGTTGCTGGTGAAGAACCGGATCGTGCCGAAGCGCACCGCGAAGGCCAGCTTGTTGAAGGCCGAGCTGATCGGGATACCGCCGCTGCCGGTGTAGTGCGTGTAGACATCGCCGCCGCTGCCGCCGGGGTAGTCGAACTCGGCGGTCTTGGTGTCGACCAGCGAGTAGTTCGTGCCCAGCAGGCCGTAGTAGATGCGCGGCTGTTTGATCGCCAGGTCGGGCGCGCTGGAAGTCGGCGGCACGTCCTGCACGAGAAAGTCGGGCGAGCCGTCAGAGGTGACCTGATTGACCGCCGAGACTACGACCCCGAAGCCGTGGGTGTAAGTGAGGTGCTGGTTGACCCAGGTGCGGTTCTGGGCCGGCAGGCCCGCCACGTTGATCTCGCGTGGCGCCAGCATGGTCTCGCGGTAGACCCCGTTCACATCGTAGCGGTCGACGCCGACAGAGGTGAACTGGTAGTAGTTACGCAGCTTCTGGAGCTGGTTGTAGCTGGAGAGCAGGGTGCGCGGATCCCACAGACGGATGTTGCGGATGGTGGCGTCGTTTGTGGCGAGCTTGGCGGTGCTCAGGTCGCCGGTGAGCGGGTACTGGGTCTGACTGATCTTGTCGAGGTGGTAGGCGGCGCGCGTGGCGGCGATGTTGTAGCCGATGTAGGTCTGCTCTTTGGCCTGCTGGTTAGGGCTCACGATGAGCGACTGCATGACCGCCGGAAACACGACCCGCACGATGATCAGCGCGACCACCCAGCCGCCGATAGAAAAGAGGGGCCAGCGCCAGCGTCGCCGCCAGAAGGCGTTGGCGATGAGCAGAGCGCCCAGCGCCCAGCCGATGACCATCATGACGCGCATTCCGGGCAGGCCTGCGTGGATATCGGTGTAGCCCGCGCCGGCGACCACGCCGCCAGTCGAGTACAGCAGGTTCCAGGCCTTGAGCAGATAGCCCGCGCCGCCGAGCGCGAAGACGAGGCCGAGCATGACCGAAAGGTGGGCGACCGACGGCCCTCGCGGCCTGACGACAAAGCCCACCGTCGGCTGCCCCAGGCCGCGCCCGAACGGACCGCGGACCACGTTCTCGGGCTGATCGACTTTCGGCGCGGGACGCTCCTGGGGCAGGACGAGCCCGCCGAGGGCGGCGTGCACCACGACCGCCGCGACCAGGCCGGCGATGAGCGCGCCCATGAGCAGGCCATACGCGGCCTGCCAGGCCGGCAGCGTGAACACGTAGAAGCCCAGGTCGTGGTGGAAGACCGGGTCGGTCGTGCCGAAGGCCACGCCGTTCAGGGCGCGCTGGTAGGCCAGCCAGTCGGACGACGCGCCGGCGCCCACGATGACCGCGATCACCGCCGAGACGACGATGCCGACCCTGCGCAGCGCCTGCACCGTGTTCTCGTTGACGTACTCGACGACATCGATGCCCTCGAAGGCGCGGTGGCGCGGCGCCAGGCGCCGTGCGATCTCGATGTTGCCGAAGAAGATGACGAAGAAGACGATGCCGGCCGCCACGCCGACGACCAGCCGCGACCAGATCTGGCGCCAGAACACGACGCGCAGGCCGATCTCGCCGAACCACAGCCAATCGGTGTAGGCGAGCAGATAGACGACGAACAACACCAGGGCGAGCACGATCGCCGCCACGGCGACGACTCCGATCGCCCGGCGGCGGTGAGCCGCCGGCGGGCGCGGCTTCTTGGGGGGCATCTGGTAGACCTTTGCCATAGTCGCCATTATGTCAGAAGAGAACGCTCCTGACGCCGTCTGGCCCGCGAGAATCGGCGGCGGGCGACCTCTGCGCAGCCGTTCGGCGGTCTGAGAGCGCCCGCGGCGGTCGGCGGCGGCCCCCAGGGCCAACGGCGGCCGCGAACGGTTAGGCGCCCCTCGTTTGCGGACAGCTTGAGTGGTATGACGTCAGCAGATCCTCGCAGCGACCTCCACCTCAGCGCCGCCTACGACGGCGAGCGGGTGCACATCGTCGCCCAGGGCAATCTCGACGTCTACACGGCGCCTCTCCTGCGCGCGCAACTGATCGACGCCGTCGACGCCGGCGCCTGCCACATCACGCTCATGGTGTGCGGCGTCAACCTGATCGACAGCTCAGGGCTGAGCGGCCTGGTGTTCGGCTACAAGCTGGCCACGAAGTGCGGCGGGGAGTTCACACTGTACGGCGACGAAGTGCTCGTCGCCCGGCTGCTGGCCCGCACCGGGCTCGACAGGGTGATCCCGCTGCACCACTATCTCGACCGCGGCGGCGGCGGCGAGTTCAGGGCGACGGGCTCCTGACGAGAAGCGACGCGGCAGCGAGTTGGCCGCGCGCCTGCCGATCGGCCGCACGATGAGCGCGATCAGCCGCACACCTGCCGATCGGCCGCACGCCGGGCGTGATCAGCCGCGCCCATCGGCGATGTCGCCGAGCGGGTTCCAGCGGCTCGCCTCTTCGGCCAGGAACGCCAGAAACCGGTTGACCATGCGCGGGTCGAATCGACGGCCCGATTCGGCGCGCAACGAGGCACCCCCGGCAGCGCCGTCGCGAACGTAGGCGCGCAGCACGGCAAAGGCCCGCGCCACCCGCGGGATCGACTCACCCCGCAGGCCTTCGGGATACCCGGCGCCGTCCCAGCGCTCGGTGCCGTACAGCAGCGCCGCGNNCGAACAGGTGGTCGACCGGGGGCGCCGGGGTGCTGGGCGCGGCGCCGGTGGAGTCGGAACCCACGATCCGCAACCCGCCGGCGGTACCCGCTGTCTCGAACGCCTGCACAGCCGTGGCGAGAGCGTCGGTCTCTTGCGCCGAAAAGCCGGCGCGCGCCGCGAANNCGAGCGGCGTCTGTCCGGCGAGCGCGGCCCCTGGTCCGTCGTCGCCGGACGTGTAGACGCAGTTACGCCCGTGCGACTTGGCGGAAAGCAGGGCCGCGTCGGCCGCCCCAAGGATGCCGTCGGTATCGTCGGCGTGATCGGGAAAGGCCGCGATGCCCACCGAGACCGTGATCGCGAGTCCCGGTTCGACCGCCGACAGATCGGCGACCTGACCGCGGATGCGCTCGGCCACCCGGCGCGCCTCGTCGACATCGGTGTGCGGCAGGATCATGGTGAACTCCTCACCGCCGTAGCGCGCCGCGAAGTCAGACTCGCGTGAACAGCGCCGCAACACTTCGGCCACGTCGCGCAGCACCTCGTCGCCACGCTGGTGGCCTACCGAGTCGTTGACGGCCTTGAACCGGTCGAGGTCCATCATCAGCAGGCAGAAGCCGACGCCGTAGCGCTCGGCGCGAGCCACCTCGAGGGCGAGCGCCTCCTGGAAGCGGCGATGGTTGAACAGCCCCGTGAGACCATCGGTCGAGGCCTGGACCTCCATCTCCTTGTAGGAGCGCGCGTTGCGGATGGCGATGGCCGCGAGATTGGCGAAGAGCTGGACGCCCTCGAGCTCGCGGGTCTCGAAGGTGCGGCCGGCCAGGCGGTCGACGGCCAGCAGACCGATGACGGCTCCCATGAAACGCAGGGGCACGAGGATCGAAGCTTGCGGTTCGAGATCGGTGCCGGGCACCAGCACTCCGCGCGGATCGTGGGTCATGTCGTTGACGAGCTGGGGCTCGTCGTGGCGCACGACCCAGCCGCCCACGCCGTGGTCGAGCGGCTGGCGGAAGAGCATCATCTCCCTGGCCCACTTGTCCTGGGCGAAGATCGTGACGAGCTCGTTGGCGCTTTCGTCGACCAGAGCGATGTCGATCGTGTCGTAGTCGACGAGCATCTTCAGCACGTCGGCGATCTGTGTGAAGACGGCCGTGTGGTCGAGCGTCGACAGCAGCGTGGCCGAGACGTCGAGCAACTCGTGACGGACCTTGAGCTGCTCTTCGAGAAGATCGGTCGCGCTCTCGAGCTCCTCGTACTGGCGAGCGCTCTCGACGGCGGCCGCCGCGAACGCGGCGAACACTTCGAGCTCCTTGGCCAGATCGAGCGTGGGCTGGGCGCCGTCGGCTGGATCAGCCAGGTCGAGCACTCCGACGATGCGATTAGCGCGATCGCGCAGCGGCACGAGCAGCTTGTCGCCGGCCTGCCAGCCGCCGGACGGCCGCTGGTCGAGCGGGCCGGGACTGGGCTCGGAAAGCGGAAAGAGCGCGCGTTCTTCGGGGGTAGAGAGGTGGTCGCGCTGATCGACGAAGAAGGCGCAGCCGATCTGATAGCGCTCCAGCATGAGCGCGGCAAAGGCGCTCGCCGGTACTGGGGTGTCGAGGATGACCTGGTCGCGCGCCTCGTCGTGACCCACGACGGCGTGAGCGCGAAAGTGATCGTCGCCGGGCGCGCTCAGGTAGACGGTGACCTCGTTGAAGCCGAAGGTGCGCGCCGCGCCCGTGGCGATCGAGCGTACCACCCCTGGCAGATCGGGACTCGAGCGCAGCAGATTGCCAAGCTGAACGAGGTTCGCCAGCAAGCCATCGGACGACGCATCGTTTGGCCGTTCCTTGGAGAAGATGCCCAGCGGTGACCCCCCAATGCCGCGCGACCCACCGTCGCGCGTGACTGCCAAGTCAACGTGCGTATAGTACTCCCAGTCTGCCCCCTGATCGGCGGTTACCCCGCCGGCCAGCCTCGCGTTTCCGTTGTCCGGTCTGTCGACAGAGAGCGCGGCGGCGGCGCGGCCATGCGGCGGCCACCGACCATCGCCGGCCGCCGCGAGCCCCTACTTGTCGTACGGCGCGAGCTTGAGGATCCGGCGCGCCTCGTCGGGCGTGGCGCACGGCCGGTCCCATTCGTGGGCCAGCCGGGCGACGCGGGCGACGAGCTCGGCGTTCTCTTTGGCCAGCACGCCCTTGTGCTGGAAGATGTTGTCCTCGAAACCGAGGCGCACGTTGCCGCCCAGGGCAAGCGCCGTCATCGTGACCGGCATGTGCCAGCGGCCGATGCCGGTGCAGGTCCAGGTGGAGCCGGCCGGCACGCGATCGACGAGGAACGCCAGGTTGCGCGGCTCGCCGCTCATCGAGCCCGGTACGCCGAGCACGAAGTCCCAGTGCATGAGCGGGCCGGCCGGCCCGTACTTCTTGATCAGCTTGAGCGCGTTGTCGATCTGGCCGGCTTCGAAGATCTCGAACTCGGGACGCACGCCCTTGGCCTGCATGCGCTGGTAGAACTCGCTCATCAGGGCGCTGTCGTTGAAGAACACGTCGTCGCCGAAGTTGGCCGTGCCGGTCGTCAGCGATGCCATCTCCGGGTCGAGCTCGAGCGGCTGCAGACGTTCGTCGGCGGTCATCCCCATGGCGCCGCCGGTCGAGGTCTGGACGATGATGTCGCTACGCTTGCGGATCTCTTCGAGCGCCGCGGCGAACACCTCTTTGGCCTGCGTCGGGTTGCCGGCGGCGTCGCGCACGTGAAGGTGATACATGCCGGCGCCGGCCTCGCGGCAGCGCGCCGCGTCGGCGCCGATCTCGGCGGCGCTGACCGGCAAGGCGGGCTGCGCCTGCTTGGTCGTCTCGGCGCCGACGCCGGCGACGGTGATGATCAGCTTGTCCATCTGCGGCCCCCTTCTGTCGAGTGGAGTAGGGGGAGCGGCCGGCCGGCCGCTCCCCGATCAGACATCGTACTTCCCCCAGGGCCGGCGCCTGTCGCCAGGCAGGACCGGCGCCTGCTCTTGCCGGGGTGCGCCTACTTCTGCCAGGGATGGCTCTCCGCCACGTAAGCGAGCGCCTCCTCGACCACCTCGAGCGCCCTGGTCAGGTCGGCC
>PMKK01000097.1 GCA_003157715.1 Actinomycetota bacterium
GGTTGCGCGGCTCGGCCGCGAACGCCTCGTCGTAGCCGCGGACCATCGCGAGTCCGAGCCCGCCATCGCCGGCCCGGCCGTCGTCCGGCCTGCCGCCGCCGGCGCCGCCGCGGCGCCGCCCAGGGGACGGCTGCACGAGCGCGCGCCGCGCCGCCTGGGCCGTCGCGCGAGCGCCCGCCGCCTTGCCGCTCACCCTGGCGCCCGCCAGACCGGCCGCCTGGCGGCCCTTCGCCGCCACGCGAGTCAGGGACTGCTTGCTCTTGCCCTTTGGCGCGGCGCCCTTGGGCTCGCCGTGACTTGACCCGCTGTCATCCGGCCTGCCGTCACTCGGCCCGCCGTCGCCTTTGGCCTTGTCGCGCGGCCGCGTGTCGCCGGCCAGCGCGCCGGTCTGCGTATCGTTACTCACTGCGAACTCCTTGCATGACATCGATGCAACACCCTACCCCAGGTTGTGCGTCGTCGGCGGCCGCCGCAAACGGCCGCCGACGGGCCGGCGGCAAGCAGGTATAATCCGTGCGCGGTACCGTGCCCCCATCGTCTAGCGGCCTAGGACACCGGCCTTTCAAGCCGGCAGCACGGATTCGAATTCCGTTGGGGGCACCAGTTTCTCTCTCTACGCCGCCCTCTGTCGCGGCGACCGTCCTCTGTCGCGGCGACCGTCCTCTGTCGCAGCGCTCGAGCAGCCGCCCCGCGTCACGCCTCATCGAGCCGCCGGCCGGCCGGCCGGCGGCCGTTACCAGACAGATGGGCAGGCCCCGGAACCTTGCGACCGGCTCGCGCGCTGCCGATACACCCCACATGCCTCCTGACGCAGGGTCGTTGACCGATACCGCGCCGGCGCCGACCGGTGACTACGCCCTCGCCTGCGAAGTGGGTGCGTCCGTCACGTCGTCCGCGACGCCCGAGGACGTGCTGGTGACGGTAGCCCGGCGCATCGCCGAAGCGCTCGACGTCTGGGAATGCGACCTCTGCCAGTACTACGCCGACAGCGAGACCATCGTCGCGGCGGCTTGCTGGGCACGCCGGATGACCCCCGAGGACCATGCCTGGGTGGGGACGCGCATGAGCTTGAGCGACCACCCTACGTACCGGCAGGTGGTCCGGACAAGGGAGTACCGCGAAGCCTACGCCGACGATGAGATCAAAGCCCTCGACGACTATCTCCTGGATGAGTGGGGCGAGCTCGCGACGCTGACGGTGCCGCTCGTCTTCGAAGACACGGTGATCGGCAGCTTCACGCTCGTCGAAAAGGAACGGCTGCGCCGCTTCAGCGCGGCCGACAAGCGCCGCGCCGCGCTGCTTGCCGTTCCCGCCGCCGTGGCCATCCACAATGCCCGCATGCATCGCGAGGAAGAAGAGCAGGACCGCCAGCTCGCCGCGCTGCTCGATTCGAGCCGGGCGCTCACCTCGGCGGTGGTCCTCGAAGAAGTCCTCGACATCGTCTGCCGGAAGGCGGCGCAGGCACTCGGCGCCGACGAGGGTGTCATCTACGAGTACGATGCCGCGCGTGACGCGATCGTCTACCTGGCAAAGTACCAGACGGCCGGCAACGAGAGCGAAGGCGACGTTCTGGGCACCGCCTACCCACTCGACGAGTACCCGTCGGACCGCGCGCTCCTGAGCCGCGGCCAGGTGGTCGAGGAGTCGCTCTCGGACGAGGACCTGCCGGCCGACGTGCGCGACTCGATGGAGAGGTGGGGCGAACTGTCGTGCCTCAACGTGCCTCTCGTCTACGACTGCGAGCCGGTCGGCATCCTGGTGCTCAACTCGATCAGCCGCGAGCGGCACTTCAGCCCCCAGGAGGTCGAGCTTGCCAGAGGCCTCGGCGAGCAGGCGGCGGTGGCTATCCGCCACGCCCAGCTCTACCGGCGCCAGGAGCGGGGCAACAAGCGGCTCCTGACGCTGCTCGAGACGAGCCGCGTGCTGGCCGCCTCTCTGGATGCCGAGACGGTGCTCGCCGAGATGCTCGGCGAGGTCGCCGAGCTGTTCGCGGTGCCGAGGGATGCCGTCGCGATCGCCCTGCGCGGCCCCGCCGGGGAGTTCCGGCCGTTCACTCGCGCCGGGGACGGCGACGGCGCGGATCAGCCCGCCGCCGATCCGGTCGAGCTCGACGAGCTGCAGCGCCGGGCGATCGCGCGGCGCAGCCCGGCCCAGGACCGCGACGGCGACGGCGACGGCATCCGCCTGATCATGCCCCTGCTGCTCGACGACGTGGCCGAAGGCTTGATCGAAGTCCGTGCGCCGCGGGCCAGCGGTCTGAGCGACGAGGAGGCCGCCCTGGTGAAGGTCCTGACGAGGCAGGCGGCCGCGGCCATGACCAACGCTCGCCTGTACCAGACGCTCGAACAGCAGGCGATCACCGACGGTCTCACCGGACTCTGCAACCACCGCCACTTCTACGAGCGCCTGGTACAGGAGTGCGCCCGCACCCAGCGCTACCGGCTGCCCCTCTCGCTGCTGATGCTCGACATCGACGACTTCAAGCGCTTCAACGATCGGTTCGGCCACCGGGCCGGCGACCTGGTACTCGCCGAGGTGGGCCGGATCCTGAGCTCGCAGGTGCGGCGCAACGTCGACCTCGCGGCCCGCTACGGCGGAGAGGAGTTCGTGGTGCTTCTTCCCAACACGCCGCAGGACAGCGCCCGCGTCGTCGGCGACCGCCTGCTGCGCGAGATGGCGAGAGTCGCCGCCGCCGGCGCCGATCTGCCGTCCGAGCAAGCCGCGAGCGCCCGCACGGTGGGCGAGCGCATCCGCCGGAGCATCGCCGCCGCCGATCTCGCCGCCGTCTGCCGGGACGCGAGCGACGGCGACACCCACGTGACCGTGAGTGTGGGCGTCGCGTCGTTCACAGGCTCGGGCAGCGACCCTGACGAGCTGGTGAGGGCCGCCGACAGAGCTCTCTATCTGGCCAAGCGACGCGGCAAGAATCGTGTCGAGATGTACCGTGCCTGAGGCCGGCGCCGGTCGCTCGGGCGCCGGCGGGGATCCCTACGAGACCGTGTTCAAGGTCAGCGCCACACTGACCGCCGACCTCGAGCTCGAGACCGTCCTGGCGACCGTGGCGCGCCAGGTCGGCGAAGCCATGCACGCCACCTCCTGTGACATCGCCGACTACGACGCGGCCGCCGGGACGCTCACGTATGCCGGCATGTGGGCGTACGAGATGACACCCGACGATGAAGCGTACCTCGGCACGGTGATACGGCTCGCCGGCCGCCCGGCTCGCCAGCGTGTGGTGCGCGAGCGCGACGCGGTCGAGTACTACCTCGACGACCCCGGGCTCGATCCGACCGAGCGGAAGATCATGGAGACGTGGGGAGAATCGACGGCCCTCGAGGTGCCGCTGGTCTTCGCCGACGAGGTCATCGGCATCCTCGGCGTGGTCGACACCGACCCCCGGCGCAGGTACGACGCCGACGACAAAGAGTTGCTGCGGGCCTTGGCGGTACCTGTCGCCGCCGCCATCCACAACGCCCGCATCCTGGCCGCCTCCCGCGAGCGCCGTCGCCGGCTCAGCGGTCTGCTCGACGCGAGCCGCGCCGTTGCCTCCACCTTTGGGCTCGACGAGATGCTCGCGGTGGTCACCCGTGAGGCCGCCCAGCTCGTGGCGTGCCCCGAGTGCCTGATCTACGAGTACGATCTTGAGCGCCACGGCCTGGTCTGGCGCGCCCACTATCACGGCGACGGACCGTCCAGGCGAAGCGGCGAGGCCGGTACGTTCTACCCCTCTGAAGACTGGCCCGCCGATTACGACATCATGGTGAGCGGCGAGCTCAGCATCGACCACGCCGACGACCCGGGGCTCACCGACCTGGAGCGCGCGGACATGCGCGAGCACGGCGAGCAGAGCTCGATGACGGTCCCGCTGCGCTTCGGCGACACGCCCATCGGTATCCTGTATCTCGCCGAGACGGCGCGGCGACGGGAGTTCGGCGCCCGCGAGACCGAACTGGCGTCGGCCTTCGGTGAGCTCGCCAGCGCCGCCATCCACAACGCCCGCCTGCTCGACCTTCAGGCGCGCCAGAGCGAGCGTCTGCTTGATCTGTTCGGGGCCGGTCGAGCCATCACCGCGACCCCGGCCGTCGACGACCTGGTGCTCGCCACGCGCGACCAGGCGACGCGGGTACTGGCCGGCAGTGCCGCCACCGTGCGGGTGTGGCTGCGCGCCGGGCGCGACGAGCTGGTGCCGTGGGGCGAAGCGGCCCCGGAGACCGTCCCGCCACCTCTGCCACCGGCCGCGCAGCAGGCTATCGCGACCCTCGCCGCGACCCAGGAGCGCTGCCGGCCCGGCGCGCGGCTCGTGCTCCCCCTGGCGGTCCGCGGCCGCGCCGAAGGGTTCCTGGAGATCGTCGACGAAGGCCGCCGCGCCTATCGCGACGATCTGGTGGAGCTCCTGCAGATCATCGCCAACCATGCGGCGGCGGCGGTCGCCAACGCACGCCTGTACGCCCGCGTCGAGGCGCAAGCGATCACCGACGGCCTCACCGGACTCTACAACCACCGCTACTTCTACGAGCGCCTCGAAGCCGAGTGCGCCCGCGCCCGGCGCTACGACCTGCCGCTCTCGCTGCTGATGATCGACATCGACGACTTCAAGGTATTCAACGACCATCACGGCCACCAGCGCGGCGACCAGGTGCTTCGTGACGTGGCCGAGGTCCTCAAGGCCGACACGCGTCACGACATCGACCTGCCGGCTCGCTACGGGGGCGAAGAGTTCGCGGTGATCCTGCCGCACACACTGTTAAGGGGCGCCGGCGCTGCCGGCGACCGTCTCCACCGCCAGGTCGCCGGCCTGGGCGGCACGCCACCGGGCGACGGCATCGTCCCGCCACCCGACAACGGCATCGTCCCGCCGCCGGGCGACGGCGCCGTGCAGGTCGGTGAGCGCCTGCGCCGGCACATCGAGCGGCGGGCCCTCGCCACCCCGACAAGCGCGCCCACCGTCACGGTGAGCATCGGCGCGGCCTCGGTCGCGGCCGCCACGACGACGCCGGAGCTCCTCGTCGACCGCGCCGACAAGGCGCTCTACCTGGCCAAGAGCACCGGCAAGAACCGCGTCACGGTCTACCTCTGAGAAGGCCCGTCCCCGCGGCGCATGCTGCAAACGACGGGACGATATACTTACACGGCTAGTACTGAGTGACAGAAGGAGAATCGCGCATGGTCCGTGTCCGTGTCGGCCTGACCGCCGCGCTTGCGAGCGCTCTCATCCTGCCGCTGGCCGGCGCGCTGCTCCTGCCGCGCGCGGCGGCGGCCGGACCGCCCGGCAAGTGGACGGCGGTCAGCCCGGCCACCCTCGACAGTCTGTCGCAGGCGGACGCCGCGCGGCGCGCCGACGGCGAGCTCGTCGCCGAGTGGGCCCACGCGGGGACGCCCGACGTCCTCGAGAGCGTCCGTGTCTCCGCCGCCGGAGCGGTCTCGCCGTACGTGACGACCAGCGGCGCCTGGGAGGCCGCCACCAACCCGGGGCTCGTCCACACCCCGTCGAACGATTTCGTCGAGGCCTGGTTCGGGGCGCAGGGGTTGGCCGACTTTGACGGGGGCCTCTACCGGTCACAGCTGGCAGCCTCGGCCACGTCGTGGACGGTCTCCGACGTCAACCTGATCGATCCCTCGGTCAGCAGCGCCTACGCGTCGAGCAACGTGAGCACCGCCTGGAGCCCGAACCAGTCGATGGTCTTCGCGGTGTGGGATCAGGCCGGCTACGTCTACGTCGTGCGCTCGCCGGGGATCGGCACTTCCACCCAGACGCTCCTCGAGGGAGGTTCAAACGCGCTCTACCCGAACGTGGCCTGCGACCCGCGCGCGACGGGCTCGTCCGTGCTGGCCGCGTGGGCCTCGCAGTCGAGCACGCACCCTGGCGTCAAGATCGCGGCCGTCGACCCGGCCACCGGCGCTCCCGGCACCGCGACGACGCTGCCCGGCAGCGTCACGACGTTCGCCGGCACACCGAGCTTCGACGTGATGATGCAGCGCACGGCGCTCGTGGCACAGCCGGGCGGCTCCTTCGCGGTGGCCTACCCCGTCGGCTACCCGAGCACCCACGTGGTCCGCCTCTGGCATGCGACCACGAGCGGGTCGACCGGCTCCATCGACCTTGCGACCGGCTCGTCGCATAAGAGCGCGGTGGCGCTCGCGGTCGAGCCGGACAGCGCGCGCCTCTGGGCCGCCTGGGCCGATCAAGTGGGCTCGAAGACTTTCATCCGGGTGCGGCGGTCAAACTCCAGCGGCACGCGCTTTGGCGCCACGGTCACGCTCTCGCTGCCCTCCGGCGCATCGGCGGTGCAGAGCATCTGCGCCGAGGGCGGCACGAACCGGCTCGATATCGTCGCGCTCCTTGCGCAGCCGTCGGGCCACTACCGGCAGTTCCACACCCAGGTGCTTCCCGGCCTGACGGTCGCCGCGTCACCGGGTTCGATCAAGGTCGGCGCGAAGAAGACGGTGACGATCCGCGTCGGCGACGTCACGGCGGCGCTCAAGAATGCGCTCGTCAAGCTTGGTTCGAAGGCCGTGAAGACGAACTCCGCCGGCAAGGCGTCGTTCAAGATCGGACCGTTCAAGAAGGCGACCACGCTCAAGTTCATCGTGTCGAGGAGCGGCTACACGACGACGTCGCTCTCGTTCAAGGTCAAGAAGTAGACGCCGCCGAGCCGCCCTGAGGCGAGGCCGCGTCGAGAGGGGCTTGTCGTGAGAGTGCGCGCCGCCGCGTTCGTCTGTGCCGTCGTCTTCGCTTGCCTCCTGACCGCCTCGCACGGCGCCGCGCGCGCCGAAACACGCGCCTCTTCCCTGCCCCTCACGACGGGCACGATCGAGCCGCCCGGCACCTGGACGCGACACGGCGTCGTTCTGACGCCGACCGAGTCGTGGGAAGTCAACGGCAGCGGCCACGGCGTCGCGGCCGAACCATCGGTCATCTACGACGGCGGCGTCTGGAAGATGTGGTACACGACGCGCTCGGGCATCGGCTACGCTACGGCATCGTCGCCGCTCGGGCCGTGGACCAAGCATTCCGGAGTCGTTGCCACCGGCAGCGAAGCGACCGTCATCAAGATCGGCTCCGTGTTCTACATGGTGTCCGTCGACCCGGCCGACTACCAGCGCTGCATCTCCTGCCGCACCTCGACGGACGGCGTTACATGGAGCGGCTTCGTCAGACTCTTCAACGCGGGGCCCGACCCGACCGACTGGGACTACCAGTGCGCCAACCCCTTCCCTTATCGGGCCCCCGACGGCACCTGGTACATGTTCTACGAGGGCTGGAGCAACGATGGCTCCAAAGCCGGCATCGGCCTCGCTACCGCTCCCGCCATGACCGGTCCCTGGTCGAAGCCGATCGCCACTCCCGTCCTCGACTCCTTCTCCGGTGCCTTCATGGGATACCGGGGACCGTTCGTGGCCCGCATCGACGGCTGGTACTACCTGTGGTTCCACGGCGGCATCGGCACGGGTGACGACATCTACAGGGCGCGCAGCGCCGACCTCTACAACTGGACCTTCGACTCGGTCCGCCCGCTGCTGTCGAGGACCGGCAGCGACGAAGGCGAGGGTCTTACGGTCAGCCAGGTCGCCGATCCGTGCCTCACGACCGACGGCACCCAGTACGTGCTCTTCTACACCGCCGACACGAACTACGACTACACGCAGGGCGCCATGGTGATCAAGGTCGCCACCTCGCCGTTCACGAACGGCGTCAAGGTGATCGACGAACACTACGCCGCCATGCCGACGCTCGGCACGCCGACCTGCCCCAAGGCAGTGGCGCGCGGCCGGTGGTTCAAGGTGCGCGGCGAGCTGAAGCCGCGGTTCGCCGCCGGGGCCCGGACCGTCAAGGTGGCCGTCTACCGCTTTGCGGGCGCCAGGTGGAAACCGTGCGGCAGCTTCCGGGCGGTCAACGCGGACCATGGTAGTCACACCAGGTACACCGCCAAGGTCAGGATCGCGAGAACGGGCAGGTATCGTTTCAGAGCGACCACGGCCGCGACAACGAGGTGGGCCGCGGCCAACAGCGGTTTCAGCAGGACACTGACGGTAAGGTAGTCTTTCGGTCGAGGCGCCGACGTCACCCCTTTCCGACAGGCGCACGCAAGCGTCATAGCAACCGCGAGGTGACCCGCCCTTGAGCGCCCTGCTCCTGCAGATCATCCCCGTGGCGATCGCCATCACGGTCAATCCCGTCCCGATCATCGCCGCGCTGATCATGCCGGCCACGCGGTGGCCGGCCCGCAACGGCGTGACCTACGCCGCCGTCCTCGTGAGCGGCATGGCCATCTTCGGGACGCTCGTGCTGCTGCTGCTGCGCGGCGCGACGCTCACGCCTGGCGGCCGGGTCGATCTCGTGATCCGCGTCGTGTGGCTGGCTGTGGGTCTCGGCTTCCTCGCGGTGTGCGCCGTGATGGTGGTCCGCAAACCGTCGCCGGCGCAGCGGGATCGCGAGCCCCGCTGGATGCGGATGATCGCCAGCATGGGGCCAGCCGGCGCCGCCGCGGTCGGCGTCCTGCTGGTCAACTACGAGATGGAGACGCCCGCGCTGATGGACATCCTCGGCGCGGACGTGCCGCGCAACGTGGCGTTCGCCTCGCTCGCGCTGTTCATCGCGGTGGCCTGCTCGATCCCCGTCGTCCTGGTGGTGGTCTCGATCGTCGCGCGCGACCGAGCGGCAGTCCTCATGCGAACGGTCAAGACCTGGCTCACGCTGCACGAGCGCCCCATCCTCATCTGCCTGTTCGCCGTGATCGGCACGCTCTACACGGTGAAGGGTTTGCTCGCCCTTGCCTGATGTCCACGCGTATCATGGCTCCATGTCACGCGTGACCTTCCGCAACTCCCGCGGCCTGCGGCTCGTCGGCGACCTCATGCCGGCCGCCGATCGCGGCCCTGGCGATCGCGGCCCTGCCGGTCGTGCCTCCGCCGACCTCGCCGGCCGGCCGCTCGTCGTCATGGCGCACGGTTTCGCCAGTGACCGCCGGTCGCGCGGGCGGTTCCCGGCGATCGCGGCGGCACTGGCCGAGGCCGGCTACGCGTCGCTTGCCTTCGACTTCGGAGGCTGCGGCGAAAGCGACGACGACGTGCTCACCCTCGACCACCAGGTCGACGACCTGCACGCCGCGATCGCCTACGCGCGCACCCTCGACTACGAGCGGCTCGCGCTCCACGGCCACAGCCTGGGCGGCCGGGTCTGCCTGCAGGCCGCGCCGCCGCAGGCCGCGACGATCGCCACCACCGGCGCCCCCACCGGCCCCACGCGCTACGATTGGCACGACTACTTCACCGCCTCCCAGATGGATGAATTGAGCCGCACCGGAAGAGTGACGATGCCGCAGGCCGGCGACCGCCCGCGCGCTCAGGTCGTAGCCGACTCCCGACTGCTGAACGAGCTTGTCATGTGCGATCAGGCGGCGCTGTTCGGCGCCGTGCGCTGTCCCGTGCTGCTGATCGACGGCGACGGAGACGAGCAGGAGCGGCAGTCCCTGGCGCATGCGCGCCAGGGACTGCCGCTCCTGCCTTCAGGCTCGCGCGTCGAGCTCATCGCCGGCTCGCCGCACAACCTTCAGGGCCACCTCGACCAGGCCATAGCGCTGCTGCTCGACTGGTTCGCCGAACACCTGTAGGCAAAGTAGCCGGAGGGCGCCTCGCGCCGTACCCCGGCGAGCCTCGCGCCCCTCAGGTCGCGCGGCGGCGCGGCGAGCCCGCCCCTTTCAGGCGTCCGGCGTCTCGGCCGCCGGCCCCACCGCGAGCGCGGCGGCGCCCAGACCGTCAGGCGCGTCGTCGCCGTACTCGAAGCCGACCGCGGGCAGCTCGCGCCCCTTGTAGATCTTCTTGAAGATCAGGTACGCCGGCGGACCGGTAAGGGCCGCGACGGAGCCCCAGATGAAGTAGTTCCAGCCGTTGCCGAACGGCGACATGGCAAGCACGGCGACGGCGACCGGTACCACGCACATGGCGGCGAAGGCCTTGGTGCCCAGCTTGACCTTGAAGGGCCGCGGCAGATCGGGCTGTTTGACACGCAGGCGCACGGCCGAGATGTAGATCGTGATGTGGGCCAGCATCAGCAAGAAGACGTCGATCACGATCAGGGTCTTGAAGCCCCAGCGCACCAGAATGGCGTCGACTCCGGCCATCAGCAGGATCGCCAGCCACGGCGTGCCGTACCTGCTCTCCTTGCCGAGGAACTTGGGCATCAGCTTGTCTTTGGAGAGCACATACGAGGGTCGCGCGCCGGCCGCCAGGAAGGCGATGAACAGCGCGAAGTTGCCGGCCAGCATGGCGGCGAAGAACAGGTGCCGCAGCGTCTGGCCGCCGACTTTGAGGCCCACGCCCATGAAGTCGTACTTGGCGCTCGTGCCCCAGTCGGCCCAGTGACCGACGGCGGCCATGCCGCCCATGGTCGACAGCACGTAGAAGGCCAGCACGATGGGCAGGGTGAACATGACCGCCCGCGGGATCACCCGCTGCGGGCTCTTGATCTCGCCGGCCATGGTCGACAGGCTCTCGAAGCCCGAGTACNNGTACATCCAGATGCCGACGCTGAGAGCCACGCCGACGCCGCCGATCAGCGAGATGCCCGGCAAGAGGATGGGGTGGAACGGATTGTGCTGCCAGTGCGCCAGGCCCAGCACGGCGAGCGCCATGAACGGCACGAAGACGACGACCTGCAGGATGACGAGCATCCACGAGGCGAGCTGCAGGCCGCGGATGTTCACGTAGGCGAAGATGGCGATCAGCACGACGGCAAGACCCCAGCGCTCGAGCCCTGTCAGGTGGAACCAGGTCTGGGCGTAGTCGACGGTGAGGGCGATGTAGACGGCCGAGTCGACAAAGATCGACAGCACCCACCACCAGCCGGTCTGAAACCCCCAGAACTCGCCGTTGGCGCGCCGCGACCAGCGGTACAGGCCGCCGTCTTCGGGGATCGCCGAACCGAGCTCGGAGCACACCAGCGCCTGCGGCAGGCCCCAGAGGAACGGCAGGATGATCAGCAGCAGGATGGCAAAGCCCGGACCCGACCCGGAGACCATGTCCTCGATACCGAAGCCGCCCGAGCACACGAACGAGAAGACCATGAAGACCGCGACCCAGACCTTCATGTCGACGAGCTCGAGCTTGTGTCGCACCTGTTCTACCATGCCTGACCGCCCTCTGGAGAAGGGGGCTGCAGCACATGCGACCCCGCGGGAATACGAGCCGGCCACCTGCGCTCGCGGCAGGGAACCGCTACTATCGTGGCAGCCGTCGTGACGACCACCAACCGGACATCGTGTCCGAATGGGCTGAACTTGGTGGGGGCCGGTACGCCAGAACGGCAGCGCCGCGGCGAGAGTCCCGTATAGTGCGCTGCAGACGATCGTCACGGGCACCGCCGGCGGGTCGCGGGCGGTGGCGGTGGCGGCCCCGTCGAATGGGCTCCCGCGAACGGGACTTCGACCAGACCGGAGGCGCGATGTACTTCGGAGCGCACGTCAAGGCGAGCGGCGGCGTGTGGACGGCGATCGAGCGCGGCGAAGCGCTGGGCGTGCAGGCCATCCAGTTCTTCGCCGGCAGTCCGCGCACCTGGAAACCCCAGCTCTACCGCGAGGCCGACGCCGCGCGCTTTCGCGAGTCACGCGCCGCCTCGAGCTTGCGCTTCGCCGTCATCCACACCATCTACCTGATCAACCTGGCGACGGCCAACGAGGAGTTCTACGAAAAGTCGGTGGTCGCCCTGGTCGGCGCGGTCACGGCAGCCGAGCAACTCGGCGTCGAGGCCATCGTCACCCATATCGGCTCCCATCAGGGCGCCGGCTTCGACCCCGGCCTCGCGCGCGTGAGCGAGGCGCTCAAGCGGGCCCTCGACGAGGCCGGCGACTCGCAAGTGCGCGTCCTGCTCGAAAACACGGCCGGGGCGGGCGGCACCATGGGCGTCACGGTCGCCGAGCTCGGCGCCATGATCGACTCGGCCGGCGGCGACGAGCGCCTCGGAGTCTGCCTCGACACGGCGCACCTGCTCGAGTCGGGCCACGAGCTGCGCACGGCCGCGGGTCTCGACGAGCTGCTGAGCTCGTTCGACCGCGCGATCGGCCTTGAGCGGCTGGTCATGGTGCATCTGAACGACTCCAAGACGCCGTTCGGCTCCAACCGCGACCGCCACGAGAACATCGGCGAGGGCGAGATCGGCCGCGACGCCATGCGACTGATTGTCAACCATCCCGCGTTCACCGACATCCCCGGCATCCTCGAGGTCCCCGGCTACGATGGCGAGGGTCCCGACGCTGTCAACCTCGACACCCTGCGCGGACTGCGCGGGAAGGAGACCTGACCGTGGACACCATCGTCATCGCCGAGGAACTCGACCTCACCACCGCGACGAGCCTTCAGGAACTGCTCGAGTCGGGCGGCATCGACGCCGAGATCATCGGCGGGCACAGCACCACGTTTCCCGGCACGCCGCAGATGGGCGGCTACGGCATCATGGTGGCCGCGCCCGACGTCGACGAGGCGCGGCGGCTGATCTCCGAGCTCGAACGCGAAGCCGGCCAGGAACCGCCGGCCGGCCGCTGACGAAGAACCGACGGCAGGCTGACGCCGGACCGACGGCGGCCGCCTTCCTCAGCCGACGACCCGCCCGCTGCTGTGCCGGGACCGGCCGCCGGATCGAAGTCTGGTACTATGAGTGGTCACGTGGGCGGACACGAGCCACCGCGACGCGGGCACCGTGATGCCCCACCTCACATCAGCCGAAAACAGTGGAGCGGGCCATGCTAGGACGCCTTTTTGGACGCGCGAAGGACAATCACGACGACACCATCTGCAGTAGTTGCGGACGCACGCTGCTGGCCGGCGAGTGGACGCAGCGCCTGGTCGACGACGACGGCAGTGAGCGCTTCATCTGCTCGCTGTGCAGCCCGTCCGAGGGTTCACCAGGAAGCAGCCCGATCGAGCCGGCCGACGGCATCGCCACCGTGAGCGGCGGGAGAGTCAAGCCGCTGCGCGCCGACAGCGACGCCTTCTGGCGCGCCCTCAAAGACAAGGACGCCGAGATCGAGCGTCTCGAGAGTCACCTGGCACGCGCCGAAGCCGAAAAGCAGGAACTCGCCGCGCAGCTCGCGCGGTTGCGCGGCGAAAGCGAGCCCGAGCGCCCGCCCGAGGCGGGTGCCGAGACGGCTGAGTTCGCCGCGCCCGCTTTCGCGGGCGGCGACGCGTCCGCGGTCGCCCGGCTCCAGGGCGACGACACGACGTCGCTGCCGGAAGGCGAGGCCGCACGGTTTCCCGGAGACGAAACGGCCCAGATCCAGACGCCCGGCACGGCACGCGCCGACGACGGCGCCGGGGTGGCGCCGGCGGTCGCGAACGTCGCGGCGGCGGCCCTCGAGCACACCGACCCCAGGCTCGGCGAAGCCTTGCGTCGCGAGGCGGGACCAGGCGGAGCGTCAGCTCCCGCGATGTCGCCGTTCGACCTCGCCTCCGACGACAGGCTCATGGGCGAGCCGCCCGCTAACGAGCCGGCCGCGAGCGCCGACGAGGTCGAGCCAGACGAGCTCGAACCGGACGAGCTCGAACCGGACGAGCTCATCCCGCTCACCATCCTGCAGCGCGGGGTCGACCTGCTGAACGTGAGCGCCGTCCCCAAACGAATCGTCGAGACCAACGAGAACCTCGGCATGCCGCAGGTGCACGTGGGCTCGCAGGGCGAGAGCACCTTGCTCGTCACGTTCATGTGGTCGATGGGCTGGTATCAGTTCCGGGTCGAGCTGGCCGAGGCCGGTCGCATCTCGCTGGCCGACCGCGGCTACGAGGAGCGCGTCGACCTGCGGCCCAACGCCAGCGTACGCGCCGACGGCACGGTCCAGCTCGCTCCCAGCCGCATCAAGCCGCCCACGCCCAAGGACACCTCAGAGGCCAAACCGACCGGCGTCACGAGCGGCGTGATCATCTCCAAGTCCATGATGGGCCAGCGCACCGACGACGAGAACGTGCCGGCCGACTGGAAGTCGCAGCGCGCGCCCGACTTCGATTGGGGACGCTGAGCAGTCCCCGGCGCCGCACCGCACGCCGGAGACTGCCGCTCTACCCTCTCGCCTTCAGCCCGAGGGCTTAGAGCCCGATGCCGCTGCCGCTGCTCGCGCCCGTCAGACCGGGCGCCAGCAGGGAGAGCCCGCTCATCAGCTTCTTGAGGGGCAGGGCGTGGGCCGGCGCGACGACCTTCACAGGCTTGTTGAGGCCGCTCAGCGTGTAGTTCACACCGATGCCGAGGCCGCTCACGCCCTGCGTCGAGCCGCCGCTGCCGAACCGCAGCGTCGCGTCGATCTTGCCCTGACGCACGTCGAACGTGGCGGCGTCGACCCAGAACTCGACCGAGGCCGAGGCAAGCGAGCGCTCGAGCGTCTTGAGCTGGGCTGAGTCCTTGCCTTTGAGCTGCTTGAGCGCGGCGGCGCCACTGCCGGCCGCCTTCGAGAGACCTGGAGCGTTCAGGGCCTTCACGAGGTCCGACATGAGCTTCGCCGTGTCGGCGGTGGTCACTACGTGATAGACGGCCACGCCGTTGAGCGTCTCGGCCGTCACGGTGGTCGACTTGGTCCAGTTCTGGGGATCGATGCCGAGCCCCCCCAACACCTTGGCCGGGTCGGCGCTCGCGCTCGACGTGCTCGGGGTCTTGCTCTTGGTCGTGCTCGAGGTCTTGCTTGGCGGGGCGACGTACCACTTGCCGCCGAACTGGACCCAGACCTTCTTGTGGACCGTCCTCACACCCAGGGCCAGGTTCTGACCGCTGGCCTTGAGAGTCATGGCCACGGCCGCCGCCTCGGCGGCCCCGCTGCCGCCGGCCTTGCCGGCGGCGTGCAGCACCAGCGGCTGCTGCCCGAGGCCCAGGGCCTGAGCGCTGCCGCCGCTCGAACTGACCTTGATCGTGGCGTCCGCGGTGAAACTCGCACTTGAGACCTTCGCCATTGCCTTCTGGGACTTGGCCATGATCTGGGCGGCCGTCATGCCCCCAGCCGTGGCGGACTTCGAGCTCCCCGACGACGACGCGCCGCAACCGGCGGCGGCGAACGCTGTCGCGAGCAACAGAGCGGCGACTACGACCATGAGAGCTTTGCGCACGGGTCTTCTCCTTTTTGTCGTGAGGGCGGGGTCTTTCTCCGCCCTGACCGGGACGCACGCGCGCAGGCGATAGGCCGGCGCATGACCAGTCTTTGAGGTGATGCTCATTGGGTGAATGTCTTCTGGGTGTATCGGCGCCGGCGGCGCCCGGCTTTACCGGGGCTCAGGCTCGACGCCGCGGAGAGACGATCACCGAGCGCTGCGGCTCGTCGCCCTCGGAACGGGTCTCGACTTTGGCGTGGTCCTTGAGGTGAAGATGGACGATCTTGCGTTCGGCCGCCGTCATCGGCTTGAGGATGAGCTCGCCGTGCGTGCGCTCGACCTTCTGCGCAGCCCGTTCGGCCACCGCCTTGAGCGAGACCTCGCGGCGGTTGCGGTAGCCCTCGGCGTCGACGATGACCTGCCGGCGAGCGTGCGCGTGACCGTTGACCACGATCGCGGCCAGATACTGCAGCGCGTCGAGCGTCTGGCCGTGACGGCCGATCAGCAGGCCGAGATCGTCCCCGGCGATGTCGGCCACGACGGCATCGCCGGCCTGCGACACCTCGACGTCGACGTCGAGGCCCATGCCCGTGGTGACCCGGGTGACGAAGTCGTCGAGCTTCTGCAGGGCCTCGTCGGCGTCGACGACATCGCCGCCGACAGCCGCGGTCGCCCCGGGCAGCACGCGAGCCTCGACCCGCGGCTGCGACTTGCCCATGCCCAGAAACCCGCCCTGGCCGCCCTCGTCGACGACGACGAACTCGACGTCGTCCTCGCGCACGTAGGGCACCACCTTGCGAAGCTGCTCGAGCGCCTTCTTCTTGGCCGCCTCGACGCTGACGGCGCTGGCCACGGTGGCGAACTCGGTCTCGTCGGCCTGCTCGTCAGGAGGTGGGCTTACGCTTTGGTCCATCGCTCGCTCCACTCGGTCGACTGGG
>PMKK01000171.1 GCA_003157715.1 Actinomycetota bacterium
TTGCCTGGGCCAGCCCGAGCAGCAGCGGCGGCCCCGCCGTCAGCGTACGGGCGAGCTCGTCGCACACCATCCAGCTGCGCTTCACGAACGACTCGCTGAGAAGCAGGTCGCGCGGCGGGTATCCCAGCAAAACCAGCTCGGAGGCGACCGCAAGGTCGGCGCCGGCGCGCTGTGCCACGCCGGCCGCCTCGGCCAGCAGGGCGGCGTTGCCGTCGAGGTCGCCTACGGTCGGATCGATCTGCAGAAGCGCGATGAGCACATACAAACGCTATCACGCCGAGACCGCGCGCGCCCATCTCGGTGCGCAATGGCCGCGCTCCGTCGCGCGGCGCAACGGGCGGCGCAACAGAAACGGATCGCGCAACAGCTTGCGCGGCGCCGCGATGACCAGCCTCGTCGGCGACCGGGTCGCTCTGGCCTGCTACGCCGTCGGCGCGGCCGCCGCAGTCTGCCCCACGTACTCGCCGCACCAGTCACGCTGGCTGATCTTCGGGAACGCCNNCGGGTAACGACGGCAGGTGCCGTCCTCACCACGGCTCTCCAGCCCCGGCGCCCCGAAATACATGCACGAGCCGCAGGCTCTCGAAGCCGCACCGCCATGCTCCTGTGTCACAACGCACTCCTTTACTCATCGTCTCGATGACGTGATCGCTCCCAGCTCTTCTACCCAGGTAGTGCGGGTTCCAGCGGGTCGGACAGCAGACCGGACTCGGCGCTCAGGCAGGTCGCCGGCGCGACCCGGCGCGACCCGGGGCAACGACCCCGCATGGAATGTGGCGGTGTGAGGGTATAGCTTCAAGGTCACTGCTGGTGGATCGCGACGAATCGGGGCTTGGATGACGCCCAGCAGGCGCAAGCCGGCGGCACAAGAGCCGGCGACCAAGAAATCCGTCGCGCCGCCGGCCACCAAACGCACGGCCAAACGCACGGCCAAGAGCACCCCCACGCCGCCCAACTTCCCCGTCGTGGGCATCGGCGCCTCCGCCGGCGGCCTCGCCGCCATCGAGGAGTTTCTCGCCGCCATGCCGACCGGCGAATCGCTGGGCATGGCGTTCGTACTCGTGCAGCATCTTGACCCCGACCACAAGAGCCTGCTTCTCGACCTGGTCAAGCGGTACACCCGCATGGATGTCGCGTGGGCCGAAGACCACATGGAGGTGCGCCCCGGCTGCGCCTACGTCATGCCGCCCAACAAGGACATGGCTCTCGCGGACGGCCGCCTGGTCCTCACTGAGCCCGAGGCCCCGCGCGGCCAGCGCCTGCCCATCGACTACTTCTTCCGTTCGCTGGCCGCCGACCAGCACGAGCGTGCCGTATGCATCGTGCTCTCGGGCACCGGCAGCGACGGCACCCTCGGCCTGCGCGCCATCAAGGGCGAGGGCGGCATGGCAATCGCACAAAGTCCAGATACGGCCTCCTACGACGGCATGCCGCGCAGCGCCATCTCCACCGGCCTTGTCGACTATGTGCTGCCGCCCCAGGGCATGCCCGAGCAGCTCCTCGGCTACGTGAGCCGCGCCTTCACGCGCGAGCCGCAGCCCACCCGCACCGCGGCGCCCGGGGCCGCCGACCTGCTGCCCCAGGTGCTGCACCTGCTGCGCGACCGCAGCGGACACGACTTCACGCACTACAAGACCAACACCCTGCGCCGCCGCATCGAGCGGCGCATGGCCGTCACCAAAGTCGCGCAGATGGCAGACTACGTCGCCCTCCTGAAGCGCGATTCGCTCGAGGTCGAGACCCTGTTTCGCGAGCTGCTCATCGGCGTCACGAACTTCTTCCGCGACGCGCCCGCCTTCGACGTACTCGCGGCCGATGCCGTCCCCGAATTGATCGCCGCCCACGACCCGGGTGACCCGGTGCGCGTGTGGGTGCCGGGTTGCTCAACGGGCGAGGAGGCCTACTCGATAGCCATGCTTCTGCAGGAGGGCGCCGCCAGCGCCAAGCGCAACGTGACCGCCCAGGTGTTCGCCACCGACATCGACGCCGAGGCCATCGAGCGGGCGCGCGCCGGCGTGTACCCCAGCAGCATCAGCGCCGACGTGTCGCGCGAGCGCCTGGAGCGCTTCTTCGTGCGGGACGGCGACTCCTACCGCGTCGCCAAGACCGTGCGCGACTGCCTGGTGTTCGCCAAGCAGGACGTCACCAAGGACCCTCCCTTCTCGAGGGTCGACCTGATCAGCTGCCGCAACCTGCTCATCTACATGGACGGCGTTCTGCAACAGAAGCTCATGCCGATGTTCCACTACGCTACCAACCATGACGGCTATCTCTTCCTCGGCAGCTCCGAGACCGTCGGCGACGCCGCCGACCTCTTTGCCCCGGTGAACAAGAAGTGGAAGCTGTTCCAGCGCCGGGGCACGGTCACCCCGCGCCAGCAGTTGCTGAATGCGAAGATGCCCGTTCAGAGCGCCGCCGTGGGTGCCGGCCGGCACCCGGCTTCACCCGGGCCGCCCCTGCGCCTGCGCGTGCGCGACCTGGCCGAGAGGGCGCTGCTCGACAAACACGCCCCGGCCTGCGTCGTCATCAACGCCGAGGGCCAGGTGCTCTACATCCACGGCCACACCGGCCGCTACCTCGAGCCCGCGGTCGGCGAGCCCAGCGGCAGCATCCTCAAGATGGCTCGCGAAGGCCTGCGGCTCGAGCTCACCTCCGGCATCCGCAAGGTTCTTGCGCAGAACGAGCCGGTGCGATATGAGCGCCTGCGCATCAGAGCTGACGGCAAGGTGTCCCTCGTCAACCTGGTCATCGAGCCGATGTCTGGGCCAGACGCCGTCAAGGGCGTGATGCTGGTGCTCTTCGAGGACGTGCNNCCGCGAGCTCTCGGCCAAAGAGGAGTACCTGCGTACCACCGTCGAGGAGCTCGAGACCTCCAACGAGGAGCTCAAGTCGACCGACGAGGAGATGCAATCCTCCAACGAGGAGCTGCAGTCGACCAACGAGGAGCTGGAGACCTCCAAGGAAGAGCTGCAATCGGTCAACGAGGAGCTCGTGACGGTCAACAGCGAGCTGCAGCAAAAGATCGAGGAGCTCTCGCGTGCCAACAACGACATGACCAACATGTTCGCCGGCACCGGCATCGGCACGCTGTTCGTCGATCGCCAGCTCCTCATCCAGCGCTTCACCCCCGCGGTCACGGAGATCATGAACCTGCTNNGATGCGCATACAGCCCTATCGCACCCTCGACAACGTGATCGAAGGCGCGGTGCTCACGTTCGTCGACGTCACTGAGCAGCAGAGGCTGCAGGCCGAGCTCGACAAGCTGGCCGAAGCCGCCGCGGAAGCAGGAGAGTTCGCCCAGAGCGTGCTCGATACCGTCCGCGAACCGCAGCTCGTGCTCGATGGAAAGCTCACCGTCGTGACGGCAAACGAGGCGTTCCTCTCGACCTTCGGGCTGGTCCGAGACGAGCTCCTCGGCCACACCCTGCGTCAGGTCGACGGCGGCGCCTGGCACACA
>PMKK01000220.1 GCA_003157715.1 Actinomycetota bacterium
GGCCGCACCGCGCGCGCCGGCGCCAGCGGCGAGGCCATGATCCTGCTCACCGCCGAAGACGTCCACGAGCTCAAGGCCATCGAGCGCCTGATCGGCTCAGAGATCAAGCGCCGCGACCTGCCCGGGTTCACCTACGACCACCGCCACATCCCCGAGTCGAAAGACGTGGCCAAGCGGCCCGGCAAGATGCTCTATCGCGGCGGCGCCCAGCGCGCCATGCAGCGCGGCTTTCACTTCAACAAGAAGGCGCGCTAGCAGCGGGTTCACGCACTGACGACGTCGCGCGCCGGCAGCAGTTCGCGCGCTGACAAGAACCACCACTTCCGGGCGCCGGCGAGAGTCTCTCTCGCCGGCGCCCGGTGCGCTTTGCGGACCGTGGCGTTCCGGCGGCGCTCGGGCGACAGCGCCGCGCCGGCGCCCGTCGCAGCTTCCGGCCCTCTGGCCTGTGTCAGCGCGGCGCCCGGCGCGCTCGTGGCACCGTGGCGATCGGCATGCGCCAGCCCATGCCGAAGGCCCGGTCTGTGACCTTGAGCCCAGGCGCGGCCTGCTTGCGCTTGAACTCGTTGCTGGCGACCAGGCGCACGATGCGTTCGACGGTCGCTCTGTCGTAGCCCTCGGCGACGATCTCCTCGACACCCTGACGCTCCTCGATCATGAGGTGCAGGATCACGTCGAGCACTTCGTAGGGCGGCAGGCTGTCCTGGTCTGTCTGGTCGGGCCGCAGCTCGGCCGAAGGCGGCTTGTCGATGATCGCTCTGGGCACGACCTCCCGGCCGCGCTCCTCGTTCAACCAGCGCGCCACCTCCCACACCAGAGTCTTGGGAACGTCGGAGATCACCGCGAGGCCGCCCGACATGTCGCCGTAGATCGTGCAGTAGCCGACGGCCAGCTCGGACTTGTTGCCGGTCGTGAGCAGCAGCGAGTCGAACTTGTTGGACAGCGCCATCAGCAGGTTGCCGCGGATGCGCGCCTGGATGTTCTCCTCTGTGACGCCCGCGGCCAGCCCCGTGAAGACCGGGCCCAGGGTGGCGTCGAAGACTCCCATGATGTCGGCGATCGGCAGCGACACCGTGCGCACGCCGAGGCCGTCGGCCAGCACCTGCGCGTCGGTCACGCTGCCTGAGCTCGAGAAGGGCGACGGCATGAGCACGCACAGCACATTCTCGGGCCCCAGCGCCTCGGCGGCGATCGCCGCCACCAGAGCGGAGTCGATGCCGCCCGACAGGCCGAGCAGGACGCGCTGAAAACCGCTCTTGGCTACGTAGTCGCGCACGCCGAGCACGAGCGCACGCCAGACCTCGGAGGCGGCGGTGAAGTCGTCGGGTGCGACCGTTGACGGCCGGATGGACGCGGCCAACGGCGCGGCTGGCGCCGCGGCTGGCATTGCGGCCGGTGTGGCGGCCGGCACTGCAGCCGGTGCGGCGCCCGGTGCGGCGCCCGCCGGCACCGTCGCCTCGGCGGCGCCCGTCCCCTGTTCGCCGGCGCTCGCCCGCCCCGGGCGACCGTCACCCGCAGGGCGCGCCAAGTGGTCGAGATCGACCAGCAGCACGTCAGGGGCAAAGGCCGCCGCCCGGGCCACGAGCGCGCCGTCGGCGCCGATCGCGCAGCTTCGGCCGTCGAAGACCAGCTCGTCGGCGCCGCCCACCTGGTTCACGGAGAACACCGGCAGGCCGTACTTGCGCGCCATGGCGCCCAGCATCGCCTCGCGATGCTGCTGCTTACCGATCGTGAACGGCGAGGCCGAGATGTTCACGATGCACGAGGCGCCCGCCGCCGCGAGATCTTCGACCGGGTCGACGTGATAGCGCTGCCGCTGCCAGAAGTCGCGATCGTTCCAGACGTCTTCGCAGACCGAGATGCCGATCAATCGGCTGCCCCACGAAAGCATCTGAGGCCCCCTCGCGGGCTCGAAGTAACGGTCTTCGTCGAAGACGTCGTAGGTCGGCAGAAGGGTCTTGCGAAAGACCTGCGTCACGGCGCCTCGGTACAGCAGGGCGGCGGCGTTGTAGAGCGGCCGACCCACCGGGCTGGTGTTCGCCTCGGCCAGCCCGAGCAGCAGCGGCGGACCCGCCGCGAGCGTGCGGGCGAGCTCGTCGCACACCTCCCAGCTGCGCGCCACGAACGACTGGCTGAGCAGCAAGTCGCGCGGTGGGTAGCCCAGCAGAGCCAGCTCGGAGGCGATCGCAAGGTCGGCGCCGGCGTGCCGCGCCACGCCGGCCGCCTCGGCCAGCAGGGCGGCGTTGCCCTCGAGGTCGCCCACCGTCGGGTCGATCTGCAGAAGCGCGATCAGCATGTGTGCGACGCTATCACGCCGAGGCGGCGCGCGCCCATCCGCGGCACTCGGTCGCGGCGCTGGGTCGCGACGCGCGGTCGCCGCGCGCAGTCGCGCAGCGCCTCGCATTGCGCTTCACGTGGCGCCTTCGCGCAGCGCCTCGCATGGCGCCTCGCACGGCGCCGCGATTCAGGCGGCGAGCAGCCCGGCGAGCCGGCCCTTACGCGGCGCGGCGGTGCCCGTTCTCCGCGCCCTCGCGAAAGCAGGCGAGGTCGCCCCGCAAGTGCCCGCGGAGACTGGTGACGGCAGCGGCGGCGCCGGGTTCCTCGGAGTGAGCCAGCGTCACCGTCATGCGCGTGGCGCCCGGCGCGGAGTGTTCGAACCGGACCATGTCACGATCGGCCTCGCGCTCGACCCGCAGCCAGGCGAACGGCGCCCACTGGGCGCCGGCCTCCGACGTCATGATCATCTCGTTGATGTAGCCGCTCCAGCGTGCTCGAGCCGTGCTGCTCGGCATCTGGAGTTCGATGGACTCACTGATGATGGCCACGATCAGGCCTCCTTGTCTGACCTTGGCCTTGTTCCCGGTTACGGCGCGTTCCAGCGGCCGGCGGAGGCGCCTTGGCAATGGCGAGATGTCAGCGCGAGTCAGGGACTTGGGTTCGCCGCCGGCGCTGCGGCTGACGGAGTCTGCCTTACGTACTCGCCGCACCAGTCGCGCTGGCTGATCTTCGGGAACATCGTGACAGGCGGGCCCGCCGCTGAGGCGAACACCCTCGGCGGGTAACGACGGCAGGTGCCGTCCTCGCCGCGGCTCTCCAGACCTGGCGCCCCGAAGAACGTGCACGAGCCGCAAGCTCTCGAAGCCGCACCTCCATGTTCTTGTGTCACAACACCCTCCTTTGCCCATCATCTCTCGTTGACGTGACCTTGCCGTGACCCTGCAGCGCTTCTACCCAGGTGGTGCGGGTTCCAGCGGGCGGCCTCGCTCTCGCGGTGGCCTGAAGCGGCTCGTTCCAGACGGCGAGAACCGCCGCTGCAGGCGCCGCACTTTGTGGAGCTGGTCCGGTCCGGCCCCCGAGCTAGCGGCGCGTTACCGTGAAGCCGCCGGCTCCGACGTCAGATGTCGTGGTCTCCATTGTCCCGGCGTCTGACTCGACGCCGAACGAAGTCAGACGAAAGCCGTCGAGAGGCCGGCCGTTGAAGGCGCATTTCGTGAAGTGAACGGCGTCGAAGCCAGCGAGGTCCTCGCTGGAGAGTGCCGGTTCCTCGACGATGATCGCGCCCTTGGTGTTGTCGAGCCCGCCGGCGACCTGGATAGTCGAGAACTGCGCGCCGGTCGTGGCGTTGGAAAGCGTCAGCCGAAAGCGCTTCTCGTCCAGTCTCACCACGGTGGCCGTGATCCGGTCTCCCGGCTTTGTCGCCACGTTGATCATGACCGGAGGCGCCGGATACAGCTCATACCAGGCGTCGTAGGCCGCGGAGGTGTGGCGCTGGCAGTAACCCTCGGTGCCGATCTGCTCGACATCGCTGCCCTCCGGATAGGTCAGGCCGACCCAGAAGGCGACATCGTTCGGTCTTGAGCCAAGCGGATAGACGCGGGGCTGCACCCAGGTGGCGCTGACCTGCGTGACGCCGTTGCGGGTCGTGGCGTAGCCGGCCCAGGTTCGTGCGTCGGCCGGTCGCAGGGCAGGCGACTGGTCGGTGACTATGCCGACGGTAAACGGGACGAGCCCGAAGACCGCGAAGCTGACGATCAGAACGGGCCGGGCGGCGCCGCGCCGGCCGCGGTGGCGCATTACGAAAGCGACGCCGTTCCATACGGCCGCGCCGATCATGCCGGCGAAGCCGGCCAGCGCGAGAATACCGCAGCCCGTGTGAAACCAGCCGTAATCCGAGAAGGACGCAAGCACCCGGCTCACCGCGAACAGGAGAAGCGTGGCGCCTGCCGCCGCGGCCAGCGAGACCGCCAGGTACGCGCGAGCCCGATGACGCTTGCGCGGGCTCCGAGGCGCCGTCGTCTCGCTGTCCGCACTCTGAGGCGCCGTCGCCGCGCTGTCCGGACTCTGAAGCGCCGTCGCCGCGCTGTCCGGGCTCTGCTCCTGGCCTTTCTCGTCATGACCCATCTCAGGCGAGATTCTAATACAGCGTCTCTCTCGATGACGCGAGCGCTCCCAGCTCTTCTGGCCACGAAATGTGGGTTTCGGCGAGCGACACAGACCGCACTCGGCACCCATTCTGGCCGCCGGCGCGACGCGGCAAAACGGCTCCTCACGGAATGTGGCAGTGGGAGGGTGTAGCCTCGAGTCCACTGCTCGTGGATCGCGACGAATCGGGGCTCGAATGACGCCCAGCAAGCGCAAGCCGGCGGCACGAGAGCCGGCGGCCAAGAAGCCCGTCGTGCCGGCGGCCACAACGCGCGTGGCCAAGCGCGCGGCCAAGAGCGCCCCCACGCCGCCCAACTACCCCGTCGTGGGCATCGGCGCCTCTGCCGGCGGCCTCGCCGCCATCGAGGAGTTTCTCGCCGCCATGCCGACCGACGAATCGCTGGGCATGGCGTTCGTGCTCGTGCAGCATCTTGACCCCGACCATAAGAGCCTGCTTCTCGACCTCGTCAAGCGGTACACCCGCATGGATGTCGCGTGGGCCGAAGACGGCATGGAGGTGCGCCCCGGCTGCGCCTACGTCATGCCGCCCAACAAGGACATGGCTCTCACGAACGGCCGCCTGGTCCTCATTGAGCCCGACGCTCCGCGCGGCCAGCGCCTGCCCATCGACTACTTCTTCCGCTCGCTGGCCGCCGACCAGCACGAGCGTGCCGTCTGCATCGTGCTCTCGGGCACCGGCAGCGACGGCACCCTCGGCGTGCGCGCCATCAAGGGCGAGGGCGGCATGGCCATCGCGCAAAGTCCAGACACGGCCTCCTACGACGGCATGCCGCGCAGCGCCATCTCCACCGGCCTTGTCGACTACGTGCTGCCGCCCCAAGGCATGCCAGAGCAGCTTCTCGGCTACGTGAGCCGCGCCTTCTCGCGCGAGCCGCAGCCCACCCGCGCCGCGGAACCCGGAGCCGCCGACCTGCTGCCCCAGGTGCTGCACCTGCTGCGCGACCGCAGCGGGCACGACTTCACGCACTACAAGGCCAACACCCTGCGGCGTCGCATCGAGCGCCGCATGGCCGTCACCAAGGTCGCGCAGATGGCAGACTACGTCGCCCTCCTGAAGCGCGATTCGCTCGAGGTCGAGACCCTGTTTCGCGAGCTGCTCATCGGCGTCACGAGCTTCTTCCGCGACGCGCCCGCCTTCGACGTGCTCGCGGCCGACGCCCTTCCCGGGTTGATCGCCGCCCACGCTCCGGGTGACCCGGTGCGCGTGTGGGTGCCGGGTTGCTCAACGGGCGAGGAGGCCTACTCGATCGCCATGCTTCTCAAAGAGGGCGCCGCCGGCGCCAAGCGCAACGTGACCGCCCAGGTGTTCGCCACCGACATCGACGCCGAGGCCATCGAGCGGGCGCGCGCCGGGCTGTATCCCAGCAGCATCAGCGCCGACGTGTCGCCCGAGCGCCTGGAGCGCTTCTTCGTGCGAGACGGCGACTCCTACCGCGTCGCCAAGTCCGTGCGCGACTGCCTGGTGTTCGCCAAGCAGGACGTCACCAAAGACCCTCCCTTCTCGAGGGTCGACCTGATCAGCTGCCGCAACCTGCTCATCTACATGGACGGCGTTCTACAACAGAAGCTCATGCCGATATTCCACTACGCGACCAACCACGACGGCTACCTCTTTCTCGGCAGCTCCGAGACTGTCGGCGACGCCGCCGACCTCTATGCCCCGATCAACAAGAAGTGGAAGCTGTTCCAGCGCCGGGGCACGGTCACCCCGCGCCAGCAGCTGCTGAACTCGAAGATGCCGATCCAGAGCACCGCCGTGGGCGCCGGCCGGCGCCCGGCGTCACCCCAGCAGCCCCTGCGCCTGCGGGTGCGCGACCTGGCCGAGAGGGCGCTGCTCGACAAGCACGCTCCGGCGTGCGTCGTCATCAACGCCGACGGCCAGGTACTCTACATCCACGGCCACACCGGCCACTACCTCGAGCCTGCGGTCGGCGAGCCGAGCGGCAGCATCCTCAAGATGGCCCGCGAGGGCCTGCGGCTCGAGCTCACCTCCGGCATGCGCAAGGTCCTGGCGCAGAACGAGCCGGTGCGCTATGAGCGTCTGCGCGTCAGGGCCGACGGCAAGGTGTCCCTCGTCAACCTGGTCATCGAGCCTATGGCCGGGCCCGACGCCGTCAAGGGCGTGCTGCTCGTGCTCTTCGAGGACGTGCCCGCGGCCGGCGACGTCGTGAACGCGACCGCGGCCGAGCCTGTCGCCGAACGCGAGCAGCGCATCGCCGATCTCGACCGCGAGCTCTCGGCCAAAGAGGAGTACCTACGCACCACCGTCGAGGAGCTCGAGACCTCTAACGAGGAGCTCAAGTCGACCAACGAGGAGATGCAATCCTCAAACGAGGAGCTGCAGTCGACCAACGAGGAGCTGGAGACCTCCCGGGAGGAGCTGCAGTCGGTCAACGAGGAGCTCGTGACGGTCAACAGCGAGCTGCAGCAGAAGATCGAGGAGCTTTCGCGCGCCAACAACGACATGAACAACATGTTCGCCGGCACCGGCATCGGCACGCTGTTCGTCGATCGGCAGCTCATCATCCAGCGCTTCACCCCCGCGGTCACGGAGATCATGAACCTGCTCCCGACCGACGTCGGACGTCCTATCGGCGACATCACCGAGCGCCTCAAGGGCAACATCGACCTGGTAGGCAGCGTGACCGAGGTGCTCGACACCCTGGCTACGGTAGAGGCGCGGGTCGAAAACGGCGCCGAGCGCTTCTTCGAGATGCGCGTACAGCCCTATCGCACCCTCGACAACGTGATCGAAGGCGCGGTGCTTACATTCGTCGACGTCACCGAGCAGCAGCGGCTGCAGACCGAGCTCGACAAGCTGGCCGAAGCGGCCGCGGAAGCCGGCGTGTTCGCCCAGAGCGTGCTCGACACCGTCCGCGAACCGCAGCTCGTGCTCGATGGAAAGCTCACCGTCGTGACGGCAAACGAGGCGTTCCTGGCGACCTTCGGGCTGGCTCGAGACGAGCTCCTCGGCCACACCCTGCGTGAGGTCGACAGCGGCGCCTGGCACACGGCCGAACTGCTCGAGCTGCTGCTCAAAGTGCTGCCCAAGAAGAGAAACCTGGGTGACTACAAGCTCAGCCTCACCACGCATGCACTGGGGCATCGCACAGTGACGGTCAACGCCCTCGAGCTTCTTCAGACTCCTGAGAAGCGCCGCCTCATTCTGCTCACGATCACCGACATCGGCGAGGCCGCCTGATGGCCGACGCGCGACAGCCACGCGAGAAGAAGGCCGTGAGCAACGAGTCCGACGAGCTGCGCCGCGGGGCCGAGGAGCGCCTCGCCGGGCTCTCCGCCGCCGCGCCCGTGCCCGAGGACATCGCCGCCACCGTCCACGAGCTGCGCGTGCATCAGATCGAGCTCGAGATGCAAAACGAGGAGCTGCGCCGCATCCAGCTCGAGCTGGAGACATCGCGTGAGAAGTATTTCGAGCTTTTCGACCTGGCGCCGGTCGGCTACCTCACCCTTGACGACAAGGGCGTCGTCGGCGACGCCAACCTGACCGCCGCCCTCCTGTTGGGCGTCGAGCGGCGCCTGCTCGTCGGACAGCCGTTGATCGCCTTCGTCCTCGCGGCCGATCGCGATGTCTACTACCTGCACGAGCGCAAGCTCCAGAAGACCGGCGAGCCGCAGGCCTGCGAGCTGCGGCTGCAACGCCCCGACGGAGACGCGAGCGACGCCGCAAGCGACGCCGCCGAAGCCGGCCACTTCTGGGCGCGCCTCGAGAGCCGGCCGCAGCGCGCCGCCGATGGCGAGACGCGCCTCCACTGGGTGACGTTCACCGACATCACCGAGCGCAAGCGGGCCGACGAGGCGCTGGCCCGTCTGAACGGCGAGCTGGTCGACAAGGCCGCCGCCCTGAAGGAGGCCAATGTCGCCATCACGCGGATCGCCGCGACGGACCATCTCACCGGCCTCGCCAACCGGCGTTCCTACNNGGCCTCAAGGGCGTCAACGACAGCGCCGGTCACGAGGCCGGCGACGAGGTGCTCACCAGCTTCGCCGCGCTCCTCGGCGGCCTGTGCCGCATCGAAGACCTGCCGGGCAGGCTCGGCGGCGACGAGTTCAGCCTGCTCCTGCCGGGCATCGACCTGAACGGCTCGCGCCGGCTCGTCGAGCGGTTGCTGACGGCGGTGCGCTCCTGCCCCGCGCTCGAGCGGCGCGGCGTCACGGTCAGCGGCGGAGTCGCGCAGTGGTTGCCCGACGAGCGCGCCGACGACCTTCTGCGGCGCGCCGACGAAGCACTCTACGCCGCAAAGCGCGGCGGCGGCGACGCCGTGGCCAGCGTCGCCTGACGGCCACTCTCTGCCGTTTGGTGCGCGGGCGCCGGCCGGAGGCCGTCAGATAGCGAGTTCGCGGCTAGAGGCACGCTCAGCACGAGATCGTGCTCAGCGCCCTCGCGCCACGCGCCATGACTGGGGGAATCTGGTAGCGGCGGGTGGACTCGAACCACCGACACGCGGATTATGATTCCATCCTATGTCGTGTCGCGCCATGACCGCTCATGCCGGAATAGGGTTCTTTCCAGGCACTTCTCGACTCCCGACAACCCGCACATGTCGGCTCCTGACGGCCCCTGACGGGTCGCTGCCTTGCAAACGCCTAGCAATCTATGAGGCCCGTCGCCGTAACGCGACGGGCCTCAGTTCGGTCGGAACTTGACAGGCGGCTACTGCCACGGGTACCACTTCCAGGGCCAAAGGCGACCCGTGATGTGTAGTCGACGCAGCAGCCTGTCCATCTTCCCACTGGGCAGCCACAGGTCTCGCTTGGAGACGAGTCGTCCAGACCCGAATAGAACGCCCGCCTTCGCTTCGCCAGCCGGTACCGCCATCCTCACGGGCTTCGCAAAGAGACGTGTCACGTATTGATCGGCTGTCGCGTTTTGGTAGCGAATGACCAAAGTAAGCGTGAGCGCGAACGCCTCACCATCAGTCATGGTGCCCCACGAATGCAGTCTCGATGAAAACGGCCAATCAAGCGACTCTTGCGTGTTCAGATACGGATAGGTCCGGATGTCCACGAGTTCCGAATCCTGGCTCGGGGCAGGTCCCTCGTACTCGAACTTCGCGCTGATCTCCACATTGACAGCGGGCACTGTTCCTAGTGTCGTAAGTTCCGCACCAAGCGACAGCTCAAGGTCTCGGCCCGCCCTCGACAGGAAAGCCTCTTTGAGTCGAACGACAACCATAGGATTCGCCTGTCGCCTGACGTGGCGATGGTTGTCATAGACGAGCACTACATTGGCGATAAGCGTCGCTGCGACGACAATCAGTGTCCAAGCCTGAGCACTCAGGTGCATCTACCGCCCTCCAAACCAGCAACGCGAGTGTCGGAAGCCCACGCTACCACCTGCCCCCGCAGCCCGGAAGGCGTGAACGTCAACCGCCGTCACCCATGGTGGCCCTAGCGACCACGGACACTCTCGCTCAGACTGGAGCGACCCGACAGTCTGTGCGTGTGGGGTTGACCCCCTCAGGCAGACATCCAAGCTAGGGCGACAGAGCCCAGAAAGGATGTCGAAGCATGGAGCAGCGAAGACGAGAGCGAC
>PMKK01000159.1:0-9153 GCA_003157715.1 Actinomycetota bacterium
CGGGCGCGCCGGTCGCCTCTCGCGCCACGTCGGGCAGCGCGGGCACGGCCGGTACCGCCGGCAGCGGCGGTTCCGATGCCCGCGGCGGCGGGGCCTGTCCTTCGTCGGACTGGTCGTGCCCGGTCTTGTCGCGCTCGAAGTCGTCGGTCATGAAAGTCCCCCGGTCTGGCTGTAGTAGNNCCGTCGAAGGCCGCCTGAACGCTGCCGAGCGAGTCCTCGGCGCGGGCCAGGGCACGGGCGATCTCGGGCGAGGTCGTGGGCCGCGCGGCCAGCATGGCGTAGCCGTCGACGATGCGCTGCGCGGCGTCCAGGTAGTAGGTCAGGAAGCTGCGCGCGGCGTCGACCTTGCGGGGCCGCGAGGCGAGCTCCTCGAGGATCTGGTCGGCCGTCTGGCAGAGCGCCACGACCTTGTCCTGGACGCTGCGCTTGCCGATCGCGCCGGCCGTGGCGCGAATGGCGTCGACCTGGCCGCGGGCGCCGAGGATGACCTCGCTCGCCCCTTCGTCGGTGCCCTTGGGCAGAGGCGGGCGGGCCGCCGGCGGCAGCAGGCGCGGGTCCTGGGGCGGCGCCGGCAGCGTGTCGCGCGGCGCGTCGCCGAACATCACGGCGCGATAGTAAGGCCGCAGGTAGAGCGCGTGAGCCACCGAGCCCGCCGACACGAAGAGCTGCAGCGCGGCGAAGCCGCGAAACAGCGGCGTCCCGAATGAGGCGACCGTGAGGATCAGCGGGATGAGGTAGGCAAAACCGGCGAGCGTCCAGGCGGCATGACGGGCGCGGACACCGACGTAGATGAAAGCGAGCCAGTTGAAGAAGCCCAGGGTGAAGGTCCAGCCGATCCACAGCGAGTGGCGCCACCAGAACCGAAAGCGCGCGCGAGACGGGGCGAACGGCGCGTAGTCGCCCTCGTAGGGCGCGACCCCGACCGCGGTGCTGGCCTTGAGCTGCTGCACGTCGCGCACCTTGGTGGCCGGATGGCCGTTCTCGCAGGCGCCGTAGGGTGTGAGCCACACCCAGCGGTCACAGACCTCGCAGAATCCTCCGAGCGGCATCTGTCTCAGGACCTTTCGGCACGTTCGCTCATCCAGAAGCTAAGCATAGCCCGAGGCCGTGGGCGGTACACCTTTCCGACGCGACGACGCCTTGCCCGTGACGGCCGGGCGCCGGGTCGCTAGCATGGTCTCATGGACGCAGACGTCACCGTTGCCCGCCAGCTCGTCGATGCCTACTGCGACGCGTTCGACGAGGGCGACTCAGAGGCCCAGGAGTACGCCGACGAGCAGCTCGCCGACTTCGTCGACGAGATCGACGACGCCACCGCTGATGAGGTGCTCGTGGCGCTTCTCGACCTGCCGCTCGACCCGGGCACGCTGGCGCTGCTGAACGAGATCTCCGCCAAGCTGGGCCGGCGCGGGCCCGGCGTCGTCGAGGCGCTGCTCGAGGCGGCGCTGGGTGACGCGCCCCCCGAGCTCAGCCTGCGAGACGTGGTCTCGGTCGCCGGAGCGGTCGGGGCGCTGCTCGAGGCCGCGACGCGCAACCCCAACGCCTCGCCGCGCACCGACAACGCCTGCTCTGTGCTCGACGCCATGGCCGAGGACGATGTGATCCTCGGCCTCATCGAGGTGCTCGAAGGGCGGGCCGGCGACCGCCTCAAACGGGCGGCCGCCGAGATGCTCGTCGACATCGGTGACGCCGCCGTCGGGCTCCTGCAGACGAGCCTGCGCGACCGCGATGCCGAGCCGTGGGTGACCGACGTGCTGGTCGACATCAGGGAGGGGCGCGACCCGTCTCCGGCCGACGAGGCCGGCACCGCCGACGACAGTCGCGCCGCCGACGACAGCGACGCCGCCGGCGACAGCCGCGTCGCCGGCGAGGCCAAAGGGGACGAGGCCGATGCCCGGACAGACGACGGCCTCACCGCCGCCGGCGACGCCGAAGACGACGGGCTCGACGAGGCCGCCGGGTCTGCCGACGACGCCGGCGAGCCTCAGGCCGACGACCCCGCCGATACGCCCGGACGCCTGCCGGGCGCCGACGCCATCGATCGCGGCTACGACGACTTCATGACCAGGTTCAAGCGCGAGACCGGGCAGCGTTAGAGAGCGGTCGCGCGCGGTGGTAATCACCTGCTTCGTAGCGTAAACTAAATCTCACAATAACGAGCTGCTCTCGCCGCCCTCACACTCCTCTGCCATCGTTGGCCCGGACGGCTGCCGTGAAGTCTCGCAACAAACTTCGCACAGAAAACGCCTGGTCGCGTTGATGCGCCAAGGGCCGGTCACCAGCGCCCTCGCGGACGGCCTGCTTGACTAATTCGAGGGAGACGCCGAGAACAAGAGAACAACACATAACAGATGAGAACAAGGCACTACAGGAATCACTTCAGGAGGTAGGTCAGTTTGAGCCCCACACGACAGTTCGCGTGCATGAGTTGCGGACAGCACTTCGAACTATCACGCATCGTCGCCGACAGCAGCCTCAGCATGACGCTGTGCCCAGCATGCGGCGGACACGAGGTCCAGACCATCGGCGAGAGCTCTCGCGAAACGGCGCCCCAGACGGTCATCTCCGAGCAGCCCCCGGCTGCCGAGCCCGTAGCGGGCGAGCCCGAAGCGGACGAGACCGCCGCCTAAGCCTAAAGCAAGACCGGCGCCGGTCCGCAAGTCGCGGCCCGATGCCTATTGCCACCACAGCTCGACGGCGCGTCAGGACACATCCCAGAAGGTGGCCTGACGCGCGACCGTGTCGGGCGTGACGCTCGTATCATCGCCGTCGAGCTGTGTGATCGACGGTCGCTCCTGCCATTCACGGCCGTCGAGCATCCTTCCGCGCTCTCCCTGTGTTCGTCCGCCCCATCCCTTGAACGTGAACGGCACGCCCGCGGCGAGGCAGTGGTCGCGCAGGCCGCGCAGCCATTCCGGACGCGGCGCGCGGCGCGCCGGACCCGACTCGCCGCCGGCGATCACCCAGCCGATCCCCTCGAGGTCGAGCTCGTCGAGCGGTCCGAGCAGGGGCTCGGCGCTGATGTGCCGCAGGGCGGCCGGCACGGTCCGCAGCGCGTCTGCCCGGGCGGCGTAGGCCATGCTCTCGACGGTCACGCCCAGGTGGACGTTAGCGGGCCAAGGCAGGCTGGGCGCCAGTGCCGTCAACCGTCGCTCGCGCTTGGTCAGCACGTGAAAGACGTGGCGCGGCGACTGCTCCATGACGGCGAAGACTCGGCGCACGTAGTCGTCGGGGATCTCATCATGAAAGAGGTCGCCCATGGAGGTGACGAACACATGGCGCGGCCGGCGCCAGCGCAGCGGCAACTCCAGTCTTTCGGGTCGCAGCATGAGATCGAAGCCGTGTTCGTAGTGGTGACCGAGGATGCCGCGCCAGCGCTCGGCGAAGCGCTCCGCGTAGCAGTACCGGCAGCCTTCGGAGACGTGCGTGCAGCCGGAGACCGGGTTCCACGACTCCCAGCGGCGAGAGACGGTGCCCATGGCTCCAGTGTAGCAGCGCGAGCCGGTTCGCCGGCGAGCCGGCGCCGCCCGCCTGCCGGCTCGTCGCGCCGAGCCGCGCCGATCAGCGCCGATCAGCGCCGAGCGGCGCCGAGCGGCGCTACCGCGCCGGCTGAGGTCGCTCGTCGCGCAGTCGCGCGATCTGATCGCGGAAAGCCGCCGCGACCACGTCGGCGCCGCGAGCGTTCAGGTGCACGCCGTCGATGGTGAAGCCCCCAGTGGGGCGGGGCTCCGCGGCGAACGCCGGCCGCAGGTCACACACACGTGCTCGCCCCGCGCGTGCCGCCGCGGCGTCGGCCGTCATCGCGGCCAGTTCGGCGACGCGCCCGGCGACGCCACCTTGTTCGAATGGGTCGGGCAGCACCGGCGGCACGCAGACCGCGAGCGGTGCGCGCGACAGGACGAGATCGAGGATGCGGTCGTAGACCGGCCGCAGACGGTGAGTGCCCGCCGGCTCGGCGCCGGACCCGGGCAGACCATCGAGATCGGACAGGTACCAGTCGCCCAGAAAGGCGTCGTTCACGCCGATCCAGACGAGCGCGAGATCGGCGGGTTCGAGGCCGGTGTGTTCGAGCCGCGCGAGCAACGCCGGGACGGTGTCGCCGCCACGGCCGACGTTGCGCAGCTCGTCGCCGGGCAGCAGGCGGCGGAGCCGCGCCAGGTACGACTCGCCGGGGTGGCCCTCGGTCAGACTGTCGCCGAGAAACGCGATCCTCATGAGGTCGAGTGGGTCCGGCGCTCGCCGCTGAAGGCCGGGCGAGGGCTAGCCGTGCCGCCGCCCGCCGGCGCCGCTGCCGATCTCGCGGCCGATCGCCTCGATGCGGCCCTGAAGGCAACCGCGGCACATCTCGGCGGTCTCGCCGACACAGGCCTTGTCGGGGTAGATCTCGTACTTGGCGCGGTACTCGGGCGGGGTGAGGTTGGGCATGACGATGTTGGCGCCGCGCATGAGGCCGAGCTCGCGGCCGTCGACCTGATTGATCGTCGCCAAGGCAGTGGTGCTGGGAATGTTGGCTTGCGGGCAGGCGAGCCGGGTGAGGGCCACGGCTTTGTAGACGGTGAGCTCGTCGCTGCCGATCTGCTCGTCGGCCGGGATGGGGCGCTGCCAGGAGTGATCGCCGAGCGGCGTCGCCGGGTGCGAGATGTAGGGGCCGATGCCGATCATGTCGAGGTCGAGGTCGCGGAAGGCGTCGATGTCGGCGGCCACGCTGGCGCGAGTCTGGCCGGGGATGCCGACCATGATGCCGCTGCCCACCTCGTAGCCGAGCTCGCGCAGCGAGCGCAGGATGGCGAAACGGTCGGAGCGCCGGCCCGGGAGATCGGGATGGATCAGGCGGTAGAGCTCTTCGTCTGAGGTCTCGAAGCGCAGCAGGTAGCGGTCGGCGCCGGCTTCGCGCCAGACGGCGAGGTCGTCGTCGGGGCGTTCGCCCAGGCTGAGCGTGACGGCGAGCCCCGTCTCGGTCTTGATGGCGCTCACGATCGCCGCCAGCCAGTCGGTCTTTATGCCGTAGTCCTCGCCGGACTGCAGCACGACGGTGCCGTAGCCGAACTCGCGCGCCGTGCGGGCGCAGTCGAGGATCTCGTCGCGGCTCATGCGGTAGCGCTCGATCTCGCGGTTGCCGGCTCGCAGGCCGCAGTAGCCGCAGGCTCGCACGCAGTAGTTCGAGAGCTCTATCAGGCCGCGCAGATGGACCTTGTCACCGACGCGCAGGCGACGGGTCTCGTCGGCGGCCGCCCACAGCTCAGCGAGGCGTCGCGGGTCGGTCTCACCGAGCCAGGCTCCGATCGCGGCCCGGTCGAGCGGGCCGTCGATCGGGGGCCTTGGCGGGGATGCAGGTTCCATCTTCAGTCTCCAGCGCTCGAGATTCGTCTCGCGGTGGCGCGTCCCGGCTCTTTCGTTCCCGGAAACGGCCGCGGCGTCCCAGGAGACGCCTGGAGCTAGTGTAGCTGCTCCGCGCGTGGCGGCGCTCGTTGTGCCCTTCGCAGGCGAGATCGCTCGCCTTGATCTCTCGGAGCAGTCTGGATCCCGGAGTACGCTTAGATCTTGGCGGCGTCGGCGGTCTGCACCTCGGGCTCGGTGAACAGCACGCTCGACAGGTAGCGCTCGCCGGTGTCGCAGAGCACGGTCACGACCAGCTTGCCGCGGTTCTCGGGACGCCGGGCTACTTCCCAGGCCGCCCAGGCGTTGGCGCCGGCCGAGATGCCCACCAGGATGCCTTCGCTGCTGGCCAGCTTGCGGGCGCTGGCGAGGGCGTCTTCGTTGCTGACCTTGATGACCTCTTCGTAGACCGCGGTGTTCAGCACCTTTGGCACGAAGCCGGCGCCGGTGCCCTGGATCTTATGCGGGCCGGGCTGGCCGCCGGAGAGCACCGGCGAGGCAGCCGGCTCGACGGCGTAGACCTTCACGCCCGGCTTGCGCTGCTTCAGGATCTCGCCGACGCCGGTGACGGTGCCGCCCGTGCCGACCGCGGCCACGAAGATGTCGACCTTGCCGTCGGTGTCCTTCCAGACCTCTTCGGCGGTCGTCTTGCGATGGACCTCGGGATTGGCCGGATTTTCGAACTGCTGCGGCATGAAGGCGCCCGGGTGCTCGGCGAGCAGCTCGCCGGCCGCGGCGATGGCGCCCGGCATGCCCTTGGCGCCCGGTGTAAGCACGAGCTCGGCGCCGTAGGCCTTGAGCAGCGCACGACGCTCGATCGTCATCGTGTCGGGCATGGTGAGGATGAGCCGGTAGCCGCGAGCCGCGGCGACCATCGCCAGCGAGATGCCGGTGTTGCCACTGGTGGGCTCGATCAGGGTGGTCTTGCCGGGCACGATGAGGCCCGCCTTCTCGGCGGCGTCGATCATCGAGAGGCCGATACGATCCTTGACGCTGCCTCCCGGATTGAACGACTCGAGCTTGCCCAGAATGGTGGCGCCGGAGTCGGCCGACAGCGCCTGCAGCTTGACGAGGGGCGTGCCGCCGATGAGTTCGGCGATGTTCTCTGCGTAAGTCATGTGCTCTCCTCCATGTCCGCCGTAGTTGTCTTCACTGTCGTAAAGCGACGTCGCGACGTCGCGCTTGGCCGGACCTTCGTCGATTATAAGACAGCATTCCTATCGACAAACATGCCTATCTCGACCAAGTCAGTAGGTCGAGCCTGAAGCGCCAGAAGGATGAGGAATCCTCATGCGAGCGGCCCGTCACATAAGCGTTCTTGCTCATGCGACGGGCCGCGTGGTCGCCGCCGCCGGCCGGGCGCGGCCCTCTGCCGGCCGGGCGCGGTGCACGATCGGCCGGGCGCGGCCCACCGCCCGCCGGGCGCGGCGCACCGCCGTTTGCGGTCGCCCGCGAAGGGCGGTTCTCAGGTCAGCCGATCCAGAGCCCTTCGATGCGGACCTGGAGTCCGTCGTCGCCGCGGTTGATGAAGTTCACGAGGCCGCTGTGGCGCCACTGCATCATGCACATGCGCGGCTGGAACCAGTAGCGCCGCCCGATCTCGACCTCGACACGCGTCTTGTTGATGAGACCTTCATAGGCCTGTGCCGAGTAGTAGCCGATGTCCTTGAAGCCATGCTGGCGCGGATGCAGCGGGCCGGTGACACACCAGACGACCGCGCCGGTGAACATGTCGACGCTCTGCACGATGCCGCAGTGGGTGATCGGGCAGCCGCAGGAGATCCCCAGCGGCCGGCCGATGAGGATCTCGCCGGGCTCGATCTCGAGCTCGCGGGTGATCATCGGGTTGTGGGGGACGATCTGCTCGCGAGGGCCATCCTCTTCGGGGAAGTGCTCGAGGAGAAAGTCGAACTCGCGGCCCAGGTGGTCGTGCCACTCGCTGTGCAGCGACGAGGCCACCTTGACGCGCACGTCCTGAGGGACGGTCTGGCCGGCGGTCTCCGAGGCCGTGGTGGCATCGACAGTACCAAGCTCCGGCGCGGCGAGCGTCGAAGCGTTGAGCACCGGCGCGTCGTTGCCCCAGCCGTGCTTGATCGGCGAGCCGCAGCCCGCCGCCGGATCGCAGGTGGCGCACTGTTCGCCGTTGACGACAGCCCTCGCAGGCGCGGCGGCAGGGCCGCTCGCCCGCGACTTGTCGCGAGACTGGGCCTGGTCGGCGGGCCGCGCCGCGGTGGGCGCCGTCTGCACGCTCATGAAGTCCGCCGCCAGAGGGATGCACCGCTTGAGAAGCTCTGGTTTGTCGGCCAGCCGGGCGGCCAAGTCGGTACAGGCGCGAAAGCCGCACAGGCCGCAGTCGAGGCCGGGCAGCTCGATCTCGCTCAGGTTGATGTCAGTCACGTGACGCTCCTTTTACGCCCGCACGCCGAACCCGGCGTGGGTCGCGATCGATTTCAGCGACTCCGCCGCTTTGGGGAGTGCCGTGAGCAGCTGGTCGATGTCGTCGTCGCTCGTAAACCGGCCCATGCTGATACGCAGCGAGCCGCGCGCGCGGATCGTGTCGAAGCCCATCGCGGTGAGTACATACGAGGGCTCGCCGGCGTTGTGGGCGCTACAGGCGCTGCCCGACGAGACGGCGATACCGGCGTCGTCGAGGGCGAACAGCAGCCTGATGGCGTCGGCCTCCTGGCCCGAGAAGCCGAAGCACAGATAGCCCGGCAGGCGCAGGTAGGGGTGACCGATGAGATAGGCGTTGTCGATCTCATCGGTGACCGCGGCCAGCACGCGCTCGCGCAGACCGACGAGCCGCGCCGATTCCTCGCCCATCTCGGCGCGCGCCAGCAGGGCCGCCTGGCCGAAGCCGACGATGGCGGCCACGTTCTCGGTGGCCGAGCGCAGACCGCGCTCCTGGCCGCCGCCGTAGACGATCGGCGACAGCTCCACCCCGGGGCCTATGTAGAGCGCGCCGATGCCCTTGGGGCCGTGCAGCTTGTGGGCCGACAGGCTCAGCAGGTCGACCGGTGACCGGCCGACATCGAGTGGCAGCTTGCCGGCCGCCTGCACCGCATCCGTATGAAACAGGGCGCCGGCCTCGTGGGCCAGGGCGGCCAGCTCGGTGATGGGCTGTATGGTGCCGACCACGTTGTTGGCGGCCATCACCGACACGAGTCGGGTGGTGGGGCGCAGCGCCGCGGCGAGTGCCTCGGGAGCCACGATGCCTTCGGGGCTCACGGGCAGGTAGGTCACCTCGACGCCCTGGCGTTCGAGGAACCGGCAGGGCTCCAGTACGGCCGGGTGCTCGAAGGCGCTCGTGATCACGTGTCTGGGGCCCTGCATGGCGCCCACGGCGCCGAGCAGCGCGAGGTTGTCCGACTCGGTGCCGCTGGCGGTGAAGACGATCTCCGCCGGCCGCGCGCCGAGAAGGGCCGCCACCTCGCGGCGTCCGGCCTCGACGGCGTCGTGGGCCTGCCGGCCCGCCCAGTGAAGGCTCGAAGGATTGCCGAACACGCCGTCGAGATAGGGCTGCATGGCGTGACGCACGCGCGGGTCGAGGGGCGTTGTCGCGGCGTGATCCAGATACACGTAATCGGCCATGCTTACTGTCCCCGGTAGAAGTTGAGGTTGTCGAGGGCGCGCACCACACCGAAGTGCGACTGCCAGCCGACGTCGCGCTTGCCGACGCAGATCGTGCAGGTCCCTACCGGGGGGCTGCCGCGCAGCATCATGTGATCGCCGGCCTCGGGCGTGGCCAGGATACTGGCGACGAGCGGGTCGATGCCG
>PMKK01000159.1:9170-13277 GCA_003157715.1 Actinomycetota bacterium
GTCGCCTCGAGCACGCAGATGCCGAGACCACCGTCGACGTAGGGCGCGCAGCGCAGGCACAGCCCGGCCGTCTCGACCAGCAGGATGTTGCAGTCCTGCTTGTCGGCCCATTCCATGGCGTCGCCCAGGACCATCACGCTGCAGTGGTCGGGACAGAGCTCGCCCGAGTAGAGCTTGCGCGTGGGGATGCCGAACTCCTTGGCCAGCAGCTCGTCTTCGTCTGCATACTGGACGTCGATCTTCAGAAAGGCGACGCGCTCGCCGTGCTCGATCAGCTTGCGGATGGCGTGCCGCAGTACGGATGTCTTGCCGGTCGTGGCGGGGCCGGCGGCGATGGCGAGTTTCATGAGAACGCTCCCTGGAGTTCGTCGCCGGTCAGCGAGTAGCCCATGCGCAGCTTGTCGCGCAGGCTGGAGAGCACATCGTCGAGCTTGGTGACCTTGGTGGCCAGCTCGCGCTCCTGCTCGTTGGTGCCGAGCAGCTTCATGATGCGGCCCTCGGCGATCACGATGCGAAAGTCCGAGAGCAGGGCGATACGCGGGTCGTGGGTGACGAAGATGAAGATCTTGCGCTGCCGGCGCAGCAGCTCGAGACATCGCGAGCGGTCGATGCCGGCGTTCTCGACCTCGTCGAGCAGCACGATCGGCGTGTCGCAGATGATGGTGGCGTCGGCGATCAGCAGCGAGCGCGTCTGGCCGCCGGAAAGCTCCGTCATGCGCACGTCCAGGCCGATCGCCTCGCCGGTGAGCTCGTTGGCGAAGTCGATCGTGTCGGCGATCATGCTGGCGGCGTGCTTGCCGCCTTCGGAGCGCACCCGGGCGTGGATCTCGAGGAACTCGCCGACCGGCAGGTCGGAGAGGAACGTCGTGTGCTGGGTGATCAGGGCGATGGGGTTGCGCGAGGGATCGTTGCGGTACTCCTCGGGTGCCGGCTTGCCGTTGATCAGGATCNNGGCGTGTCGGCCTCGGCGAACATCTCGATGTCGTTGATGAGGGTGGTCTTGCCGGAGCCGGTCGGCCCGACGATGCTCGCCACGTTGCCCATCTGCAGGTCGAGGCGTTCGACGGGTTCGGGCTCGCCGTTCTTGCCGTTGCCTCCCAGAATGGTGATGGTCTCGATCACGTTGTTCTCCTTTGCCAAGTACTCGTATGCGGAAGAAGCGAGGACTGTGAAGGGCTGCCGCTCGGGTCGCGGCGCATGGACCTGCTCGCGGTGCGATCGGCACCTGTAGCCCGAGCAGGGCTCGCTCTCTTTGGGACCGCCGGTCGTCCGGTAGGTCGAGGTAGTCGGATGGTGGGGCGGAAAGCTCGCCCCACCTCGCGGTCTAGTGGGTTCCCGCGCCGGCCTGGCGCGATCGCCGGGGGCCGATGGGGCGCGCGTCGCCGTCCGAGGTGGGCGGCGCTTGCTGCTTGCCGGGGCGTGGTTCCTGGGCGCTCGACTTGTCGAGGCGCACTTTCTCGCGGCGCTCGATCTGGACTACCTGGGAATCGTGGACGACGATCTCGACCGAACCGTAGTCGAGGCTGCGAACGGCCTCGAGAATGCGCCTGTCGATGTCGCTCGAGGCGCCAGGATCGCTGTGCGTCATGAAAACCGACTCAGCTGATCGAGGATTCTACAGTGGACCATGCGGGCAGTATGGCCCCGCCACTCACATGAATCAAATAAGGATTGCTTATAGTTAAGCAGTCGCCATGCGCTGTCGCGGCGGCTCCGGGGCGCTCGCCTCTCAGAGTCTCTCAGAAGATGAACCGCGCCCGGTGCTGCTTTTCGTTGTAGCGCTGGTGGTAGTCCTCGGCGCGGTAAAACTCGCCCGCCGGCACGATCTCAGTGACGATCCGTCGGGTGCCGTCGCGCTGCTGCTGCAAGCGTTCGAGCACGGCGCGGGCCGTCGCCTCCTGCGCGGGCGTCTCGGCGAAGATCGCTGAGCGATACTGGGCGCCGACATCGGGACCCTGGCGGTTGCGCGTCGTGGGATCGTGCATGGCAAAGAACGCCGTGACGAGCTGCTCGTAGGCGATCACCGCCGGGTCGAACCGTACGCGCACGGCCTCGGCGTGGCCGGTCTCGTCGGTGCAGACGTCATTGTAGGTCGGGTCCGGCTTCCAGCCGCCGGTGTAGCCGACCTCGGCGTCCTCGACTCCGGGCAGCTTGCGGAACCGCTCCTCGACTCCCCAGAAGCATCCCGCGGCGAAGGTTGCTGTCTCTGTCATGAGAGCTGTCTGACCTCGCTTCGTCCGGCGACCGGCGCGGTGTGCCCCGCGGCCGCCGGCAAGTCGGTTGCTATCCGTCCCCGGCACTGTTCCCCAAGCCTCGCAGGCTCACGCCCGGTGTGAGGGTGGCGCCGTTGACGGTGGCGGCGCGTGGCGCAGCGGCGTACTGAATGGGCGCTACGGGGTAGAACTCGCTCGCGAGCCATCGCCCGACCCCGGAGGCACCCGATGCCCGTATTCGAGTGGCGCACCACCGTTCCGTTCTCAGCCGACGAGGTCTACGCCTGGTACGCGCGGCCGGGCTCGTTCGAACGTCTGAGCCCGCCCTGGCTGCGTACTCGCGTGATCGAGCGTACGGGCGACCTCGAGCACCACGGCAGCCTCGTGTTCGAGTATGGCAACGGTCCGCTGCGGGGTCGCTGGACGGCCGTGCACGGCGACGCCGAGCCGGGGCGGCGCTTCAGCGACCGGCAGCTTCACGGTCCCTTCGAGCAATGGGAGCACACTCATTCCTTCACTCCCCAGGGTCCGGGACGCTGCCTGATCGAGGACCATGTCGAGTTTCGCCTGCCGCTCGGGGCCGCCGGCGACCTGTTCGGCGGCCTGCCCGCCAGGCACTTTCTGACGCGTCTCTTTCGCTTTCGTCACGAGCGCACCCTGGCCGATCTCGTGCGCCACGCCGGCGACGCCGGCGAGCCGCGGCTGCGGGTCGGCGTGACGGGCGCCGGCGGCATGATCGGCCGGCAACTGACGGCCTTTCTCGAAGGTGGCGGGCACAGCGTCGTGCGCATCGGACGGGGCCGTCCCGAACGTCCCGGCGACGTCTTGTGGGACCCGGCTCGCGGCAAGCTCGCGGCCGCCTCGCTCGAAGGCCTGGACGCCGTCGTCAATCTGGCCGGCGAGAGTATCGGGCACCGCTGGACGGCCGCTCGCAAGCGGCGCATCATCGCCAGTCGCCGGCAGGCAACGGAGCTGCTGGCCGGCACGATGGCAGCGATGACGAACCCGCCGCGAGCCCTGCTGTCGGCGTCGGCGGTGGGCTACTACGGCGGCGCACGCGGCGCCAGGGTGCTGACCGAGGCCAGCCCCGCGGGCTTCGACTTTCTGGCCGACGTCTGTCGCGAGTGGGAAGCCGCGCTGGCGCCGGCGAGCGCGGCCGGTATCAGGGTCGCGGCCATGCGGTTCGGCGTCGTGCTGAGCGCCACGGGAGGCGCGCTCGAGCGCATGCTGCCGGCCTTTCGGGCCGGCGCCGGCGGGCCGTTCGGCTCGGGTGTCCAATGGATGAGCTGGGTGAGCCTCGACGACCTTGTCGGCGCGGTCGCCCGGCTGCTCTCCGCTGAGACGGTCGACGGACCGGTGAACGTGACCAGTCCGGGACCGTTGACCAATCGCGAGTTCGTCACGACGCTGGGACACGTTCTGCGGCGGCCGGCCGTGATCCCCCTGCCCGCGGCGGCAGTGCGCGCCATGTTCGGCGAGATGGGCGAGGTCACGCTGCTCGGCGGACAGCGGGTCGTGCCCGAGCGGCTCNNGTGGCTCGCCGGTCGGCGAGGCGGTCGGCGAACGACAGTCGTCTACGACGAGACGGGCCCGTCCGGCGCGGGCCCGGCCGGCGCTGCCTCATCCGGTCCGTCTACCGCTGCCTCATCCGGTCTGTGCGCTGCCTCATCCGGTCCGTGCGCCGCGGGTCCATCGGGCGCTGCCTGGTCCAGGAGGGGCGCCGGCGAACCGGCGGGCGACGGCCAGCCGGGCGGCGGCGTGCCGGGTCCCCAGCCCTGGGGACCCGCCCACGGCGGCGGCGGCGTGCCGGGATGCCCCGCCCAGCCTTGCGGCGGCGGTCCCGCCGGCGCCATCCAGCCCTGCGGCGCCTGCCAATCGGGCGCCGGCGTGCCGG
>PMKK01000168.1 GCA_003157715.1 Actinomycetota bacterium
CAGGCGATCGACGGCGACACCGCCCAGGTGGGTCCGCAGATCGCCGAGAAGCTCGGCCTGCCGCAGATCACCTGCGTGAGTCGCATCGACGAGCTCGTGCCGCCCGGCGGCGCCACGCGTAGCGGCTCCGGCGCCGCGACCGGCGGCGGCTCCGGCGCCGCGACCGGCAACTTCGGCGCCGCGACCGGCAACGGCGAGGGCGCGATCACCGCCACCCGCTCGGTCGAGAACGGTACCGAGACGCTGCGCACGCCGCTGCCCGCCCTGCTCACCATCACAGCCGAAGCCAACGAGCCGCGGCCGCCCTCCGCCAAGCTCGTCATGACCTACAAGCACGCCGCGGCCGAGGCCATGCCGGGCTACGACGACAGCTACCTCGACCCCGATTCGGACGATGCCGAGGTCTGTCTGACGAGCCGCGACGGCACGCCGGTGTGCCGAGCGAAGATCGTCCTGTGGGACGCCGCCTCGATCGGCGCCGAGCGCGACCTGGTCGGGCTGCGCGGTTCGCCGACACGCGTCAAGAAGATCGACAGCGTCGTGCTGGCCGCCGGCGAGACGCAGCTCGTCGAACCGACCGACCACGGCATTCGAGACCTCGTGCGAGAGCTGATCGAAGAGCACATCCTTGGGTAGCCCCGCCGGAGAAGTCTGGGTCTTCGTCGAGACCGTGAGCGGCGCGAGGGCCGCGGGCGCTCGCGCCGCCGAAGTCAGCCTCGAGCTGCTCGGGCAGGCCCGCGTGCTGGCCGACCGCCTCGGCGCACGGACCGGCGCGGTGTGTGCCGGCGGCGAGCCGGCGCGGGCGCTCGCGCCCACGCTCGTCGCCGCCGGCGCCGACACCGCGTACCTGGCCGTCGACGACTCTCTCGTCGAGTATCTGGCCCAGCCCTACGCCCGCGTCGTCACAGAGGCGGTGCGCCACTTCCAGCCCCAGGTCGTCCTCTACGGCGCGACCACGACCGGCCGCGACCTGGCGCCGCGTGTCGCCTCGGCGCTGCGCACGGGACTGACGGCCGACTGCACCGATCTCGCCATCGGCGACCACGAGATCAAAGGCGTCGCTTACACCGACCTGCTCTACCAGATCCGTCCGGCCTTCGGCGGCAACATCATCGCCACCATCGTGAGTCCCGAGCACCGGCCCCAGATGGCCACCGTGCGCGAGGGCGTCTTTCGGCTGCCCAAACCCGACGCGAGCCGCCACGGTGACGTCGTCGAGCTGAACGTCGAGCGGGTCACCGGCCTGCCCAGCGGTCACAACGGCCGGCCGACGGCCGCCGGCGGGCCCATACTGCTCGACGACCTCGACTTCGCCGTGAGCCTCGTGCGGCGGGCGCGCGAAGAGAAGTCGGTCGACCTGAAGGGCGCCCGGGTGATCGTCGCCGGCGGCGTCGGCGTAGGTTCGGCCGCCGGCTTCAAGCTGCTGGCCGATCTGGCTCACACGCTGGGCGGCGTCGTGGGCGCCTCGCGCGCCGCCATCGACGCCGGCTGGGTCTCCCGGGAACACCAGGTCGGCCAGACGGGCACCACGGTGCGCCCCAAGCTCTACATCGCGGCCGGCATCTCGGGCTCNNGCCCACTACGGCATCGTCGGCGACCTGCACAGCGTCGTGCCCAAGCTGATCAAGGCCTACCGGGAGAAGCGATGAAGGCGGCGGCCATGGCAGGCGGCACTCGCGTCAGCGCGCCCTGCCGCACGCGGTCCGGGGCGACCCAGGGGAGAGCAGCGTGAGCAACTTCTACACCGACAACCCCGACCTGACGCGCCAGCTCGCGACGCTCGAGCTGGGCCGCATCGTCGCCCTGCGCGAAGACGACTACGAGCAGGCCGACGACTTCGTCTACGCACCGAGCGACCACGACGACGCGCTCGACTCGTACCGGCGCACGCTCGAGATCGTCGGCGAGATCGCCGGCGAGTTCGTGGCNNCGTCGACCGCGCCGGCGCGACCCTTGCCGGCGGCGAGGTCGACTACGCGCCCGGCCTGCGCGAGTCGCTCACGCGCCTGACCCAGGCCGATCTCATGGGCATCACCCTGCCGCGCCGCTACGGCGGGCTCAACTTCCCGGTGACGATCTCGGTGATGATCGTCGAGATGATCTCGCGCGCCGATCCGGCGCTGATGAACGTCTTCGGCCTGCAGGACATCGCCGAGACCGTCAACAAGTTCGCCGCCGGCGAGATCAGAGACGCCTACCTGCCGCGCTTCGCCAGCGGCGAGATCACCGGCTCGATGGCGCTCACCGAGCCCGAAGCCGGCAGCGACCTGCAGAACGTCCAGCTCAAGGCGACCCTCGGCGGCGACGGCGTCTGGCGCCTCTCCGGCGTCAAGCGCTTCATCACCAACGGCGGCGGCCAGGTGTCGCTCGTGCTGGCGCGCTCCGAGGAAGGCACGAGCGACGCCCGCGGCCTGTCGATGTTCCTCTACGAACGTGACGACCACATGACCATCCGTCGGCTCGAAGACAAGCTCGGCATCCACNNACGGCGCCCGCATCGCCATCGCCGGCCAGGCCCAGGGCATCGCCGAGGCGGCCTACCGGGCGGCCACCAAATACGCCGACGAGCGCGTGCAGTTCGGCGGACCCATCCGCGACATCACCGCCGTGGCCGCCATGCTGGCCGACATGAAGGTCGCCATCGAGGCCTCGCGAGCCCTGCTCTACGAGACGGCTCTCATCGTCGATCTCAAGGAGGGACTCGAACATCGCATCGCCCAGATCCAGTCGGGCGAGCGCGCCGCGAGCGACGACGACGAGCTCAAGCAGGCGCGCGTCGAACTGAAGCGCCACACCCGCCTGGCGGCGCTGTTCACGCCGCTCGCCAAGGCCTGCGCCACCGAGATGGCCAACCAGGTCGCCTACGCCTCGCTGCAGATCCACGGCGGTTCGGGATACATGCGCGACTTCGCCATCGAGCGCCACAGCCGCGATGCCCGCATCACCAACATCTACGAGGGCACGACCCAGCTCCAGGTGGTGGCGGCCATCGGCGGCGTGCTGTCGGGCACCATGGCCGAGTACCTGGCCGGGCTCGACGGCGAGGACCTGTCGGCGACCCCCGAGCTGCTCGCCGCGGTGCGCGCGGCGCACGAGAGCTGGGCCACGGCCGTGGCCCACGTCCGGGCGCTCGGCGACACCGCCTTCAGAGACTTCCACGCGCGGCGCCTGGTCGAAGCCGCCATCGACCTCGTCTGCGCCTACCTGCTGCTGCGCGCGGCCCAGAGCGACGCCCGCAAGCTGCTCGTGGCGCGCTACTTCGTCGAGCAGATGAGCGGCCGGGTCGAGGCCGCCGTGCAGAGCATCGTCAAGGGCGATCCGGCCTCGCTCGACGCGCTGCAGGCGCTCGGGAGGGACTAGCCGAAAGCCGGCCGGGGCCGGCTAGAGCCGCTTCACCAGCAGCAGACAGGGGTTGTCCGGGCCCCACACCGCGACGATCTCCTCGAGCGGCTCAAAGCCCATCGCCGCGTAGAAGGCCCGAGTCTTGGCGTAGTTCGGGTCGGCGTCGCGCGGCGAGAGGGTCTTCGCATGGAACCAGTGGATGCCCTGAGCGCGAAGGTGGGTCTCGGCGGCGCGCACCAGCGCGCCNNGCGATGAGGTGAAGCTCCACGGCGGCCTCGCTCGTCCGCGCGAGCAGCAGCAGGCCGGCGTCGCGCCCGCCGACCGCTCCCACGAACGACGGGTCCCTCCGTCGATCCCGCCGTCAGCGATACGTCACCGAGTCGGCGATCCGGCAGTAGCGGATGAGCGAGAAATGGGCCGGATACCAGGTGGCCATC
>PMKK01000074.1 GCA_003157715.1 Actinomycetota bacterium
GGGAGGGCGGGCGGAGCGGCTACGTCGCCCGCCGGCCATACGCGATCCTGCTCTCAGCAGGACCCGACAGCATCCTAGCACCCTGTCAGTTGACGCAGCCGTTGGACCGGGATGCGTTCCAGAAACGGACCGGCCTTCTCAGGCGGTGTCTCGAAGAAGGAGTTGCACGGCCCGATGGCCGTTCTCAGATCAGGTCAGGTCACCGTGAGGTAGTTGAAGGAGGCCTTCGCCGACTTGTTCGTCGCCCCGTCCCAGGTGGTGACGAAGAAGCGGTACTTGCCGCGCGCGAGCTTGCATTTGAAGCGGTACGAAATGAGCTTGCCGCATTTGTACCAGGTCTTCGGCGAGAGCGTCAGCTTGAGCTTGCCCTTCACGGTCTTCACGGTGATGACCGCCAGGCATGTACCGGAGCAGGGCGCGGTGTCGGAGAGCTTGAACTTCAGCGTGGCGTAGGAGCCGCGACGAACGCGCGCCGCGGACGGCGCCTTCGACGAAGGCCGCACCGTGTCGATGCCCAGCGAGAACGTCTGGGGATTCTCGCTGTTGCCGGCCACGTCGGTCGAGCGCACCAGGAAGGTGTGCACACCGTCGTTTGAGTGGTTCGCGGGAGCGGGCACTGTGAACACCGTGCCGGAGTTCCACACCGTCCAGCCCAGGTAGTCGAGGCTGGTCTCGGTCGTGGCGACTCCCGAACCGCCCGTGTTGTCGGCAGCGGTGAAGGTGAAGTCGCAGGGCGCGTTGTTCCAGTAGCCCACCTCGTACTTGTTGGCTGGGACGAGCGTCGTCGTCGGAGGCGTCAGGTCGGCCCCGCTGGAGCCCGTGAAGGCCTTGAGGCAGACGTTGGCCTGCTCGAGGCCGCTCACGCTCGTCAAGTCGTCCCACGTACCGCCGTCCGAGCTGACGAAGCTCTGCCCAGACGCCGCGGTGGCCGTGCTGGTACCGCTCGCGGGATACTCCATCGCGATCGGATACGTCTCACCGGGCGACGTGATCTCGACGGCCACGACGAAGGGCTCGCCGCTCGTCAGTTGCACCGGCGAGCTCAGCTCGACCGTGTGATAGCCCATGGAGAGGCTGCCCGACCCGGCCGCCGTCAGCGACGACAGCGAGGCGCCGGCGTAGACCGTATAGCTTGTCCCGGGCTCCGTGGCGTAGAAGCCCACGGCGGCGAGCTCGTCGCTGGCGGTGGCGGTGAACTTGTTGGCAAACCAGGCCGTGTCGTTGTCGTAGCCCACGTCGCCCACCCAGCCGAGGGGGTCGTACTGGTAGATCTCGCTGAACTTGCTGGTCGACTCGGCGTCGTCGAACGCGGCGTTGAGGTTGTAGCCGAAGTCGGAGTCGTAGTAGGGTAGCCTGAGTCGCCCCAGCCGGTGCCCCAGCTATTGCGCACGATGAAGGCGCCGTTGCCGGGGGGCTGGTCGGTGACGCCGTCTGCCGAGAACTTGGTGGCGGCGTAGTTGTCGTCCCAGCCGACGATGTCGACGGCGTGGTCCTGCTGGGTTGAGCCGTCGTAGTAGTAAGCAGCGTTGTCGGGATTGTAGTACTTAGAGGCGCTCGAGGACTGCATGCCGGTGTCGGCGAACATGCTGGTGTACACCGCCCCGTAGGTCATGACGGCCGACTTGATGGCGCTGTTGTCGCTCCAGCTTGTGCGTGGAGGGATGTAGAGCACGTCCTGGACGTGCTTGGCGGCAGAAAGGCCGGCCGGCGTGACGCCGTCGTGGAAGGCGTCGGAGGCGGCGGCGACCGGCCCCGCCCAGCGCGCCAGATAAGCCGTCGACATGAGCGCGTTTCCGCCTGCCATGTAGGCGCTGGTGGAGTCGCTGGAGCTGGTGCTGTGGTCGAACGATGAGTCGTAGCCCGAGTTGAGGGTCAGGTTGTCTTCGGAGAAGCTCTCGGGGTCGGAGGGCAGCAGGGCCGACTCGAGCGAGCCCATGGTGGCGAAGGTCCAGCAGCAACCAGTCTGGCCCTGATCTTCGATACCCGACAGCTTGCCGAGGGTGCGCAGGTCGTAGGAGCTCGGGTACGCCGTGGATCCATCACTATGGGCCGCCAACCCGCTCAGATACGAAAAGTCGATGGACGTCGGAACATAGCCCATGCCGTGCTCTGCCGCGCCCGAGCTCGGACGGCTCATGCTGCGCGACTTGAGATAGCGCGTGAAGGCCGGGTTCACGGGCGCCAGCGCCAATCCGGACGCGCTCGGAGTGGCCGCCTTGACGGTGTGACCGGCGATCGCCGCGGGCGATGCGGCGAGGCTGCTCTGGCAGATGGCACCGAACCCCATGGCCGTCACGAAGAACGCCAGAAGAGCGATCGTCGCCCGCGTGCGGCCCACTCGACCAGCGGTCCGTGCCGACCCACGCCGGGCGCTCGCGTTACCCGTGCCCGCCGACTGTGACCCACGCCTTCCGTGTAACATCGTGTCCCCCCGGGAGAGCCAGTACTACATACCTCACGCTAACTTCGCAGCCACGGCAGGTCAAGCGCGCCGGCGGCCGACTCCGAGACGACGTGCCGGGGCCCAACGGCGACAGACCAGCGCGCGAGGGTCGCCTTCCTCATCGACGAGGAGCTCCACTTCGCGGTAGCCGTTCTCAGCAAGCACCGGCTTGAGCACGTCGGCCTCGTCGCCCCCGAGCTCGAGAAGCAGTGAGCCGCCGGGACGCAGCAACGGCGTTGCCTCGAGAACAGCTCGCACCAGAAAGACGGTGCCGGCCGCGCCGCCGTCGAGCGCGCCGCGAGGCTCGTAGGCAACGACGTCGCGAGCCAGCAAGCGGAGCTCACTCGTCGGGACATAGGGCACGACCGCGGTCACGACGTCGACCCGCCCGCGAAGCCCGGCGGGCAGACTCGCGGCCATGTCTCCCTCGAAGACCTCGACGCCGTTGGCCCTGGCGCACGCCGCGGCGAGGGGATCTATCTCCGACGCCACGACCCGTGCCAGGGGCCGGCGACGAACGAGCACCACCGCGATCGCGCCGGTCCCGGTGCAGAGGTCGACGGCCACGCCGTGCTTGGGGAGCCTGGCCACCGCCTCGAGCGCCAGTCGTTCGCTCTGCCGGCGCGGCACGTAGACGCCCGGGCGGACGAACACGGTCTCGTCACAGAATCGCACCGAGCCGGTCAGCCACGCGAGCGGCTCGCCCGAGCAACGCCGCGCGACGAGCTCCCGGAGTGCCACCACGTCCCCGCCGGCCGCGGCGACGAGCTCGGCGGCCTCCTCCCGCGCGGCGACACACCCAGCTCCTCGAAGCCGCGCCGTCGTCGCCTCGAGATCGCCGTCGACTCCCATGGCCTCGGTCACCGGTCCGCCGTCGAGCCCTGCCCGGCCCGCCCAGCGGCGCGGCCGGGAGCTACCTGCGTCGGCGGTGGCGGCGCAGCGCAAGCGCCCCGCCAAACAGACCGCCGACCGTCACCGTCGCCGCGACGGCCACGACCGGCACCACGGCCATCGCCCGGCGCGCGGCGTCGGTCGCCCGGTTGCCGGCCGCCTCGATCGCCTCGCCGAGATCGCCGCGCAGATCGTCGAAGGCCCTGGCGAGCTGAACTCGCTCGTCGGTGATGTCGCGCACGATGGCATCGGGCGCGCGCTGGGACCCCTGCGTCTTCGGCCCGGCCGTTTGGCTTCGAGGGGTCGCTGCCGACGCCGTCTGGGAGCTCGCACCCGTGAGCGACCGGTCTGGAGACTTCTCCTGGTCTGCCATCAGCGCACCTCCTCATCGGATGGGAGAGTCGCGGGTGGCGCGGGCGGCACGGGCGGCGGCGTCTGAGACGCAGGCGGCGGCGAGGCCGCGGGTGGCTGCGGCGCCGCGCCGGGCTGCGGAGTCGGGGTCGGTGCGCCCGGCGGCATCGACGGCGGCACCGGCGAAGAAGCGCTCGGTGTCGGTGCCGGCGACGGCTTGCCCGCCGGGGCAGACGGCGGCTTGTCGTGAACGCCGGCGGACTCATGAGCCGGCGTCCAGGGTGACTCAGACCCGGCCGGCCGGCCGTCGGAAGACGGCTTCGTGCCACCGTTGCGCCGGGGCGCGAAGACGCGCGCGGTCTGCTTGAGGTTCGTCTTGAGAAGATCGACCGTGCCGGTGGCCTCGGCGATCGCACGTTGCGGCACCGGCGTGCTGGCCTTCCGCAGGGAGCTCCGCCCGGCCAGGCCGAGGATCGCCACGGTGATTAGCAGCACGACGGTGACGATCAGCAGCGCCAGCCAGAGCGGCACCACCACGGCCAGGGCGACCGTGATGGTCGTCAAGGCGAAGCCCAGAGCGAAGAGCGAGAGCACTGCGGCGCCCACCAGCAACCCGACCCCGGCGCCGTACTTCGCGCCCTTGCGTTTGAGCTCGGCGGTCAGCAGCTCGACGTTGAGCTCGACCAGACGCTGGCCCCGTGTACGGATCTCGGCAGCCGACGCGGCCAGCCGCTCACGCAGACCCATCGCTGCACTTCCTCATCCGCGGTCCCTCCCCTGTCGTAGTCACCTGAAGCGCGGCCCCGAGACTACCCGCGGCCGGCGCCGGTCAATCCGCAGACCCCCGAAGAGCCCGTAGGCTCCCGCTTCAGCGTAAACCCTACTCCTCCGCGCCACCCGCGAAGCGTGCGCGCCCGTTGCCGCGTGCCGCTCCCCCCGGCGCTGATCATCGCGTCCGCCGGGGATGATCATTGCGTCCGCCGGGGGTGATCATCGCGTCCGCCGGCGACGGCCAGCACGCCGGCGGCTTTTGGCGGCGCGACCCTCCGTTTCCGACGACCCTCAGGCGGCAATGCTGTGACGCGACGCGCACGACGCGCAAGCGGCGCCGGCATCGACGTCGGCGCCGGACCAGGCGACCACAGGAGAGCACGCATGGCAGGCAGCTTCGAGTTGGGCCGTGAGGTGGCGAGCGACGGGCGGTTCGTGCGGCAGGAGAGCGTGTTCCGGCGCTGGGTGAGCGACGACGGCAGCGCGGAGTTCCCGCCGGAGGCGGGTCGTTACCACCTGTATGTCTGCCTGGCGTGCCCGTGGTCGCACCGGGCTGTGATCGTACGCGCGGTGAAAGGCCTCAGCGAGGCGGTCGGCATGTCGTATGCCGCCCCATTTCGTGACGAACGGGGCTGGGCGTTCACCGGCGAACGTTTCACGGAGCCGGCGACGGGACTGACCGGCCGGTACACGGACGCGGTCAACGGCTTCTCGCTGCTGAGCGAGGCCTACACGGCCACCGACCCGGGCTTCGAGGGCCGCGTCACGGTGCCCGTGCTCTGGGACACGACGACCGGTCAGGTGGTGAGCAACGAGTCGGCCGACATAGTGCGCATGTTCAACGGCGCCTTTGACAGGCTCGCGGGCGACCATGTCGATCTGTATCCGGCCGCGCTGCGGGCCGAGATCGACACGATCAACGAATTCGTCTACGACAGGGTCAACAACGGCGTCTACAGGGCTGGCTTCGCGCGCCGGCAAGAGGCCTACGACGAGGCCTTCGGAGCGCTCTTCGCGGCTCTGGACGAACTCGAGGAACGGCTCGGCCGGCAGCGCTATCTGGTCGGCGACCAGATCACCGAGGCCGACTGGCGCCTGTTTCCCACGCTGGTGCGCTTCGACGCCGTCTACTACAGCCACTTCAAGTGCAACCAGCGCCGCGTGATCGACTACCCGAACCTCTGGGGTTACACCCGCGACCTCTACCAGCAGCCGGGCATCGCCGCCACGGTCGCCATGGAGCAGATCAAGCGCCACTACTACACGACCCACGACTTTCTGAACCCGAGCCGCATCATCCCCGACGGGCCGGCGCTCGATTTCGCGGCATCGCCCGGCGCGGCGCGGCGTTAGGAGCTGAGCCCGCCGGTCGGACCGCAGGCAGGCTCCGGCGTCGCGAGTCGGCTGTGCCTGAGCGGTCTACGCCGTGATGACCGTGGCGATGTGTTTGCGCAGGACCGCGAGCCCGCTGTCGGGCAGCAGCCGATCGGTGATGAGCACCTCGGCGTCGTCGAGACGCGCGACCGAGGTCAGGCCGACCCGGCCCCACTTGGTGTGGTCGGCCAGCACCACCAGACGGCCGCCGGCCTCCAGCATGACGCGCGAGAGCTCAGACTCCAGCAGGTCGGAGCTGGTGAAGCCTACCTGCTCGTCCATACCGGCCGTACCGATGAAGGTGAGATCGACGTGCAGGCGCCGGGCCGCCTCGACGGCCACGGGCCCGACGAGCACGCCCGACGGGGTGCGCACGCCGCCGGTAAGAATGACCGTCTGGTCGTCGCGCCCTTCGGCGTACAGCACGTCGGCCAGAGGCACTGAGTTCGTCACGACCATGATGCCGGGAACGTCGACAAGCAAGCGGGCGAAGGCGAGCGTCGTGCTGCCGCCGGACACGCCGATGGCCGCTCCCGGNNCGGACCGCCTCGGCGGCGATGGCTGCTTTGGCCGCGCGCTCGCTAACGACCTGACTGGACGAGCGGCTCTCCGCCGCCCCGGCGGCGGACGCCGGCTCGACCGCGGTGACGCCGCCGTGGACCTTGGCGACGAGACCCGCCCCGGCCAGCANNTGCAGGCCTCCTGTCCGCACGACCAACGCCCGTAGCGTCGCAGACGACCGCACAAAAATCAACAACCACCTCGCGATTGCTGTCTTGTTCTGTCGCTATTCGTTGTATTACTTGCGTTCTTGTCGCTTCTGTGGTTGGGTCACGGCGTGTACGTCGCCGCCCGTGCG
>PMKK01000337.1 GCA_003157715.1 Actinomycetota bacterium
GATGAACTCGGCGTCGCGCGCCTGGATGGCCTCGCCGACCTGCTTGCGAGTCCCGTTGATCGATTCGCCTACCAACAGCATGCCACTACCTCCACTACGATGTGACCGCGAGACCGGCCTTGCGAGAAGCCTAAGGCTGTTCTTGCCGGGGTGTCGTATCTTACCGAGCGCGTCGCGGGCTTGCCACCCGGGGGTCGGCGGCAGCCCGGCGCGAGGCGTGCCGCGGCCGGGCGGGCAGGCGGCAGCGGGCCCTCTCCGCGGGAGGGCGGCGAGCGTTGCGGGAGGGCTGCGAACGGCGCGAGAGGGCGGCGAACGTCGCGGGCGGGCGGCAAGCGAAACGCAGGCGGCCGCGCGCGGTCAGTCGTCGGCGCGGGGCTTCTCGGCGGGTGCCGGCTCGCCGGGCAGCGCGTCGCGCGGACTTTCTGGGAGCCCCGACTCCGCGACGGCCGCGCCCGACGTGCGGCAGCGGTCGAGGAACAGCCGTGCCAGCACGGGGTCGAACTGCACGCCCGCGCCGCGCCTGATCTCGGCGCGCGCGTCGTCCAGGGCGAGGGCGGCGCGATACGGACGGTCCGACAGCATCGCCTGAAACGAGTCGCAGATGTTGATCAGGCGCGCGCCCAGCGGGATCTCGTCGCCGCGCAGGCCGTCCGGATACCCCTGCCCGTCCCAACGCTCGTGGTGGTGGCGCACGATCTCGATCAGCTCGCGGGGCGCCTCGGCGTTCGTGAAGATGTCGACACCGAGATCGACGTGGCGCTGGAGCTCGCGGCGCTCCTCATCGGTGAGCCGCTCGCTCTTTTCCAGGATCTCGGCGGCGATACCGACCTTGCCCACGTCGTGGAGCTGGGCGGCGACCTCGTACGTCTCGCGATCTTCGAGCGGATAGCCGGCCGCCTCGGCGAGCTCGCGCACCATGCGGGTGACCGCTTCGCCGTGGCGCTCGCGAAAGCTCGCCTTGGCATCGACGGCGGCGGCCAGCACCTCGAGGCCGGTGCGCCACGAGCGCTCGTCGCCCTCGTCGGCGGGCAGGGCCGCCATCATCTCGCGCACGTCACGGTAGTAGAGCACGCAGTTGCGCCCGCGGCGCTTGGCCCACAGCAGCGCCGTGTCGGCCGCCCCCAGCACCGTCTTGGCGTCGAGGCCGCAAGCGGGAAAGTCGGCCACCCCTATCGAGGCCGATATGCGAAACCCGTCGCCGGCCTGCACGATGATGTCGCGCACTCGCGTGCGGATGCGCTCGGCCAGCAGCCGCGCCTCGGCGGGCGAGGTCGAAGGCAGCAGCACGGCAAACTCCTCGCCCCCATAGCGGGCCGCGAAGTCGGCCTCGCGGGTGGTGTCGCGCATGATGGCCGCCACCTGGCGCAGCACGTGGTCGCCGCGCGGGTGGCCGAAGCGGTCATTGACGCGCTTGAAGTGGTCCAGGTCCATCATGAGCAGCGAGAACCGTTCGCCGTACCGCTCGCAGCGTCGCACCTCGTGCTCGAGGGTCTCCTGGAAGTGGCCGTGGTTGTAGAGGCCGGTCAGAGGATCGGTGACGGCGCGTAGCTGGCTCTTCTCGTAGAGCGAGGCGTTCTCGATGGCGATCGCCGCCAGGTTGGCGAACGGTTTGACCAGCCCGAACTCCTCCTCGCTATAGGTCTTGCCGCCCAGCCGGTCGAGGTTCAGCACGCCGATCACCTTGTTCATCACGCGCAGCGGCAGCACGATCGACGCCTGGGGTTCGAGCGGCGTGTCGGGCACGAGCGTCGACCGGGGGTCGGCGTGGGCGGCGTTGCACAACACCGCTTCGTCGTGGGTGACCGCCCAGCCCCACAGTCCCTGCTCGACGCTGATCGGGTTGTCTATCAGCTCCTGCGCGAACTCGTCGCGGGCGAAGACGGTGTCGATGCGCCGCGCCTGCCAGTCGACCTTGCTGATCGCCAGCGTGTCGTATTCGACAAGCAGCCGCAGCTTGTCGGCGATCGATTCGAAGACCACCTTCTCGTCGAGTGTCGCGAGGATCGATTCGCTGACCCGCAGCAGATCCTGCTGCGACTGCAGCTGGCGCTCGAGACGCAGCTCCTGCACCTCGAGGGCGGCGTACTGCTGGGCGTTCTCGATGGCGATCGCCGCCTGGTTGGCGAAGATCTCGACGATCCGCACAGACTCCATCGTCGGCAGACGCCGGTCGACGGGGTCGTAGACGTCGAGGGCGCCCAGAGTACGGCCGTCGCGGGCGAGCAGCGGTACGACCAGGCTATCGCCCGTCTGCCACTCGTCGTCGCCGCGCGTACCGAGGTCGGTGAAGGGCAGCAGACGTTGTTCCTCGGGGCCGGCCGGCACGCGCCGGCGCAGGCGCAGGTAGGAGCTGCCCATGCGAAACTCGGGCCGCATGATCTGATCGAAGACCCGCCTCGGGATGGGATGGGCGAGGTAGTAGCCGTCGAGCTCCGGCGAGCCGCCCAAGGCGACACGGCCGACGAAGGTCTCGCTGGCCTCGTCGTAGAGGAAGAGGCCGACCTCACGGTAGCCCAGAGAGTCCAGCACCGTCTCGGCGACACGCTCCAGCACGCGGTCGAGGTCGAGCGTCGCCCGCAGGTCGTAGCCCAGCCGCAGTAGCGCCTCCATGGTCGAGGAGCGCGCGGTCAGCTCGGCGGCCAGCTGCGCCTGGCGCTCGTAGAGCCGCGCGTTGTTGATCATCAGGGCGGCGAAGCCGGCGACCGCCTGCCCGACCGCGATGCGCTGGGCGCCAAAATCGGCCGCGCGGCCCGGCTCGTCGAGCACGGCGATGCCCAGCAGATCACCCTGCACCACGAACGGCAGGATGAGCACCTTGCGGGCATCGAGCTCGTCGAGCTTCTCCACGTCGACCCCCTCGGTGGCCGCCGTCAGGACCAGGGGCTCGCGCAGCTCGCGGATCTGCTCCCAGGACAGGATCCCCGAGCCCGCGTGTCCGTCGCCGCCGGAGGCCACGAGCGCCGCGCCGGTCGAGGCGGCAAGCCGCACGCCGCCGTCCTCGGCCAGCAGGATCGCGCAGCGTGACACGCCGACCGCCGCGGTGAGCTGCTGGGCCATGGAGGCCAGAAGCTGGTGCAGGTCGAGCGTAGCGGCGAGGTCGGTGGCCACGTGACCGAGCATGCCGGCCGCCGCGCTGAAGCGCGGCAGCGTTTGCTGGACGCCGGCGACACCCGGGACGCCGCGGTGACGGCGGGCCAGAACCAGCGCGAGAGCACAGACCGCCGCCAGCATGATGACGGTCGGGTAGAGCTGAGCGTCCCGATCGAGCGTCAGCAAGCCGAGAAACAGCAGAAAACCGGTCACGGCCGTCAGCGCGGCCTCCTCCCAGGTAAGCAAGAGCGCCGCGAGCAGCACCGGCAGCGCATAGAGGAAGGCAGCGGCCGAGTCGTCCGAGAGCAGCGCAGCCGCCACGACGGTCGCCACGAGGGCGGCCAGAGCGATGGCCGTCTGCGGTCCGCGGATCCGTCTACGCACGCGGTCCGCCTCCCTCCAGTCGCTGCCACGCACCTCGTTCACAAGCATTGTCGAGTGGTCCGGTCCTTTACTTGAGCCGTTGTGTTGTCTGTTCTGACTACGGCGGCCGGACCCTGCCTCGCGCGCGTTAGAAGTAGCCGCTGAAGAGTAACAGCTGAAGACCAGCGACCGGCGATCAGCGCCTGCCGGTCAGCCGGCGGAGGGTCGAAGGCTCGCGCCGCGGTCAGTCGGGCGGCGGGAAGACCCAGGCGGGAGAGCGGCGGCGGCGGTCGGCGCGGCGGCGCTGGGGAGCCTCAGGCCGCGATTCGCGGCGGCGCTCGGCGTGGCGGCGATCGAGGATGACGCGCACGTCGGCACGCCCCGCGTACAGGTGCGTGAACAGGTCGAACAGCCGCCCCCTCAGCGGACCGGTGACGACCAGCACCTTGACGACCGGCTCTTCGATGACCGGCTCCTTGACCAGCGGCTCCCTGATGACCGGCTCTTTCGCGTCGTGTGACCGGCGCTTTCGCGTCGTGTGACCGGCGCTTTCGCGTCGTCTTCGCGCGATGACGCTATGCCCGCGGACCGTCCGTCTTCAACTGTCCGACATCGCCGGCGAGCGCGTGTCTGGACAGATGTACCATGCCGAGCGCGAAAAAGGCGGCGGGCGGCTCGTTGCCGAGCCGCCCACCGCCTGCGTTCGTGAAAAGGCGAGAGAGGTTCCCCTCAGCCAGCCTTGATCACATCATCCCCGGAGGCATTCCGCCGCCCGGCATGCCGCCACCGCCGCCGGCGCCGGCGGGCTCGGGCTTGTCGGCCACGATGCACTCGGTGGTGAGGATGTTCTTGGCGATCGAGGCCGCGTTCTGCAGCGCCGAACGGGTGACCATGGCGGGGTCGATGATGCCCGCCTTGACCATGTCCTCGTACTCGCCGGTGTCGGCGTTCAGACCCTCGCCCGCGGGCAGGCTCTTGACCTTGTTGACCACGACCGAGCCTTCGAGGCCGGCGTTCTCGGCGATCTGACGAAGCGGCTCTTCAAGCGCCCGCACGATGATCTGCTTGCCCGTGCGGAAGTCGATGTCGTCGGACTTCTTGTCGACCTTGATGGACGACATGGCGTTGACGAGCACGACGCCGCCGCCGGGCACGATGCCCTCCTCGAGGGCGGCCCGAGTGGCGTTCAAGGCGTCCTCGACGCGGTGCTTGGTCTCCTTCATCTCGACCTCGGTGGCCGCGCCGACCTTGACGACGGC
>PMKK01000121.1 GCA_003157715.1 Actinomycetota bacterium
TGGCCTCGACCGGCCACGACGAAGACAACCTGGTCGCCTGCCTGCTGGCCAAGAACGAGTACAAGGTGCGCAAGGTGATCGCCGCGGTGCGTAACCCGCGCAATCGCTGGCTGTTCAACCGTAGCTGGGGAGTCGATGTGGCCATCGACTCGGCCGAGATCGTCACCAAGCTGATCGAAGAAGAGGCGACCCTCGCCGACGTCGTCACCCTGCTCGACCTGCGCGAGGGCGAGGTCACGGTGTCCTCGATGCAGATCAACGAGGACCATTGGGCGGCCGGCAAGACGATGCGCGAGCTCGGCCTGCCCGAAGGCTGCGTGGTGGCGGCTCTGCTGCACGGCAACCAGATCGTCATGCCCAAACCCGAGACCGTCATCAAGCCGGGCGACCAGCTTCTGATCATCGCCGGACCGGGTGCCGAGTGCACTATTCGCGAGGAGCTCGCCTAAGGAGACCGCGACTCGCGCGGGGCGGATGGTGGTATAGACTGCCGAAAGGTCTGGCCTACGTCCGAGAGGTCGAGCGATGAACGACGATTCCGCGTCAGATTCTCCGTCGGCGCCCGATGCGTGCCGCACCGGCTCAGGGTTCTACGTGCCGGGCACCCACGACGTCGCCTGCGACGACGATCACGACGCCCATCTCGAGCACTGCGCTCACTGCGGCGCCTCGCTCTCCGCGAACTCCGAGTTCTGCCAGGTCTGCGCCGTGGCGGTGAGCGGCGGCCAGGCCGGCGACGATAAGGCCGCCGACGACGAGGCCGGCCACGACGAGGCCGACGAAGAGGCCGGCGACGACGAGGTGAGCGGCGACGAGGCGGGAGCCCCGGCCACGCCGCCTCCGGTGCCTGCGCCCTGAGCGCCCTCTGAAGCTGCCGGCCGACATCGGCGTGACCTCGGCGGCCTTCTACGACCGTCCGCTGGGCGCCGCGCTCTCTGCCATGGGGGTCCTGGCCGACCTCGGCGAGGTCTTCTCGGACGGACCTCACGACCTGCTCGAGCCGGCTAATCTGGCTGCGGCACAGGCCGCCGTGGCCGCGGGGCTGCGCCTCAGCGTTCACGGTCCCTTCATCGAGTCGTCGCCGGCGAGTCTCGACAAGCCGCGGCGGCGAGCCGCGGTCGAGGGTCACCGCCGCCACCTCGAAGCGGCCGCCACGCTGGCCGCCGTGTGCTACGTCGTGCATCCCGATTTCTCGGTCGAGCCGCGGCCGCGCGACCCGGCGAGAGTCGCCGCCATGGAGGTCTCGATCGCCGAGCTTGCCGAGTTGCAGCGCCAGTCTGGTGTGCCCATCGCCATCGAGAACCTGCTCGCCCGCCATTCGGTCTTCGCCGCTCCGGGCGAGCTCGACCTGGGCGAGCTGGGCTTCGTGTTCGACGCCGGCCACGCGGCCATCAGCGGCACGCTCGAAGCATTCGTCGCCGCGCCGGGCGCCCGCCTTGTCCACGTGCACCTGCACGACAACCGCGGGCCGGTCGACGACGACGATCCTCACCGGCCGCTCGGCACGGGCGTGGTCGATGCCGCGGCCGTCCTGTCCGCCGCTCGCGCGGCGGGGGCGACCGTCATCCTCGAGCTGCTAAACGAAGCCGACCTGCTGGCCAGCATCGACTGGCTGGGCGGACAGGAGCTGCTGAGCCCGCGCTGACAGCCGGTCACGGCCCGCCGCCGCGGCCCGCCGCTTTCCTGGTTCGGGGCCGGCGTGCGCGGGGCGCCGGGTGCGCGCTTGCGCGACTGCCTAGATCGGCTTGTCCCGAGCGGGCGGGCGCGAGTCGGCCCGGCGCTCGAAGACCAGACGGAGCATGTCCTCCCAGAACGGCACGACCACGTCGAGTCTGACACTGTCGGGGTCGAGCAGCTTCTGCACGGCCAATCCGTCGATCACGGCGATCATGAGCGTCTCGAGCGCGTGCAGCTCATCGACGCTCAGGTCGCCCTCGCTGCCGACGACGCCGCCGTACATGGCGCGATAGCCCCGATAGAGCACGGCCACCCGTTCGCGCAGCTCGTCGTCGAGAACGATGCGCGAAAGCAGCGCGTAGAAGTCGCGGTAGGAGTCGTGGTCGAGGAGCAGGTCGTGGTCGGCCTCGACCAGGCGGTGGACCACGTCGGCCCGCGGGGCAGTGCCGCTTGCGCGGGCGATGGCCCTGAAGCCCTGATCGTTGGCCAGCGACTCGACCGTGGCCGAGATCAGCCCGGCCTTGCCGCCGAAGTGATAGCGGACGGCGTCGGGATAGGTGCCGGCCTCTTCGGCCACCGCCTGGACCGTGAGCGCCTGCGGGCCGCCGCGGGTCAGTACGCTGCGCGCCGCCGCCACGAGGCGATCGGCCGTCGTGGAGGTTCGGGCGGGGTCTCTCGTGCGCCTGCGCTGCTGGTCGCTCGTGGCCTTCACCCTTCTCGTGCCCCCCTGACAACGATCGATGCGCTCCCGGCGGGCAGCCGCTCATCCGGCAGCGACGCGCTCGCGGGCCGCGTCGTGCGAGTCCGTGGGCCGGTTGACACGCCTGGAGACCACAATCTAGACTATGGCTGTCGTTCGTACATACGAATGATAAACCGCGTTTGTACAGCAGGCAAGGCAAGAGCGGCACCGTTCGATCACCCTGCCGCGGCGGACATGCACTGCCTGTCGGTACGACAAAGAACATCGCCCGGCGACCGGCGGCGAGAGGAGAGCTCGCCGCCGGTCGCATTTCTGCCGCCGGACGGCGAGCGCGCAGCCGAGGTTTCTGGGTTTCGGCCGCAGGCTCGCGTTGGTAGACTCAGGCGCGGTTGTTGCCCAGCGACGAAAGGCGACCGCGACGCCCATGAGCGGCCAAGCACCTTCCCATTGCGCGTCCACCGCTGCCGATCAAGCGGGCGCGCCCGGTGTCGGCGGCGCCCCCCACGTCGGCGGCGCGCCCGGTGTCGGCGGGGGCTCCGTCGACTCCGGGCGCCGCGGCTCCGCCGGTTATGCCGGCACGGCCGACTACATCGCCTCGGCCGAACTCATGCAGACGGTCAACGTCGCCATGACCCTCTCGCGGCCTCTGCTCATCAAAGGTGAGCCCGGCACGGGCAAGACGATGCTCGCCCAGAGCATCGCCCGCGGCCTTGATATGCCGCTGATCGCCTGGAACATCAAATCGACGACTAAGGCACAGGACGGGCTGTACGTCTACGACACGGTGCAGCGCCTCTACGACGGGCAGTTCGGCGACGGCGACGTGGCTGACATCGCTCACTACATCAGGCTCGGGAAGCTCGGTGAGGCCTTCACCTCGATGCCGCGCTGCGTGCTGCTGATCGACGAGATCGACAAGGCCGACATCGAGTTTCCGAACGACCTGCTGTGGGAGCTCGACCAGATGGAGTTCTACATCCCCGAGACCCACGAGACGATCAAGGCGGCCCAGCGGCCGGTCGTGATCATCACCTCGAACGCCGAGAAAGAGCTGCCCGACGCCTTCCTGCGACGCTGTATCTTTCATTTCATCGAGTTCCCCGATGCCGCCATGATGGAGCGCATCGTGCGGGTGCACCACCCCGATATCGACGAGCGTCTGCTGGCACTCGCCCTGCAGGCGTTCTACTGGCTGCGCGACGTGGCCGGCCTGCAGAAGAAACCATCGACCAGCGAGTTGATCGACTGGGTGCGGGCGCTGCAGGTGGGCGGCGTGCCGCGCGACGACATCGTCGCGACGCTGCCGTTCATCGGCGTGCTGCTCAAGAAGGATCACGATGTCGACGTGGCCGGCAGCGCCCTGCGCGCCGGTCGCGGCGGACGATAGGAGCGGGTGATGCTGGCGGCCGTCCACGTGAACGCGCACTACCTGCTCATCTTGCTCCTGCCGTCGGTGATCGCCTGCGCCGTGCTGGCGCTGACGTGGCGCTCGAGGATCAAGCGGGGTCACGAGGCCGATGCCGAGCAGCGTCGTCGTGCCGCGACGCCCCGCGGCTCCGCCGCCAGGTCACGCAGCTCCGCCAAGCCCCGCGGCAACGCCGCCAAATCACGCGGCAACACCGCCAAGCGGCGACGCAGGTAACAGGCCGGTCGGCAGGCGACGTGGACTCGTCCATGACCGCCGCCTGACGTGTTCACGCCGTTCTTCTTCTTGCTGCGCGCCTACGGCGTGCCGGTCACGATCACCGAATGGATGATCCTCATGGTGGCCCTCTCCGAAGGCCTCGCGCTTTCGAGCCTCGAGCGCTTCTACATGCTGGCGCGCGCCATCCTCGTCAAGTCCGAGACCTTCTATGACCAGTACGACCAGGCGTTCGCGGCCTGCTTCGAGGGCGTCGAGACGCCCGTCGAGATCGCCGACGAGGTCTGGGACTGGCTCTCCGACCCGCTCGCCCTGCCCGGCCTGACCGAGAGCGAGCGGCAGGTCCTCGCGGCACTCCTGTCCGATCTCGACCTCGAGGCGCTGCAGAAGCTTTTCGAGGAGCGCCTCGCCGAGCAGACGGAGGCGCACCACGGCGGCAATCGCTGGGTAGGCACGGGCGGCACCTCGCCGTTCGGCCACTCCGGCGTCCACCCCGGCGGCATCAGAGTCGGCGGCCAGAGCCGCGGTCGCAGCGCGGTGAAGGTCGCCGGGGAGCGCCGCTACCGCGGCTATCGCACGGTGGGGTTGACCCCCTCTGGCAGA
>PMKK01000135.1 GCA_003157715.1 Actinomycetota bacterium
AAGGTCATCGCCGCCATCCGCGCCGAGGACCTGCCCTTCAAGACGGTCGTCGGCGGCGCGCCCTGCACGCAGCGCTGGGCCGACTCGATCGGCGCCGACGCCTACGCCGAAGACGCCTCCGACGGCGTCAAGAAGATCGACGCCCTGCTGGGCCGCTAGGGCAACGCACGTCGGCCGCGCGCCTCGCGGGCGCCGGCAGGTAGCAAGACCGCCGGGGGCGGGCTGTGGCGTACGCCACAGCCCGCCCCCTTTGCGTTCTGCCGTCTCTGCTTCAGCCGCTGCCCGAGAGCCCGACTGCGGCACGCCCAGGGGCTCGGGACGTGCTCCGCGAACCCGGAAGGGGTGATCCGCGGCCAGCCGCGGGCGGCCTCGCGCTGCGAAGCGTCCCGCGTCCTCCGGGCGGTCGCCGGTGTTGGTCGTGGTGGTACCGCCTGTGTAGGATGGACGGTGGTAGGCGGGATCGAACGAGATGCCCCGCCACGCGCCGCCGACTGGTTGCGAAGGAGTTGAATTGATGGGCGTTGCCTGGGCAGAAGTCGCGGTAGTGGTTGCCGTGGGCGCCCTTCCCGTGCTGCTCAGCCCGCTAGTTGCGTCGCGGAAGGGCTACACGCGTGTCTGGCTCTGGGTAATCTTGGGCCTGCTCTTGAGTTGGGCCGTCTTTGTTATTCTTGCGTTCCTGCCTTCGCGACCCCTTTCTGCAGAACCGAACAGACGCTGACCTCAGCTCCGTTCACATGGACCGGAGGGGAAGACTCCTCGGCCTCGATCGCCGGTCACTCCACCCGCTCTATGTGAGCCAGTGCCTCGTTGCGGGCGTTTGGCCTTCGGTTGACGTCGCGACTGCAGGAGGGCGGCGCGCGTTCGCCTGACGATTCAGCGAAGCGGCGTGCAGGCGGCAACGTCAGTGGTCGGCGCGCCAGTGCCTGCGAGTCGGACCTTGGGCCAAGGGCATGTCCCTCGGCTCCCGGCCTCGCCTCCGCCGACGACCTTCTGGTGGTCGGCGGGTTGAGATATCAGTGGCCCTTCCAGGCCAACCAGGCCGCCTCAGTCATGCCAAGGCGGGCCCAAGGAGAAGTGTTGGTAGTGGAGGACTTGGTCCTGGACTCAGCCGCGCATGGTGTTCTCCGGCTACCAAAAGGCTAGAGTCAGCTTCTGGGTGGGACTCGACGGAAGAGGCAGCGACACCATAGAGCAGATAGGTACCGAGGGTCACAGCAAGGGAAGCGAGACTGCCTACGATGCCTGGTATGAGATGTATCCGAGGCGGCAGCATTTCTTCTATGGCATGAAGGTACATCCCGGCGACCGCTTCACTGCTACGGTCACAAGCGACGGTCAGGGGTCATTTACCATGAAGCTCGTTGACCACTCCACTGGTGCAACCCGCGTTACAGTTCAGAGGCTGGCAGGCGCCAAGCTCGCCTCGGCTGAGGTCACAGCGGAGGCTCCGTCACCAGACTATCCGCAGTGGGCACTGGCCTACTTCCACTCGGTGCGCTTCACCTCGTGCGCTGCAAACGGCCACCCGTTCACCGCGTTTCGCTGGGCAAGAATCGACATGCTAACCCCTGACGGTAGCTACCCGCTGCTGACATCGCCTCCTAGAGACGGCGGCACGAGTTTCAGCGTGACCCGCCAATAGCTTAGGGGTCGAGGGCACATGAGCCGAGCGGGCCGTGAGTGCCGGGAGCAGCCGGACTGTCGTGTCGTGAGACGGCTGAGGGAGTCGGCGGAGGCGGGGCCGGGGGTTGAGGGACGCTTCGCAGCGTGAGCACCATCCGCAGCCTCAGGCTGCGGATCCCAACTCTGGTTTCGCGGAGCGCGTCCCTCGACTCCCGGCCCCGCCGCAGCCGACGGCCCGCGGACGCCCGTGTGCGGAGCGCGCCCTTGCCGCCGACCCGCCGCAGCCGACGACCCGCAACGCTTGGGCCCCGTCAGTCGCAGGGATCGGCCGGCTGCGCCTCGGCGTCGGCCGCGACCGATCCGCACGGCTCCGCGGCGTCCGCCGCGCCGGTGGCGTGCAGCGACTGCTCCATCTTGGTCAGCAGGGTGAGCAGGGTCTGCCGCTCGTCGTCGGACAGCGACCTGACGGTCTCGCGCTCGAGGTCGCTCCAGAGCCTCGTGACTTCGCAGCGCAGCCCCCGGCCCGCCTCGGTGAGACTGACGATGGTCACACGTCCGTCGTCGCCCGAGCGCGAGCGGCAGACCCGGCCGTCGCGTTCGAGGCGTTGCAGCATCTTGGTGACGGTCGAGGGGTCGAGGCCGAGCCGGTCGACCAGATCGCTCTGAGAGCAGCCGTCGCGGTCCCAGAGCTGCATGAGCAGCAGTTCCTGACCGGGGGCCAGACCGAGCTCGCGCAGCGCCCCGCCGATCATCATCCTGTTGAGGCGAGAGAGCCGGAACACGGCGTGGACGACGGGGCCCGTCTGTTCTGCGACGGCCGCGGGCCGTGGCCAGCGTTCGCAGGTGGCGTCGACCGTCGCGGAGCCGTCGCGGCCCGCGCGGTGACGCTTGTTCCAGACGCCGGTGGTGACGCCAGTGGTGACGTCTGGGGTGACGCTCGGGGTGTCGGCTGTGGTGTCGTTGCGTTCGTTCATCGGCAAGGAGTCTACCCATATCCCGAGATGTTTGGCTATCCACATGTCTGTCAATAACGTGGACAGCCAAGCAGTTTGGCGCGGGCCAAAGGCACACCGGGCTCGGCGCCGTTCGACCACACGAGAAGGAGCATGAGGATGTCCTGGACCACTGATACGCAGCACACCAGTTTCGAGTTCGCCGTACGGCACATGGTCATCTCGACGGTCAAGGGCCGCTTCGGTGAGTTCGCCATCGAGGCCGACATCGACGAGAGCGACCTCACCCGCACGACCGGCAAGGCCGTCGTCAAGACGGGCAGTGTCGACACGCGCGAGCCGCAGCGCGACACCCATCTCAAGTCGGCCGATTTCTTCGACGCCGAGAAGTACCCCGAGATGACCTACGTCATCACCAAGGTCGAGGGCGCCGACGGCGACTACGCGCTCACCGGCGACCTGACGATCAAGGACGTCACCCGTCCGGTGACGCTCAAGGGTGAGATCACCGGCCCTGTGGCCGACCCGTGGGGCAACACGCGACTCGGCCTGTCGGTCACCGGCAAGCTGAACCGCAAGGACTTCGGGCTTGCCTGGAACGTGGTCACCGAGGCCGGCGGCCTGCTGGTCGGCGACGAGGTGAAGCTCTCGATCGACGCCGAGTTCGTCAAGGCCCAGGTTGCAGAAGCCAAGGATGGCGCTGAGGCCGTGGCGGCGGGCGCGACGGCGTAGCGCGAGACTCGAGCGTCGCGCGGCGAGGTAAGGCCGGTCCCGCGTCGCATCGGCGACGCAGGGAGAGACCGGCGCGTCGCATCGGCGACGCCCTCTGACTGATCGTTCGGGCATGAAGCGCGGGCGGGGGGGGGGGGGGGGG
>PMKK01000038.1 GCA_003157715.1 Actinomycetota bacterium
GGCGGCCTACGACCTGATCTAAAGACCACGCCAGCACGGGCGGCGTGAGCTTGCGGCCGGCGGCGGTCATTGCCGGTCGGGGAACATATGCACCGTGTGAACGAGCCGCTCCTGGGGGCGGGNNCCTGTTTTGCAGCCAAAACGTAGTACGCAGCGGGTCACGGCACGCCACTTGGCCTGTTGACCCGCCGCTGACGCGGGGGGATGCTGGGGTCGGTTGGAACGCGCCCTCGCGACAGCGAGCGGCGTCGCGAATGTCCGTCCTTCGCTACCGTCCGGCTTTGTGACCCGCGCAGGCAGGCGACGTCCAAGCCGTGTCGAGCCGGGCCGGACCCTGCAAGGAGGGCACACCCGCCATGAGTCACATCAGTCCCGGCGACACCTCGTTTGTTCTCATCTGTGCCGCGCTCGTGGCCATCATGACGCCTGGCCTGGCGTTCTTCTACGGCGGCCTCGTGCGCAACAAGAACGTGATCACCATCATGATGCAGAGCTTCGTCAGCCTGGGCGTCGTCACCCTCATCTGGATCATCTGCGGCTTCAGTCTGGCCTTCGGCCCCGACGTCCACGGGGTCATCGGCAACCTGCATTACTTCTTCTTGAACAACGTCGGCCAGGCTCCCAATCCGCAGTACGCGCCGACCGTCCCCTTCCTGGCCTTCTTCGTCTTTCAGCTGACTGTGGCCGCCCTGACGCCCGCGCTCATCACCGGCGCCTTCGCCGACCGCGTGCCCTTCAAGAGCTACCTCGTCTTCCTCACGGCCTGGAGCCTGCTGGTGTACATCCCGCTGGCTCACTGGATCTGGGGCGGCGGCTTTCTGCAGCAGTGGGGCGTGCTCGACTTCGGCGGCGGCATGGTCGTCCACGCGAGCGCCGGCTTTGCCGCGCTCGCCTCTGTCTACGTCATCAAGAAGCGTGTCTTCGCCCCCGGCGAAGACGAGCGCCCGAGCAACATCCCGCTGATCGCGATCGGCCTCGGGCTGCTGTGGTTCGGCTGGCTCGGCGACAACCCGGCCAACGTCATGCACGCCAACGGCATGGCCGCGCAGGCGTTCGTCAACACCTTCATCGCCGGCGGCCTCGCGATGCTCGTCTGGATGTTCACCGACTGGGTGCGGATCGGCAAGGCCAGCATGGTCGGCGCCTTGACCGGCGTGCTCGCCGGACTCGTCGCGGTGACCCCCGCGGCCGGCTACGTGCCGACCTGGGCGGCGGCGTTCATCGCCCTCGCCGCGGGTTGGGTCTGCTACGGCGCCACCCACCTGCGCGCCGCGCGCGGCTGGGACGACTCGCTCGACGTCTGGGGTGTGCACGGCGTGGGCGGCCTGCTCGGCTCCGTGCTCGTAGGCTGGTTCGCCTACGCCTCGGTCGGTGGTCACAACGGCCTGATCGCCGGCGACGGCAAACAGTTCGGCCTGCAGCTCGCCGGCGTGGCGATCACCGTGACCTACGCCTTCGGCATGAGCTTCGGCATCCTCAAGGTGATCGATCTGGTCTCGACGGTCCACGTGCCGGGCAAGGTGCAGATCGCCGGCCTCGACCAGGAGCTCCACGGCGAGACCGCCTACGACCTGACGTAAGCACCGCACGCTTCTCCCCGGATGTTTCCCCGTCGGACCCCCGCCGCGGTCCGCCGCCACCCCAAGTTGCCCCTCAGGCGAGGCCTGCCGCGGCTTGACAGGATCGCGCGTGACGGGGTAGTCACACCTCATGGCTCCGCGGCACGGCAGAGCGCTCCACGAGCGCGGCACGAGATCCGGCGCGAGCTCGAGCGCGGGCTCGGGCTCGGGCTCGGGCATGAGCTCCGGCATGATCGTCGTCTTTGCGATCGCCACCGGCCAGGCGGTGGCCAGCAACTACCTCGCGCAACCCCTGCTGGAGACCATCCGGCACGACCTGCACCTCACGACCGCCGTGGCCGGCCTGATCGTCACGGTCGCCCAGGTCGGCTACGCACTCGGGCTGATCGCGCTCCTGCCGCTCGGCGACCTTCTCGAGCGTCGCCGCCTCATCACGGCCCTCGCGGCCGTCACGGCGCTGGGTCTGGCGGGCGCCGCTCTGGCGCCGTCCATCGGGGTGTTCCTGGCCGTCACGGCGCTCGTCGGCTTCACCTCAGTGATGGCGCAGCTGCTCGTGCCCTTCGCGGCCAGCCTCTCGCCCGAGGCGCAGCGCGGACGCGTGGTCGGCATGGTCATGAGCGGCCTGCTGCTGGGGATCCTGCTGGCCCGGACCGCGTCGGGTTTCGTGGCTGAGCTCGCCGGCTGGCGCGCGGTCTACTGGGTGGCCGCCGCGCTGATGGCGGTGCAGACGATCGTGCTGCTGCGCACGCTGCCGACCTATCGCGAGCGCGTCGCGCTGAGCTATCCGCGCCTGCTGGCGTCGGTGCTCGAGATCGCGCGTGCCGAGCCCGTGCTGCGCTGGAGGGCCGTGTACGGCGCGGTGTCGTTCGCCGGCTTCAGCGTGCTGTGGACGACGCTCGCCTTTCTGCTGTCCGGCCGGCCCTACGGGTACGGCGCCGGGACGATCGGACTGTTCGGACTGGTGGGAGCGGCGGGCGCGGCGACGGCGACGCTGGCCGGCCGCTTCTCCGACAGGGGCTGGAAGAACCCCCTGACCGGCCTCGCCTCGGTGCTGCTGCTGGTCTCCTACCTGTTCATCTGGCGCGGGGCCACGTCGCTCGCGGCTCTCCTGGTCGGGATCGTCGTGCTCGACATCGGCGCCCAGGCGCTGCACATCACAAACCAGGGCGAGATCTACCGGCTGAGGCCCGAGGCCCGCAGCCGCATCAATGCCTTCTACATGATGGCCTGCTTCGTCGGGGCGGCCGCCGGCTCTTCGACGGCCGCCTTCGCCTATTCGGCGGCCGGCTGGCGCGGGGTCAGCCTGCTCGGCGCGGGCTACGGGCTGGCCTCGTGCGTCTGCTGGGTGCTCGACCTCTTGTCGACGCGGCCGCCCGCTCAGACCGGCTCGGCGACGAACCCGGCGACGACGCCGCAGGCAAAGCGGCGGCGCACGGCCACGTCAAACCCGGCGGCCCCCAGGTGAGCGGCCACGTCGTCGGCTGAGCCGAGGGCCAGTGTCGAGGCGGTGAGGACGTCGTACAGCTCGGCGCGCCCGGTGAGCGCCGTGCCCAGGCGCGGCGCCACCTCGAAGAAGTAGAGGCCAGCCGCCGCCCCCGGCAGGTCGCGGGCAGGACGCACCGCCTCGACGACCACCAGGCGGCCGCCGGGTGCCAGCACCGCGCGCAAGAGGCGCAGCAGCGCGCCGGGGTCGGCGAAGTAGCGCAGCCCAAAGCCCAGCGTCACCGCCTCGAACGGGCCGCCGAGCGTGCCGGCCGCGGCCGGGTCCGACAGGTCGGCGACCACGGTCCGCAGCGGCAGCCCGGCGGCGTTCAAGCGGGCGCGCGCCACCGTCAGCATGCCCGGCGCCGCGTCGGCGGCCGTCACGGCCGCCCCGCGGCGCGCGAGATCGAGCGCCAGCAGGCCCGTGCCGGCGCAGGCGTCGAGCACCCGCCGCGACCGTGGCGGCGTCGGAGCCGGTCCGTCATCGCCGGGCGGGACCGTCCTCGTGCCTCGGGCAGGCGTCGGCGCGCCGGCGGCAGACGGTAGCGACGGACCGGAGGCAGACGGTAGCGACGCGTCGGGGACAGACGGTAGCGACGCGTCGGGGACAGACGGTAGCGCCTGCCGGGCCGCCCAGCGCCGCCAACGCCCGTCGAGGCCGAACGTGATGATCGTGTTGACGCGGTCGTAAGTCGCCGCGTTGCGATCGAACAGGCCGGCGACGCGGGCGGGTTCGAGGTCGGGCACTCCGCGGTGAGGCCGCCTCACCGCGCGACGAACGGCGTCGCGACCGATGCCGTCGCGACTGACGGCGTTATCGCTGCCGCCCCCGCCGGCCGCGCCCCCGCCGCTCGCGCCCCCGGCAGCGCCGCCCGCGCCCCCGCCGCCGGACGGCATCACAAGGCGCTCAGCGCCAGCCCCGCCAGCGCCGCGATCAGCACGAGATCGGGATAGAGGCTGCCGTGATTGAAGTACGACGCCGCCCGCGCCGGCGTCGGGCGGCGCAGCAGGTTCACGGCCGGCCAGGCGAGCGACCAGACGCCCAAGGCCAGCGCCGTCACGACCGCCGCCGAGGACATCGGCAGCAGCGCGGTCGCCACCAGGCACGCGGCCGCCACGACGGCCGCGGCGCGCGCCGCGGCCGCCTCGCCGCGCACGCTGGCGACGGTGCGAATGCCGACGCGCGTGTCGCTTTCGAGGTCGCTCAGATCATTGACTATGTTGCGGCCCCCGACCTCCCAGCACGCCAGAAACACGAACAGGGAGAGGGCGCTCCAGCGCAAGGGCGCCACCGCCACCCAGCCGGCGAGACCGCCAAAGCCCACCATCACGCCCGAGAGCACGGTCTTCCAGCAGGTGACCGAGCGCAGCGCGCAGTACACGACCTGGGTCGCCACCGCGGCGGCGAAGAACAGCAGGGAGAGCGGATTCAGAAGGGCCGTGCCCACGACCGCCACCACGGTCAGGCCCGCGACCCAGGCGACCGACACGCGCAGGCTGAGGACCCCGCTCGCCAAGGGATGGCGCACGAACGTCGTGTCGATGTCGTGCGCGGGCGCCAGCGACTTGCCGGCCGACAGCGAGCGCGCGTCGACCTCGCGGTCGAGCAGATCGTTCAGGGCATACAGGGCAAACGAGGCGGCGCACGCCGCCGGCAGGCCGATGGCGATCACGCGCCACGAGGGCAGGCCGGCCAGCGCGAGCACGGCGCCCAGCGCCGGCTGGGCGACGGTGAGCAGCGCCTGCTTGCCGCGCGAGAAGTCGAAGATGGCGGCCGGCACTCCGGGGCCCGCCCGCATCGGCGCCGCGAGCCGGTGCACACCGGCGGTCACCTGAGCCCGACCGCGACGCGCGCTGACCTTACGCCGGATCGCTCGAACACCACGCCCCCTGGTCCGGATGCCGCCCCTGCCGTCACACACCCACCCAGCCGCGCCCGCGACCGGTGCCAGAGTTGCTACCCCGGGAGATGTCCGCCTACACCCGACCGGCGCCCGCCTGCACCCGACCGGCTACAGCGCCTTGAGCTTCTCGACCAGGGCCGGCACGACCTTGTAGAGATCGCCGACCACGCCGTAGTCGGCGAGGCCGAAGATCGGCGCGTCCTTGTCCTGATTGACGACCGCGATGATCCTGGCCTGGGCGATGCCGACCGTGTGCTGCACCTGGCCGGAAACACCGACGGCGAGATACACGTCGGGGGCCGTCTTGGCGCCGGACAGACCCACGATACGGTCCTCGGGCAGCCAGCCGAAGTCGGCGAGACTCTTGGTGCAGGCCAGCTCGGCACCGAGAGCGGCGGCCAGCCCCTCGCCGATCGTCACGTCCTCGCGTTTGGCCAGGCCGCGGCCCACGCCGACGATGCGCGGCGCGGCGGCCAGATCGACGGCCTCGCCGCCTTTGGGGCGCCGCGCGACCAGCCGCACGGCTGGCACGGCGAGCTCCGGAGAGACCTGAGTCACGGCGCCGCTGGCGGCGGCGGGCTCGCCGGCTTCGAAGATCTTCGGCATGACGGCGATGACCTGCACCGGCGTGTCGATCGCCTCGCGCTGCACGGTGGCCCCGCCGAGGTTGTAGCGGCCGGCGATCAGCCGGCCGTCCTCGACGGTAAGCAAGGTCGCGTCGGTCACGCAGCCGGCCCCCAGGCGCTGAGCCAGACGGCCGCCGAGCTCGCGCCCACGGCGCGTGGAACCCAGCAGCACGATGCTCGCGCCGGCCTGCTCGACGATGTGGGCGAGCGCCTGAGCGACGACCGCCGTGTCGAGACCAGCGAGGGCGGGATCGTCGCAGACGTAGACCTGCTCGGCGCCGTGGACGGCCAGCGCGGAGGCCGCGTCGGGCGCCTCGGCGCCCAGCACCGCCGCGCGCACCGTGAGACCGAGCCGCGGACCGAGCTCGCGAGCGGCGGCGATGAGCTCGCGGGCCGTGTCCTGCTGTTCCGAATAGACGAGTATCGCAGTCATCGTCGTCACCTCCCCAGGACGCCTTCGGCGACCAGCGCGTTGAACAGGGCTTCGGCCTGGGCGGCCGGCTCGCCGTCGAACAGCACGTGCTTGCGCGACTGTTCCTCGGCCAGGTTCGACAGTATGGCGCGCCCCGGCGCGAGCGCGGCGGCATCGAGACCGAGATCGGCGAGCGTGAGCTCGGCGACCGGCTTCTTGCCGGCCTTCATGATGTTCATGAGCGACGGTATGCGGGGCTCGTTGATCTCGCTCACCACGGTCACCGCCACGGGCAGCGGCGCCTCGAGGGTCTCGATCTCCTGACCCATCGTGCGTTCGGCCCGCAGGCCGGCGTCCGCGGCTTCGAGATGGCGCGCGTAGCCGATCTCGGGCAGACCGAGCAGCTCGGCGACCCGCGACGGCACCTGGCCGGAGTAGCCGTCGGTCGAGCCTTCGCCGAACAGGACGACGTCGAACGGCCCCGACTTCTCGAGCGCCCGCGCCAGCACCAGGGCCACCGCGGCCTGGTCGGCGCCGTCGAGCGCGGCATCGGCGACGATGACGGCCTCGTCTGCGCCGATCGCCAGCGCCTCCTTCATGGTCTCGCGGGGCTTGCGGTCGCCCTGGGCGGCCGCCACCGCCACGACGCGGCCGGCGCCGGCGGCGTCACGCAGCTGCAGCGCCGCCTCGAGGGCGTTCTTTTCGAGGTCGCCCACCTTGAAGGGCACCGCCTCGAGCACAGGCACGCGGTCTTTGACGCGCATGAGCTGCAGATCGGGATTGGTCTTCACGCACACAGCGATGTCCACGGACGTCACACCTCCGGCAGTCGCGTTCGGCTTAGCTCATGCGGTACTGGACGCCGAAGCCGCCGCGCGGGTAGTGCCAGGCGAGCGCCTTGTCGTCACAGCAGATCAGGCAGGTGCCGCACTCGAGGCAGCCCTCCCAGTTGACCGTCATGTCACCCTCGTCGTTTACCGCGTACAGGTCGGCGGGACACACCTGCAGGCAGGCGCGCTCGGTGCAGACCGTGCGGCAGATCGCGAGGTCGATCTCGATGTGGGGCTGCTGGTCGAGCTTGAAGACGTTGACGCCCAGCTTGGCGTCGACGCTCCCGGGCTTGGGACCCCCGGCGCCCGCGGGCACGGATGCTTTCGAACCTTCGGGCGCGGGGCTCGGGGCGTTCTCAGGCACGAGGCTCTCGGTGTTCTCGGGCACGGGGCTCACGGCACTCTCGGGCTCTTGCTGGTCGCTCACGACGGCCTCACCTCACACCTTGCGCAAGGAC
>PMKK01000226.1 GCA_003157715.1 Actinomycetota bacterium
GCCCGAGCCGACGTCGCCCTGAAGGAGCCGGCGCATCGGCGTGTCGCACTCGAGGTCGGCGTCGATCTCGGCCAGGGCCCGCACCTGGTGGTCGGTCAGAGTGAACGGCAGGCCGGCTGCGAAGCGCGCCACGGTCGCCCCCGGCCGGCCCAGCGAGACGGCGCTCGCGGCGTGCTGGGCGGCCTGCTTGTGCAGCAGGAGACCGAGCTGCATGAGCAGCAGCTCCTCGAGCACCAGCCGTTCGCGGGCGGCGGCCGCCTCGGCGTGCGAGCGCGGCGCATGGATGGCCAGCACGGCGTCGGCCCTGGCCGGCAGGCGCTCGGCGGCGCGCAGCGTGCCCGGCAGCGGGTCGGGTACGCTGCGCGCCGCCCGTCGCGACTCATGCACCAGGTCGCGCAGGACGCGCGCGGAGATGCTCTCACTGGCGGGGTACACCGGCACGATGCCCTCGGTGTGGACGGTCTCCCCCTCGCCGGCCAGGATCTCGTGAGCCTTGACCGTGAACGAAGCCCCTCCGCCGCTCAGGCGAACGCTGCCGCGCAGGCTGAGCACCATGCCCGGCTCGAGCACCTTGGCCAGCCAGGGCTGATTGAACCAGACGCCGATCATGACGCCCGACTGGTCGCGCAGCGCCGCCTTCAGCATGGTCACCCGGCGGCGGCGGCCGTGCTCCAGGGTGACGCGCTCGACCGTGGCCCTGACCGTCGCCTCCTCCCCCACCTTGAGAGCCGCGATCGCTTTGCGGTCGGTGAAGTCCTCGTAGCGTCGCGGGTAGTGCTCGAGGAGGTCGCCGACGGTCGTGAGGCCAAAGCCGCCCAGCCGCCTGGCCAGCGCCGGCCGCACGCCGGGCAGATCGGCCAGCGCGCGCGAGAGGCCGGAGGCGTCGGGGGCAAGAAGGGGGGGCTGCGGTCGCTCGTCGTAGCGGCCGCCGGCGAAGCGCAGGAGAGGCCTGCCGCTCACTCCACGATCATCGCGAAGGCAAACATGCCCGGGCCGCCGTGCGTGCCGACCACCGCGCCGACGCGCCCGTGCAAGACGACCTCGGCCTTTGGCCGCGCCGCGAGCAGCACTTCTTCGAGGGCCGGCAGCTTGTCGTCGGCAACGGCGCTCCAGGTGGCCAGCTTGGGGGCGTCGTCGGGCTTCGCGCACTTGCTCAGCAGGGTCGCCATGGCCTCGAGCGCGCGGCGCTCCCCGCGCACCTTAGCGTAAGCCACGAGCTCGCCGTCCTCGATCGTGATCAGCGGCCTGATGCCGAACACGTCGCCGATCATGGACTGCGCCCGACCGATACGCCCGCCGCGCCGCAGGAACTCGAGAGTGGGTATCTGGAAGACCATGCGGTTGTGCTCGACGAAGTGGTCGATATAGGCGCGCACGTCGTCGTGTGAGATGCCCTCGGCCAACCTGCCGCGCAAACGGTCGACCAGCAGGCAGATGGTGGCCGAGACGGTGCGCGTGTCGTAGACCTCGACGCCGGCGAAAGGCTGCGCCGCGTTGAGTGACGCCTGGTAGGTGCCGCTCATGGCGCTCGAGAGATGGAAGGCCAGGACGTGCTCGTAGTCGCGGCTGAGCGCCGTGTAGACCGTGGCGAACTCGCCGGCGGTCGGCTGCGAGGTCGTCGGCAGCACCGGCGACGACCCCAGCTTGTCGAAGAACTCGGGCGGCGACAGGTCGACGCCGTCGCGGTAGGTCTCGTCGCCGAAGTGGACCTTGAGCGGCACCATGACGAGGCCGGGCTCGTCGAAGTAACCCGGCGGCGCGTCGCTGGTCGAATCGACGACGATCGCGGTGTTGTCGAGGGACAGCCGGGTCATTCGGCGCCCAGCAGGATCGGGTAGAGCGGCTGACCGCCCTCCTGAAAGAGGAACTCGACGTCGGGACAGGCCACGGCACAGGTGTCGGCGGCCGCCCGCTGCAGATCGGTCACGGTCACTCCGCAACCGTTCAGGGCCGTGAGGATGGTGATCAGCTCGGCGCCCTCGGAGCCCAGCCGGCGCACCACGTCGCTGAAGACGAGCCGCAGATCACCGCCGCTGGCGGCCAGCCGGCCGTCGACCAGGCCGATGACCTCACCCTGCCTGACCGCGACACCGTCGATCTCGGAGTCGCGCACGGCGTGAGTGATCTCGGCGCTGCGCACGCGGCGCATCGCCTCGTCCATGGCCACGGCGTTGGCGGCCGCGTCGGTCGTCGCGTCGAAGGCGACCATGGCCGCGAGACCGGCCGGCAGCGAGGTCGACGCCACGACCACGACCTGACGGTCGCAGATGGCCGCCGCCTGCTCGGCGGTCAGCACGACGTTCTTGTTGTTGGGCAGCAGGACGACTTCGGCGGCGTCGAGACTCTCGACAGCTTCGACGAGCTCGGCCGCGCTTGGGTTCATCGACTGGCCGCCGTCGATCACCGCCTCGCAGCCGAGCTCGGCGAAGAGCGCCTTGTTGCCGTCGCCGGCGGCCACCGCGACGACGGTGACACGGTGGTCGAGGCGCAGCCGCCGCTGACGGGCGCGAGTCTGTTCGCGCATGTCGGCGACTTCGACGTCGTCGATCGTGCCGTGCGCCGAGGCATACCCCAGCACTTCGCCGGGGTGGTCGGTATGCACGTGGACCTTGAGCATGTTCTCGTCGCCGACCACCAGGGCGCAGTCGCCCTGGGTGTTCACGAACATCTCCAGGTCGTCCCGGTCGAGGCTCTTGCCCACCAGCAGAAAGCTCGTGCAGTAGCGAAAGCGCGACTCCTCGATCGCGTCGGGCGGGATGCCCTCGATGTGGCGCGAGGCGCGGCCGNNCGCCGCGCAGCAAGACGAGCAGGCCGTAGCCGCCGGCATCGACGACGCCGGCGCGGCGCAACGCTTCGAGCTGGTCGATCGTGCGCTCGACGGCTTCGGCGCCGGCCGTCGTCACGGTGGTCAGCAGGGCGGGCAGAGAAATCGCTTCGGGGGTTCCCGCGGCGGCTTCGGACATCGCCCGTATGACCGACAGCATCGTGCCCTCGACCGGCTGGCGCACGGCTCGGTAGGCGGCGGTCGAGGCCGCGCGCAAGGCGTCGCGCACCGCGGCGGCGTTGAAGGACTGAGCGGCGGCGATCGACTCGCAGGCGCCGCGCACGATCTGCGAGAGGATCACGCCGGAGTTGCCGCGCGCGCCCATGAGCGAGCCCCTGATGACGACGGCCATGAGGTTCTGCAGATCCTCGGCCGGTACGCCCTCGACTTCGTCGATGATCGCCTGGACGGTGAGGTAGAGATTCGTGCCGGTGTCGCCGTCGGGCACCGGGTAGACGTTGAGGTCGTTGATGTAGCCGCGCTCGAGGCCGAGAGCCGTCGACGCCCCCTTGAGCACTTCGAGGACGTGACCGCGGGCGCTCATCGGCTGACGTGGTCGACGCGGACGCGCACCTCGCCGACCCTCACCCCCGCCACCCGTTCGACCTCGAACCGTACCTGGTCTTCAAGCGTGCGGGTCACCTCGGCGAGGTTCAGCCCGCGCTCGATCACAACGTGCAGACCGATGTCGGCATACGACTCGTGGGCATCGACTTCGACTCCGTTCATGAGCTCGTCGCGAAAGAGGCGCACGAGCGGCGCGAGCCGCGAGCGCCGCAGGTCGACGACCCCGTAGGTGGCCAGAGCGGTGCGGCCGGCGAGCTTGGCGATCACGCCGTCGGCCACCGTGACCTCGCCACGCAGGTCGTCGCCGGGAAGCCTCGCTTTGAGTTCGGTCTGTGCCACGTTCGTGTCCCGGCCGTCAGTCGGACGCGGCAGGGTCGGTGAGGAGATTCAGTTCGGCGACGATCTCGTCGGGGTCGACCGCGTGCATGATGGCGCCGCTTTCGATACTTTCGAGCTGAGCCCCTATGCAAAGGCTGCAGCCCATGCCCCAGCGCGCGAACACGGCGCGCGCCGCGGAGTGCGCTTCGAGCGCCTCGAAGATGGACATCTGTTTGGAAAAGTGCCTCATGAGTGACCTTACAGCAAAGGCCGCGGTTGCTTCGCGCGGCCGCCTGTAGCATAATTCCGGCCCGTCACCTTTCGCAAGCGAGGACCTCTGCATGTCACGAGTCTGCGTGAGTTGTGGTAAGAAGCCCGCCGTGGGCAACAACCGCAGCCACTCCAATAGAGCTACCAAACGGCGTTTCGAGCCAAACCTGCAGCACGTCCACATCGTCCTGGACGGTCGCCCACAGTCGGCTTACGTTTGCGCGCGCTGCCTCAAGTCGGGGCGCGTCGCCAAAGCCCTCTAGCCAGTCGCCGCCGCGCCCCAGGTCAGGCGCGCTCCCGCGGCAGCACTCGCAGCAGGTTCGCCATCTCGAGCGCGGTCAGCGCGGCCGCCCAGCCTTTGTTGCCGGCCTTCGTCCCCGCACGCTCCACGGCCTGTTCGATGCTGTCGGTCGTCAGTACCCCGAACACGACCGGCACGCCGCTGTCGAGGCTGACTTTCGCGATCCCTTTGGCGACCTCGGCGGCCACGTAATCGAAGTGCGGCGTGCCGCCGCGGATCACCGCTCCCAGGCAGACGATGGCGTCGTAGCGGCCGCTGCCGGCGAGCTTCTGGGCGACCAGAGGCATCTCGAAGGCGCCCGGCACCCAGGCCACCTCGATGTCGCTCTCGTCGGTCTCGTGGCGGCGCAGGTTGTCGAGCGCGCCGTCGAGCAGGTGCGTCGAGATGAAGTCGTTGAAGCGTCCCACGACGAGCGCGAACTTCAGCCCTTTGCCCGTCAGCTTGCCTTCGTAGGTCGTGCTCATGCCCAGATTCCTTTCGGTCGAGGCGGACACCGGCCGCCCTGTGAACAAGTGGTCACCCTTCGTCGCCTTCGGCCGGCAGCAGCTCCTCGTGCTCCAGCAGGTGGCCCATCTTCTCGCGCTTGGTACGCAGGTACGTGACGCTGTGCTTGTGCGGCGCC
>PMKK01000350.1 GCA_003157715.1 Actinomycetota bacterium
TCGAGCATGGTGACCGAGATGGTCATGGGCAAGACGCTCGACGAGGCCGCCGAGATCTCCAACCGGGCCGTCGCCGAGGCGCTCGGCGGGCTGCCCGCCCAGAAGATGCACTGTTCGAACCTCGCCGCCGACGCGCTGCACCTCGCCATCGAGGATTACCTCACCAAGGCGGGCCGCGCCGGAGACGTCGCGAAGGTGCTCGGAAAAAAAGCGTAGTCGTCGGCCTGAGCGGCGGCGTCGACAGCGCCGTAGCCGCCCTCGCCTTACGCGAGGCCGGCTACCAGGTGCGGGCCGCCACCCTGAAGCTCTGGCCCGGAGACGACGAGCGCAGCTGCTGTTCGCCGGCCGCCGTGGCGCGGGCCCGCGACAGCGCGCACGCCATCGGCAGCCCGCACTTCAGCGTGAACGACGAGCCGCGCTTCGAGGCCGAGGTCGTGGCGCCGTTCGTCGGCGCGTACCTGGCCGGCGAGACGCCGAATCCCTGCATCTCCTGCAACCCCGGTCGTCTGCGGCGGCTTGTCGCGCTGGCCGACCACTTCGGCGCGGCCTGGGTGGCCACCGGGCACTATGCGCGCGTGGTGCGCGTGGCCGGCGAAGCGCGCATCGCGCGCGGCCGCGACCGCGACAAGGACCAGTCGTACATGCTCTGGCAAGTGCCCCCGGAGACTCTGGAGCGTCTCCTGCTGCCGCTGGGCGAGCTCACCAAGCCCGCCGTGCGGGCGCGGGCGCGCCGCGCCGGACTGCCCCCGGCCGACCAGGCCGAAAGTCAGGACGTCTGCTTCGCGCCCGGCGATCACCGTGAGTTCCTGGCGGCGCGCGGTGCTCCCAGGCAGGCGGGTGAGATAGTCGACGGCGCCGGGCGCGTGCTCGGCACTCACGACGGCTGGTGGCGCTTCACCGTGGGGCAGCGGCGAGGGCTCGGCCTGAGCGCCGCCAAGCCGCTGTATGTGCTGGCCATCGAGCCGCGCCGCGGTCGTATAGTGGTCGGGCCTGCCGAGCAACTCGTCGTGTCGGCCGTGGAGGTCCGCGAGCTCGTCGATCGCGGCCTCGGCGACGGCGACGGCCTCGTCGCCCAGCTGCGCTACAAGGCCGCTCCGGTCGCCGTCGCCCGCCTGCGCAGACTGCCGGGCGATCGCGCCCGTATCGAGCTCGCCGAGCCGTTCTGCGGATCGGCTCCGGGACAGTCGGCGGTGCTGTACAGAGACGACGTCGTGGTAGGCGGCGGCATTATCGCGAAGGCCGGCTCGGGACGTTCACCGAGCCGGTGCCGGTGTGATAGGGTTTCCGCGCCAAGACCGAGGCCAAAGCGCGGCGATGGAGGCGACGTCGATGACTGATTCAGTGTGGATCGTGGGTGCCAGCACGCCCTCGATGGCGTTGCGCTATGCCGCGGCGTTCTTCCTCGTGGTGGTCGGTATCGGGCTGATCTACGCGCTTCTGCGGCTGGGAGGCACGTTACGGTCCGCCGAAAAGCTTCTGACCGACGTCGACACCGAGGTCGTGCCTCTCTTGAAGCAGGCCACCGAGACCCTCGACGGAGTCAATACCGAGCTCGACAAGGTCGATGTGGTCATGTCGAGCGTGGTCGACGCTACCGAGAAGGTCGACCAGACGACGCGTATCGTCGAGTCGGCGATCACCGTGCCGGCCAAGAAAGCCGCCGCCTTCGGCGCCGGCGTCTCGCAGGCCGTTTCCAGCTTCTTCAATCGCGGCACCGAGCCGCCCGAGCCCGACGCCGGCGGCGGTTCGCCGAGCGGCGCCTCCTGGAGCCCGCCCGCGGGCTTCGGCCCCGAAGCGGCGCGTCCCGCGCCCGATGCGACCGTCCCGCCCTCCGCGGAGCCGGCGGCCGGCGGCGTGAGCGAAGCTTCGCCGGTGACCGGTTCGCCGGGCGAGGCCGCAGCGGCAGATCCGGTGTCCGGCGCGAATGAGGTGAGCGGCGGGTGAGACTCTGGGGAACCATCATCTTCGGCAGTGTGCTTGCCGGGACGGGTGTCGCCTACTATGTGCGCGAACGCAGTGAGTCCACCGGCCAGGGCTACGTCGAGGTGCTGCTGCAGCTGCCGTCCGAGGCGCTGCGCGGCTACGGCGAGGCCCGCCGGCGGGCCCGGCTGGCTCTCGACGACGGCCTGCGGGCCGCCCGCTCGCGCGAGCGCCAGGTCGACCACGCGCTCGTGGCCGCGGGGCGGCCCAGCGACGACCCGATCGTCTAGACGAGGTTGCTGATGGCGGACACCATACGTCTCGAAGTGACGGCCTCCGCGGCGGCGCTTCCGGTCGTGCGCCTGGTGCTGGGCGGTGTGGCCGCGCGCGTCGACCTGTCGCTCGACGAGATCGAAGATCTGTACGTGGCCGTCGAGGCGCTGCTCTCGGCCGCCGGGGGCGCCGGCGAAGGACCCCGCCACGAGCTGGTCATCGAGCTCGACGACGACGGCGTGACCGTGAACGCCGGTCCTTTCCACACGCCGGCGCTCAGGTCGCGCCTCACGGGTGCGCAACCGTCCGGCAAGTACGATCTGCAGACCGTGCTGCGCGGGGTCGTACAGTCGGTCGAAGTCTGCGCGGCGCCCGACGATTGCTACCGCGTGGTGTTCGCCAAGCGGCGCGGCAGCGCCTGAGGTCCGCATGTCTGACGCCGACATCACTCACCGGCACGGCGACGGGGCCGCCGGAACGCCCGACCGACAGCCGGTGGGGCACGACGCGGGCCCACCGAGTGCCGGCGACGACGAGTCCCCGGCCGGCGAGCCCGTGGCTGCCGACCAAAGCCAGACCGCAGCCGGGCCCGCGGACGACGACGACCTGATCGTGCGCGTCGTGCCGCCGACCAGCCGTGGCAAGGACGAGTCCGAGAAGCTCGACCAGTTCCTGCTGCGGCGCTATCACCTGCACGGCGACCGTCACGCGCGCGACCAGCTCATCACCATGTACCTGCCCCTGGTGCGCTCGCTGGCGCGCCGGTATTCGTCACGCGGCGAGCATTTCGACGACCTGGTACAGGTCGGATCGATCGGCCTGATCAAAGCCATCGACCGGTTCGACCTCACGCGCGGCGTCGAGCTCACGACCTACGCCACGCCCAATATCATCGGCGAGATCAAACGCTACTTCCGCGACAAGGGCTGGTCGGTGCGCGTGCCGCGCGGCCTGCAGGAGCTGAACATCCGTCTGAACAAGGTGATCGACGAGCTCGTTCCCAAGCTGCAGCGCTCGCCGACCATCAACGAGATCGCCGAAGCGGCGGGGGCGACGCCCGAAGAAGTGCTCGAGGCGCTCGAAACGAGCCAGGCCTACAACTCGGTCTCGCTGCAAGCCGCGCCCAACGGTGAATCGGGCGACGACGAGACCGGCCTGATCGACTACATGGGGACCGAAGAAGCGGCCTACGACACCATGGAGGACCGCACCATGCTGGCCCCGGGTTTCGCCAAGCTCGACGCCCGCGAGCGGTACATCCTTCATCTGCGTTTCTTCGAGGGCCTCACGCAGTCGCAGATCGCCGCGCGCGTCGGCATTTCGCAGATGCATGTGTCACGGCTCATCCGCCGGGCGCTCGAGAAGCTGCGGGCGAACATCGGCGAGGGTGCGCTGTGACGCTCCGCCTCTGACCGGTAGAGATCGCGACGACGAGGTACGTATGACCTTGCAAGGCAATGGCCCGGCGCTGTCGTCGGCGGCGATCCGCCGTGCGTTCAGCGAGTTCTTCGAGGCGCGGGGCCATCTGGCGCCGCCGGCGGCTTCGCTCGTGCCCGCCGGCGACCCGAGCGTGCTGTTCACGACGGCCGGCATGCAGCAGTTCAAACCCTACTACCTCGGCGTCGACACGCCGCCGGCCCCCCGTCTGACGACGTGCCAGCGCTGCTTTCGCACCTCGGACATCGAGAACGTCGGGCACACGGCTCGCCACGAGACTTTCTTCGAGATGCTCGGCAACTTCTCGATCGGCGACTACTTCAAGCGCGAGGCGATCGCCTGGGCGCTCGAGTTCTCAGATGAGCTCGGTATCGACAGGGCACGGGTCAAGGTCAGCGTGTTCGGGGGCGACGACCAGGTGCCGGTCGACGACGAGGCGATCGCCATCTGGAAGACGCACGGCTTCTCAGACGACGACATCGTGCGCCTCGGGCGAAGCGACAACTTCTGGGGACCGGCGGGCGCCACGGGGCCGTGCGGGCCCTGCTCCGAGCTGTACTACGACATGGGCGCCGAGTTCGGCTGCGGCCGTCCCGACTGCGGCCCGGGCTGCGAGTGCGACCGCTGGATGGAGTACTGGAACCTGGTCTTCGTGCAGTACGAGATGGACGAGCACGGCGGACTGTCGCCGCTGGCCGCCCAGAGCATCGACACCGGCATGGGTCTCGAACGCGTGAGCGCCATCCATCAGCGTGTCACCACGATCTTCGAGACCGACGCGTTCCGGCCGGTGATCGAGCTCGGCGAGCAGCTCTCCGGCCAGACCTACGGCTCGAGCGAGGCCGTGACCCGTGCCCTTCGCGTCATGGCCGACCACGCTCGCGGGATCGCCTTTCTCATCATGGACGGCGTTCTGCCGGGTAACGAGGGGCGCGACTACGTGCTGCGACGCATCATTCGCCGCGCCGTCCAGCAGGGCGTCTCGATCGGCCTCGACGAGCCGTTTCTCGCCCGCCTCTGCGAGCGTGTCGTCGAGACCATGGGCGGGGCGTACGCGCCGCTGCTGGCGAGCCGCGACACGATCGTCGAGATCACAGGCCAGGAAGAAGCGCGCTTCACTCACACGCTGGCTCAGGGCATGGACATCCTCGACGAGGCGCTGCGGCGCGCCCGAGATTCGGGTTCCGAGCTGCCGCCCGCGGTCGCCTTCGAGCTGCACGACACCTACGGCTTTCCCTTCGACCTCACCCGCGAGATCGTCCAGGACCGGGGAATGAGTGTCGACGAGGAGGGCTTCGAGCGCCTCATGGCCGAGCAGCGCGAGCGGGCTCGCAAGGCGCAGCGCGCGGGCGAGACCGGACCGGGCGAGCTCGAGACCTTCCAGCGCGACAGCGCCGATCTGCCGGCGACCTTCGTGGGCTACGAGCGCCTCGAAGTCCACAGCATGGTGCGGGCCGCGCGTGTCCTGGCCGACGGCCGGGTGGCGCTCAAACTCGAGGAGTCGCCGTTCTATGCCGAAGGCGGCGGTCAGGTCGCCGATTCCGGCTGGATCCACACCGACTCGGGCAAGCTCGACGTGGTCGACGTGCTGCGCTTCCAGAACGACCAGGTCATCGTCGGCCGCCTCTCCTCCGGCAGCGTCGTCGCCGGCGAGCGCGCCAAAGCCATGGTCAACGCCGTGCGGCGCCACCAGACGGCCTGTAACCACACCGCCACCCACCTGCTTCACAACGCCCTGCGGATCGTGCTCGGCGACGACGTGCGCCAGGCGGGCTCGCTCGTGACCCCAGACAGGCTGCGCTTCGACTACAAGACGCGGCGCGCGCCGACGCCGGCCGAGCTGCGCCAGATCGAGGACCTTGCCAACCGACGGATCGTCGAAAACCATCCGGTGCGGCCCTTCGTCACCACCCGTGACTATGCCGCCGAGATCGGCGCGCTGGCCTTCTTCGAGGAGAAGTACGGCGAATTCGTCCGAGTGCTCGAGATCGACGAGTTCAGTCGCGAGCTGTGCGGCGGCACGCACGTCTCGTCGACCTCCCAGATCGGCCTGTGCAAGATCACCGCCAGCACGTCGGTGGGCGCCAACACGCGGCGCATCGAGGCGATCACGTCGGCCGCCGCGATCGAGTATTTTCGCGGCGTCGAGGCGCGCGAGCAGCAGCTGGCCGACGAGCTCGGCGTGGCGGCCGACCGCGTCCCCGACGCGGTGCGCCGGCGTCTGGCCGAGACCGACGAGCTGCGGCGGGCGGCCCGCGCCGCCGAACGCGGCGTGCGTCATGGGCGTGTCGACGAGCTGCTGGCCGCGGCTCACGCGGTGGGCGGCGCGGCGCTGGTCGCCGGCGTGGTCGACGTGCAGAGGCCCGACGAGCTGCTCGCTCTGGCCGACGAGATCCGTGCCCGGCGGCCGGACGCCGGCGTGGCTCTGATCGCCGCCGTCGACGGCCGTGTCGCGGTGCTCGTCGCGGCGACTGACGCTCTGGTGGGTCGCGGGCTGCGCGCCAACGACATACTGGCCGCCATGATGCCGGCCATCGAGGGGCGCGGCGGCGGCAAGCCGACGCTCGCTCGCGGCGGCGGCGCCAACGTCGCCGGCATGGCCGCGGCACTCGAGGCGGGCGTCGCCCGGGCTCGGGAGCTCCTCGGGGACTGACGGTGCGGCTGCTGGCGCTCGACTACGGCGCCGTCCGCACGGGAGTCGCCATCTCCGACGAGACCGCGACGATCGCGCGACCCTTCGGCGTCGTCGAGCGCGCCGGGACGGCGCCGGGGCTCGCGGCGCTGTGCGAGATGGTGACGGCCGAGAAGGTGTCGCGAGTGGTGGTGGGGCTGCCGGTCTCGCTCGACGGGGGCGAGCACGGTCAGGCGCGCGACGTGCGCTCGTTCGTGGCCCGGCTGCGGAAGACGATCGACGTGCCGGTCGTGCTGTACGACGAGCGTTTCACGACGTCGATCGCCCAGCGGCGAGGGGGAGTGGGCGCGCTCGATGCCAGAGCGGCGGCGCAGATACTCGAGGACTATCTGAGCACGGCTGAGTTCCGGCGCCGGCCCTGAGCCCGCGCTGCCCGCCGGCGCGGACTATCCGCGAGCCGCACGGCGCCGGCGCTCAAAGCCCGCGGCAAAGCTGTCGGGCAGGATGTCGCGTGCCGATGTGCAAGCTTGCAGTGGCCATGCTCGACGACCCGGCGAGTGGCGCGACGACTCTGGGGGCGTAAAGATGACGACTATCGCAGGCAGCACCGTCCTGACCGGCATCATCGGCTGGCCCGTGGCGCACTCCCTCTCGCCGGCCATGCACAACGCAGGCTTCGCGGCGCTCGGGCTGGACATGGCCTATGTGCCTCTGCCGGTGGCCGCCCGGGAGCTCGAGGCCGCCGTGGGCGGGCTACGGGCGCTCGGCTTTCGCGGCGCCAACGTGACCATGCCGCACAAGGCCGCGGTGCTGCCCTTTCTCGACTACGTCTCTGACGACGCGCGCCTGATAGAGGCGGTGAACACGATCGTCGTCGACGACGACGCCCTGCGTGGTCTCAACACCGACGTCGCGGGGTTCGTGGCCGCCCTGCGCGAGGTCGTGGCCGAGCCTCTCGACGGCGCCTCCGCCCTGGTGCTGGGCGCCGGTGGGGCCGCCCGCGCGGCCGTTCTCGGCCTGCTGCGTCTGAACGTGCGGGAGATCACGGTGGTCAACCGGTCGCCGGTGAGGGCGCGGGAGCTTGTCCGGCTGCTCGGCGCCCTCGACGGCCAGGCACGGTTTGAGGTGGTGACGCTCGACGCCCTGACCGGGGCCGCGGTGCGCGCGGCCGGCATCCTGGTCAACGCCAGCCCGCTCGGCATGAGCGAGCCGCTTAAAGTGCCGGGGGTTTTGGTCGATAACATCCACCGTGACCACATCGTTTTCGACGTGGTCTACGGACAGCGGTCGACGATGCCCGTCGAACGCGCCCGGGCCGTCGGAGCGCGGGCTATCGACGGCGTGGGCATGCTTGCCTGGCAAGCCGCGCTTTCGTTCGAGCTGTGGACGGGCCGGGACGCGCCACTGGAAGTGATGCGAAGTGCCGTACGACGATGAGAGCCCGGCAGCCGGTCGTCTGACGGCCGATAGCCGACACGGACCCGAAGTCGAGGTCGTCCCCCGGGACGGCGCCGACCCGGTGGAGACCGACGAATGGGGTGCTGTCGCACCCGATGATGACCAGGGAGCGGACGATTTCGTGAGCACGAGCCACGACGAGGTATTTGATCCCGACGGCATGTTCGACGCCCTGTCCGGTCTGGCCGAGGCCGACCTGCTGGCGACCGTTCAGCCGATCGAGATCCCCGACGACGACGAGCCCAGGGCGGAAGCAGACGGCGACGGCGAAGCCGGCGGCGGCGTGCATGTGACCGGCGTGAACGCCGTCCTCGAGCGGCTGCAGGCCGCCGACGAGGCGGCTGCCTCGGGCGCTCCGGTACCGCTGCGGGCGAGCAAAAAGCGGCTCGGCGAGATCCTGGTCGACATGGGGCTCGTCACCGACGAGCAGATCGAAGCCTGCCTGATCCGCCAGAAGGAGACCCGCCAGCGCCTCGGCCAGATGCTGCTCGAGGACAAGGTCGTGTCGGAGCTCGATTTGACCAAGGCGCTCGCCACGAAGTTCGGCATCGAGTACCTCGACCTCACCAAGGTGCAGCTCGACATGTCGGCCGCCGGGCTCATGTCCGAACGGCTGTGCCGCCGCTACGGAGCGATCCCGGTGCGGTTCATCGACGACACCACGCTGCAGGTCGCCATGGTCGATCCGGCCAACGTTCTGGTGGCCGACGACCTGCGCATCATGACGGGCTACACGATCATGCCCGCCATCGCCAGCGAAGAGGACGTGTTCGGCGCCATCGGCAAGCTGAACCGGCTCGACGACCAGGTCCGCGAGAACACGGAGGCGGTCGGCGCCGGCGAGGACGAGGTCACCGACATCCGCGAGATGACCGAGGAACCGCCGATCGTCAAGCTGGTCAACTCGGTGATCGCGCAGTCCGTCGACGACTCCGCCAGCGACATCCATTTTGAGCCCCAGGCCAAGGAGCTCGTCATCCGCTTTCGCCTGGACGGCGTCCTGCACGAGGTCATGTCCGTGCCGCGCCGCATGCAGAACGGCGTGATCTCCCGCCTCAAGGTGATGGCGGAGCTCGACATCGCCGAGCGTCGCGTGCCGCAGGACGGACGTATCGGACTGGTGGTCGGCGGGAAGCCCATCGACATGCGCGTCGCGACGCTACCGACGGTGTATGGCGAGAAGATCGTCATGCGCTTGCTCGACAAGAGCAACGTCATGCTCAACCTGACCGACCTCGGCTTCTCGGACAAGGCGCTCAAGCGCTATAAGCGTTCGTTCACCAGGCCATACGGCGCCATCCTCGTCACCGGCCCGACGGGCTCGGGCAAGTCGACCACGCTGTATGCCACGCTGAACATCATCAACTCGCCCGAGAAGAACGTGATCACCGTCGAGGACCCGGTCGAGTATCGTCTCAACGGGATCAACCAGGTGCAGGTCAACTCGAAGGCTGGCATGACCTTCGCCGCGGCCTTGCGCTCCATATTGCGTTGCGACCCCGACATCGTGATGGTCGGCGAAGTCCGCGACCGTGAGACGGCCAGCATCGCCATCGAGTCGGCTCTCACCGGCCACCTCGTGCTGACCACGCTGCACACGAACGACGCGCCGGGCGCCCTTTCGCGGCTCACCGAGATGGGCATCGAACCCTTCCTGACCTCGTCGGCCGTCGACTGCGTGCTGGCTCAGCGGCTGGCGCGACGGCTCTGTAGTGAGTGCAAGGAGCCCTACGAGCCCTCACAGGAGATGCTCAAGAAGAACGACTTTCCACCCGAGGTCTTCGAGATGGAGAAGGTGACGTTGTACCGGCCAAAGGGTTGTTCGCGCTGTAACGGCACCGGCTACAAGGGACGGCTCGGTATCTACGAAGTTATGATCGTAAGCGAAGCTATCCGCCGGCTGACGGTCGAGCGCAAGAGCGGCGACGAGATCGCTCGCGTGGCCCAGGCGGAGGGCATGAAGAACCTGCGCGAGGACGGCATCGACAAGGTGCTGGCAGGCCAGACGTCGATAGAAGAGATCGCCCGGGTCATCATCTGACAATCTGCTTTCCGAGGGGACGACTACGATGGATCTTGTAGACATTCTGCTTGAGGTTCTGGAGCGCGATGCAAGCGACCTGCACCTCACGGTCGGCGCGCCGCCGATCGTGCGCGTCAACGGCGTCCTGGAGCGACTCGACTATCCGCGCCTGGGGGCCAACGACACCCGCGAGCTGATCTA
>PMKK01000308.1:0-2665 GCA_003157715.1 Actinomycetota bacterium
CCCGGGCGCCGCCCTCCTTGCCGCTCGCCAGACGTGGCCGCCCTTTGCCCTCGTCGCCGGCTTGCTGCTGGTCGGCGCGGCCGCCGACGGCGACGGCTTGTTCGTGACGATGGGAGCGCGTCTCGCCCAGGCGCCGGCGGGCGGCCTTGTGCTCTACGCCGCGGCTCTCGCCGCGGTCGCCGCGGTCACCGCGGTCCTGAATCTCGACACCGCGGTGGTGTTCCTCACGCCGGTATTGCTGGTCACCGCCCGTGCCCGCGGGCTCGACGATGCGCCCTTCCTCTACGGCGCGGTGGCCATGTGCAACGCGTCGTCGCTTGTCCTGCCGGGATCGAACCTGACGAACCTGCTCGTCCTGTCGCACGAGCGGCTCTCGGGCGCTGCCTTCGCCTTGCGCATGGCGCCCGCGTCGATCGCCGCGATCCTCGTCACCGGGGCCCTGCTGCTGCTCCTGTTTCGCTCGCGACTGTCGGGCAGGCCGCCGCGTGGTCACGTGCCGTCGCAGCCGCTGCGGCTGGGACCGGGCCTGCCCGCGGTGGCCGTCGCCGCGGTGCTGGTCCTCGTCTTGCGCCACCCGGCGGCGCCGGTGCTGGTCGTCGGTGTGGTCGCGGCCGGTGTGTCGCTGGCCTTGCGGCGCGTCGAGGGCGCGCGCCTGGCGCGCGCCCTGGACGCGCCGCTTCTGACCGGCGTCTTTCTGGGCGCCGTCGCCCTCGGCACGCTGGCTCACGTCTGGGCCGGGCCGGCCCACCTGCTGCGCTCGGCATCGGGCTGGGAGACGGCTGTGATCGGCGCCGTCGCTTCGGTGGCGCTCAACAACCTGCCGGCCGCGGTACTGCTCGGCACGCGCGTGCCGCCGCATCCCCGGGCGCTGCTCATCGGACTGAATATCGGACCCAACCTGGCGGTCACAGGCGCCCTTTCGGCGCTGCTGTGGCTGACCATCGGCCGGGCTTCGGGCGCGCGGCCTTCGATCAGGCGCTATTCGCTGGTCGGCATCGTCGTGGCGCCGGCGGCGATCGCCGCCGCGCTGCTGGCGCTGTGGGCGTTCGGCTCGCACGGGCTGTGACGGCGGGCAAGGCTCGGCCAGTCAAAGAGACACCCAGCCGCTCTTTTCGACGTCATACGGCCTGATCACGACCTTCACCCTCCTGTCTTCGCCGGCTACCGACTGGAAGGCTCTCGCAAGTCGCGTCGCAAGCTCCTGCAAGGCATCCTTGGTGCGCTCAGGCCGCTCCCAGAGGTCGACATTGATCCTGGTCACCTCGCCATCGAAGCCGTCCGGCATGAGAACCGGCACCACGTCGATCTCGTAGTCGTTGATCGCGAGTTCAGGCATGCTGGTCAACGCGCGCCTTGTCGCTTCCTCGATGTCCGACAGTCGGTCTTCTCTTCTCAGATCGAAGACGGTGACCAATGGCATGGGTCCTCCTCCTTCACCGAGCTCGGCTGCTCGGCCATGTTCGGCCTGGCGCTTGGCGTTTGAGCTGCGAGCGCTGCCGCTCGCTCTTGGCGCAACCCTGTCGCGGCCAGCTCGAAGCCATTGTCACGCCGGCCTCAGCTCGCCGACTTCAAGGGTCGGACCGCCTGAGCAGGCCGGCTGCGCGCCAGGTCGTGAGCCGCCTGCAGGTTGATCCAGTACTCCGGCGTGGTGTTGAGCGCCTGGGCCAGCAGCCATGCGGTCTCGGGGGTGACGCCGCGCTTGCCGCGCACGAGCTCGTTGATGCGCTGGACCGGCACGCCCAGATGTGCCGCTAGGGCGACCTGCGTGATGCCCAGGGGCGCGAGGAACTCCTGGCTCAGGATCACGCCCGGGTGCGTGGGAATACGGTTGTCGGGAATCATGTGCGAGCCTCCTCTCTAGTGGTAGTCGGCCAGTCGAACGTCGTGGGCGTCGTTTCCCTCCCAGCGGAAGATGAGCCGCCACTGGTCGTTGACGCGGATCGAGTGCAAGCCCTTGAGGTCGCCTTTGAGCGACTCGAGTCGATTGCCCGGGGGCGCCCGCAGGTCGAGCACCGAAGCCGCGCCGTTCAGCGAGTCCATCTTCACCAGGGCGGCGTCGACGATCTCGCGGGGAAAGCGACGGGCGCGAGCGGTCTGCCGACTGTGGTAAAGGTCCTCCGTCGCGCGGTCCCCGAACGATGCGGTCATGCGCCGACTTTATCGCCTTCACGGTTACCGTGCAAGAAGGTTGACGATTCGCACACGAGCCGCTCACAACTCTTGCGACAGAGCGCGTTGTCTCGGCTCTTTGTCTCCCATCCACTCGCACGCTGACCGGCCGCTGTCGGCGCCCGACAGTCGGATAGGTCGGAATGGTCGGAAGAGCCGGAATGGTCGGGACAGACGGAACGGGCGGCTCGCTCAGGTCACCGCGTGAGCGCCGGCGTCGACGTGGACGATCTCGCCGGTGATCGCCCGCGAGAGGTCGGACAGCAAGAAGACGGTCGCGTCGGCGACCTCTTCGGCGGTCACGTTGCGGCGCAGCGGCGTGTGGGTCTGCAGCAGCTCCAGCATGCCGGCGAAGTCCTTGATGCTGCGCGCCGCCACGGTGTGGATCGGGCCCGCCGAGACGGCGTTGACACGGATCTCGGCCGGCCCCAGGTCGGCTGCCAGGTAGCGCACGCTGGCCTCGAGCGAGGCCTTGGCCGGTCCCATGACGTTGTAG
>PMKK01000308.1:2716-3147 GCA_003157715.1 Actinomycetota bacterium
CTGTGCACGAGCCCGTGCAGCACCGCCTTCTCCTTCTCGAGCTCTCTCATGGCCCGGGCGACGCCGTCGTCGCTGGCCACGTCGCACTCGATCAGGGTGACCTCGGCCTCGCAGTCGGCCAGCAACTGCTCGAGGCGCGGCTTGATGCGTTTCGACTGGTAGGTCAGCGACAGGCGACCGCCTTGGGCCAGGATCGCGCGCGCCACAGCCCAGGCGATGCTGCGCTGGTTGGCGACTCCCATGACGAGCACGTGCTTGCCGACGAGCAGACCGGACATGGGCGACTTATACCCCGGCACGACGAAGGGCGCCAGTGCCGGGGGCGCTGCGGCAGCCGCTACGGCAGCCGCACCGTCGAGGCGGGCACGCTCGCCGGCAGGGCGGTGAGCAGGGCGGGTCGCCCATTGAAGGAGTAGGCCGGAGGAGTCGCC
>PMKK01000197.1 GCA_003157715.1 Actinomycetota bacterium
GCCCAGATGCCCATCGTCTGCTGGCAGAAGGCATTGTTGACGTACACCCACGAGAAGTAGATGTCCGCGGACGTGTCGCCGGGCGCGATGCAGCGCAGATTCGGGTGGCCAAGATGGGCGACCGCCCATTGCGTGTAGCCGTAGTAGGACTCGCCGGTCATGCCGATGGCGCCGTCGCACCACGGCTGGCCGGCCACCCACTCCAGCGTATCCCAGCCATCTTCGCTCTCGTGCACGAACGGCTCAAAGACGCCGCCCGAAGACCAGCGGCCGCGCACGTCCTGGATCAGGCAGGCGTAGCCGCGGCGCGCCCAGTACTTGCCGTGCGCCGGCATGTAGCAGTACGCCTCCTGCTTGCCGTAGGGCATGCGGATGAGCACCACCGGCCAGGAGCTCTGAGCGCCTACTGCGCCGGCCGGCCGCGGCAGGTAGAGGTCGGCGCGCAGCACGACGCCGTCGCGCATCGGCACCGCGAGGTCTTTGCGGATGGTGATGCCTTCGCTGCGCACCGGCACCTCGGAGGGCAGCTCCAGGCCGGGCGTGTGGAACCGTTTCTTCAGCGCGCGCCGGGCCAGCTCGACACGCCAGCGCAGGTCGGCGCCGAGCCGCGACGCCTGACGGCGCCGCGTCGCATCGACCGTACTCATGGCGTCTCCGCCGCCTCGGCGACCGTCGCGGCGTCCGGCGAGGCCGCGAGCGGCCCGTCACCGGCCGCCATGGCGGCCGCGAGGCTCTCCGCGGTCTGCGGCCGGCGACGGAAGAACCGCGGTGTGAACATCCACTGCACGAACATCAGGACGATGCCGACGACGATCACGCCGAGCCCTATCACAAACGGCGGGCCGAAGCCGAACCACGAGTTTCCGGAGACCGAGTTGGCGGGGTTGGCGTTCACGACCGCCGAACGATAGAAGGCCCACATCAGCACGCTCGCGCCGACGAACGGCACCAGGCCCATGAGCAGGAAGTTCCTGGCACTCTTGAACAGCCGGCGCCGGTAGAAGATCGGACAGGCGAACCCGGTGAAGCCGTAGGTGAAGGCGACGAGAAAGCCGAGACCCGCGATCGAGTCCCAGAGCGTGTTCTGGCTGACGACGGTGAGACCGACGAACCAGGCCATGGCGGCGACGCCGACTACGATCGTGCCCCAGAACGGCGTCTGGTATCTGGGATGCGTACGCCCGAAGAGCTTGGGAAAGGCGCCATGGGTCGCCATCGAGAGCGTCGAGCGCGAGGTCGGCAGCAGCGTGGTCAGCGCCGAGGCGATGCCCGAGGTGAACACGGCAAGCAGCACGAGGCGGTCAAGCGGCGAGCCGAGGACGCTGCGCGACAGCGGCGCCAGGACGTCGTCTGAATTGTTGGCCAGAAACGAGGCGCCGTGGAACGCCTGCGCGGCGACGGCGATCAGCGTGAAGGTGGCGACCAGCGTGAGCGTGCTGACGATGGCGGAGATGCCCGGCAGGCGCCGCTTGTCTTTGGACTCCTCGTTTACGCTCAGCACAGTGTCCCAGCCCCAGTAGACGAAGATGCCGAGCAGGGCGGCACTCGAGAAGGCGCCCCCCGATATGCCGTGGAAGGGCGAAAACCAGGACAGGCCGGGCGTGACCGACCCGGCGGGGTGCCAGACAAGGACTCGCGTCAGGGCGACTACGGCAAAGAGGATGATGGCGCCGAGCTGCGTGCCCATGAGCACGTACTGGGTGCGCGCCGAGATCTCGATGCCGAGCGCGCAGACGGCGGTCATCGCCGCGAGCCACGCGACGGCGCCGACCGCGACCCAGAAGCTCGAGTCGGCGCCGGCCTGCCAGCCGACGAGCAGGAACATGTAGCGGGCGCCGACGGCGGTGAGGTTACCCATGCCGATGACCTGCGCCGCGACGGCGGCGAAGCCGACGACCCAGCCGATGTGCGGACCCATGGCGTGCGTGACCCAGGTGAACGACTGGCCGCAGTCCGGGTCGGCGCGGTTCATAAAGGCAAAAGCGGCGGCGACCATCAGCATCGGGATGAACACGGTGATGAGGATCGCCGGTGACTTGAAGCCCACGACGGCAGCGATGAAGCCGAGGGTGGCGGCCATCGTGTAGGCCGGCGCCGTCGAGGCGACACCGATCGTCACCGAGGAGAGCATCCCGAGCGCTCCCGGCTTCAGACCTTTCTTGCCGGACTCGCCCACGGTCTCTAGGTTGGCGCTCGCGTCCATCGGCCCTCCCTGGCTTTTAGGATAGCGGATCGGGGTCTCCGACGACGCGACCGCGTCGCCCGGCATGGCCCTGCGCGAACAGTGGGCCGGGAATCCGGCCTGTCAAGTCCCAAAAAGCAGCGATGACGATATAGTTGCGGCACTCGGGGACGGGGCCAGGGAGGAGCAGCACGTGAGCGACGAGCCACACGGGGCGCCACGTCGGGGGCGGCCGGCAGCAAAGAATGTCAAGGCCAAAACGCACGCCGGCCTGCCCATCCGCGATCCCCTGCAGGCCCTGCCGCCGGCGGCCCGCTGGGTCCTGCAGTGCGCGCGCCGCATGCTCATCGAACGCGGCTTCGAGGCTCTCACGCTTGAGAACGTCGCGCTCGAGTCTCGCGAGAGCAAGGCGTCGATCCAGCGCTACTTCGGCAGCAGGGCCGGGCTGATCGAGGCACTCTTCGACTCGCTGATGCACGACGACTACGTGGCGATGAAGTCCGAGGCCGAGAGCCTTCCCCCGGGGGATGAGCGCGTGCATACGTATCTTCTCGGCCTGCGCGGCATCGCCGGCGACGTCGAGGCCTGGCGGGCATTCTTCGAGATAGTGCCCCACGCGCTTCGCGACCCGGATCTCCACGAGCGCCTCACACAGATGTATGCGTGGTATCGCGACCTCACGGCCTTCACCTGCGGTCTCGACGGGACGTCACTCGACGAGAGACACCAGGACGCCCTCGCGACGCTGATCCTCGCGACGCTGGACGGTCTCTCCTTTCAGGTCGCGCTGGATCCGCGAAGCGTCGATCCGGCTCCGGCCTTCGAGCTGCTCTACGAGTTCATACAGAGCGCGCTGCGCCCGGAGCGCGACCGGTCGTGACCAGCGCAGCCGCTCAGAAGAGGACGATCGCCGCCGCCGTCGTACACTGTGTCCGTGGACACACTGGATCTTCTTGGCAAGCACGTACGCTACGACGGCGAGGTAGGGACGGTCGTGGGCCGCTCTGAGCCGGGCTGGGCAGGTCGTGACGGGTTGGCCGCGCAGCGCGGCCGATCGGTCACCATCCGCGTCGAGGGACAGCTCGCACCGCACTTCGTCGAGGTCACAGAAGCCGACCTTCAAAGGATCGAGGTCCTGGGCGACTAGCCCGGCTGCCGGCGGCCTCCCCGCTTCGCCGGGAGGAGTCCCGCGCTCATCCTATGGACCGGTCGCCCCGGCGGCCCGGTCGACCGCCGCCTCACCCTTGCGGGAGCCACTGAGGCCCTCGGCGAACACCTTCAGGGACTCACCGCCGAACACGACGATGCGCGGCAGCGCGAAGAGCTCGCTGGGCCGGGCGAGGCCATACCACACCGAGGTGGCCGCCAGGTAGCCGGCGCGGCGCACGGCGGCCTTGACGGCCGAGTCGTAGACGCCGCCCGGATAGCAGAAGAAGTCGACCGGAACGCCGAAGTAGCGCTGTAGCAGATCGCGCGAGCCCTTGAGCTCGTAGGCCACGGCCGCCGGCGACAGCCGCGTCAGATCGCGGTGCGTGATGGTGTGCGAGTCGATCTCCCAACCCCAGGCGGCCATCCTGGAGATCATCGCGATGGTGAGAGCGCGACCAAGGTTGTGGACGATCAGGTTGAGCACGGCGGTGTCGCCGCGGCGGCGCAGCAGGGCGGCGGCGTAGCGGTACTGATCGAGATAGCCGTCGTCGAAGCTCAGCACGACGGGTCGCGCCGGCAGCGGGCTGCCCTGCGTCCAGCACTGATAGACCTGCCGCATGGTGACGGTGTGAAAGCCGTGACCGCGCAGGTAGCCGAGTTCGCGGGCGAACTGGGCGCGAGTCACCCAGAGTAGGGCCGAACCCCCGCGGCTCGGCGCGACGTGGTGGTACATGAGGATGGGTACCGCCCGCGGATCGCCGCGACGAACGGGCTTGGTCGCGATCGGGCGGTGCGATCGGCCGGGCGACCCTCCGGGAGCCCGAGGCGAGTCTCTCGTCGCGGCAAGCACGCTCGCCGCGACGATCACGGCTACGACAAGCGCCAGAACAGCGAGCCGCAGAAGCTCGGGCTTGCCTCTCGGGTCCAGGGCCTTCAGAGGTGATCGGCGCGCCGTGTCGAGCTGTGGGGGAACCGGCATGGCCCCACTCTAGTGGCGCCGGCTACAGGCGTCCACCGGCTGCTCGGACGGCTTGCCGGGCACAGGTCGGCTTCGCGGGGGAGCGCGCTCACGCAGGGCGCGATTGACCGCCGATGCCGCGTGCGACGAGTCTCACTCTACCGGCACGACAACCGGCGTGGCCTCCTGGCTCTCGACCTCCTGCCGCCACGCTACGCGCTTGCCGACGCGCGCGCGCAACCGCCAGCCGAGCGACTTCTCCTCGTCTTCGATCGCCTCGGCGACGGCGGTGACACGGCCGTAGACGCGCGCGGCCTCCCGTTCGGAGAGGCCGTAGTCGCTGAGCCAGTCAAGGACTATCTGCAGGTTGGCCGTGATGTCGATGTAGAGGCCCCAGTCATACGCGCATGCTTCGGCGATGTAGCGCACGCAGATCGACAGATCGTCGTCGATCTCACGCAAGGGCAGATCCTTGAACAAGGCGATGAGGTCGTGCACGTCCTTGCGGTTGATGATGCCGATCTGCGCCTTGGAGATGAGTGTGTCGACCGGCGAGATCGCATAGTCGTCGAGGTCGAGTCGCCCGCGGATGTCGACATCGTGGTCCATCCTCATCACGTCCAGGAAGACGTCGACGTGGTCGACGAGAGGACGGGCGGGTACCCTTAGCTGCTCCCCGGCCCGCGACTGCCCGGGTGCCTCCGGGTCATCGGACCCCTCCGGACGCTCGAGCCGCGCGGCGCGCAGCGCTTCGTTCTTGACGAACTGCAGCTGCAGTCCTCTCGTCGCCTGGCTCACGTAGATGTTCTCGGTGTAGCCGAGACCGGCGAACACCTCGTAGAGCGCCTCTTTCTGATCGGAGAGGCCGACGAGATCGACGTCCGAGTACTCGCGGTCCATGAAGCCGAGATCGATGCAGTGGCGGCGCACGGCAAGGCCGCCCGCGAGCCGGACGTCGACGCCGGCGCGCCGCGCCACGTCGACCATCGCCATGGCCTCGGTCATGAGACGGTCGGCCAGGCGGCGCGGCCTTCTGTCCCAGCCCAGCCGTGACTTGAGCGGCTCGCCCTCTGGAGCCTCGTCGACTTCGCCGACCAGGTCCTCGATAGGCTCCTCGATGGCATCGAGGATGGACGGCGCCACGTAGACGCGCGGGCGGTTCGAGCCCTCGACCAGGGTGATCAGGCCGCGGCTCTCGAGGGCGCGCACGGCACGGCGCGCCGTGCCGTCGCTCACCTGCAGCGCGCGCCGCACATCGCGCACCGCGATGAACGGCGACACGAAGAGCTCGTCGACCAGCACCGGTGGCGTGCCCTCGGCCTCCGCGCGGTAGCGCGCCCGCTGACGCAGCAGCAGACGTGCCTGCAGGCGCGCGCGCTCCGCCGTTTCGCGCACGCCGTCGGCGAAGAACAGCAGCCACGGCCGCCACTCGCCGTGCGTGCGCACGCGCTGCAGCAGGGTGTAGTACTCGCGGCGGTGCGCCTCGAGATAGGCGGAGAGATACAGGAGCGGTTGCGAGAGCCTGCCGCGCGAGACGAGAAAGAGGACTATGAAGATGCGGCCCAGGCGCCCGTTGCTGTCGACGAACGGGTGAATCGATTCGAACTGCGCATGAGCCATGGCGCACTGCACGAGGTCGGGCAGCCGGTCCCGCTCGGCCAGGAATCCCTCTAGCTGGTCGAGCGCCGCGTTCATCTGTGGTACCGGCGGAGGAACGTAGGTAGCGGTGGTCAGCGTCGCGCCGGGCGGCCCGATCCAGTTCTGCGTGTTCCTGAACTCGCCCGGGGCTCTCGCCATGACCGCTTCTCCGCGCAGCAGGCGCTGGTGCAGGCTCCGGACCAGGGTAAGGTCGAGTGGCAGCTTGGCGACACACTCGACGCCGTAGGCAAGCGTCGCGAGCACGTTGCGCACCCCGGAAAGCTGGTCGAGGCGGGAACCGGCGGGAGCCGCCGCGATCTCGTCGAGCAGGACCTCCGTGAGGCTCACGTCGGCTCCCTCGATGCGCGAGCTGCAAAGGGCTTCCTGGCGCAGGAACGGCGCCGCCATCGCCACCGGGCTCGGGAGCTCGTCACCGAGCCCAGACAACGCACCCAAGGCCGCATCGGCGCGTGAGAGCGCGACGGCAAGCTCCCTCGTGAAGGCTAGCCGCGGCGGCAGCGACGCCGGCACAAAGGCGCAGTAGCCCTCAGGGCAGGCGACGATCCGCCCTGCCGCCGATGCCTTGAACTCGCTGGGGTCCATCACTTCCGCCTTCGCCGCGCCTGGCTTGCGGCCCTGCCCGGCGTGCGCCCCTGAGGAATCCGCAAAGTCGCGGCGCGCTCGCCCGAGCAGCTTGACCCACCAGGATCGCGGGCTCCCGGCCCGCCTTCTCGTGGAATACCCGCTGCCGCCTTTGCTAGTCTACTTCGCCGTCGGCTGCAGCTGCCGGCTCTGGGCCGTAAAGGCCCGATCGAAGGCGTGTCTGCCGCCGGTCGGCGCCCGTCAACGCTCCGGCAGCTCCCCGTCGGCCGCGGCGATGATGTCGGAGATCGTCGCCTCGGCGCCCACGGGCAGCGCCTTGGGCCTGTGCGTGGCAAGGATGTCTTCGAGGATGGCGACCGCGCGCTCGTACTCGCTCACGGGCGCGGCCGCCCAGGCCTCGTAGGAGTTGCGGGTGAAGATCGCCGGCGCCCAGTGCTCGCCGGCACGCAGCATCTGTGTCGTGACTTTGGCCTTCAGGTAGTGACCGCCGGGTCCGGTCTCGTCGATCAGGCCGGCGAGGTAGTGGGCGTCATCGAAGTCGACCCCGCGCATGAGTCGCTGGCACTCGCGCATGACCTCGGCGTCGAGGATGAGCTTGGGCAGATAGAGCATCTGCGCCGAGTCGAGCATGCCCATGCCGGTCACCAGGTCCACGCCGCTCAGGTGCGCCAGCACCGCCATGAGCCCGCCGTCGAGTCCCGACTGCATGCAGAGCTCTTTGGCGTCGGAGGTGAAGCCCGTGGTGAGCACCGGGAAGCCGTAATGCTTGCCCATCTCCGACAGACCGAGGTTGATGAGCACCGCCTCGGGGCCCGCCGTCGCATAGGTGGCGGACCGCATGTCCATGATCGCCGAATCGCCGACGTAGATCAGCGGGCAGCCGGGCTCGACGAGCTGCAGCAGCACGAACGAGCTCAGCACATCGCAGTTCGTCTGCAGGATGGTGCCTGCCACTGTGACGGGAGCGGTGGCGCCGGCCAGGGCGAGGCTGAACACCGTTATCGGCACCCGCTCCTTCGCCAGCAGCATCGCCGCCTCGAGGCTGTCGCGCTCGTGCTGGAGCGGCGCGACCGGACAGTAGACGATAGAGAAGGTCGGTCGCTCCCGGTCCCAGCGTCCCTCATCCGAGGCGGCGGCCAGCATGGCCATGACGAACGGCACCTCGTCCGGGTGGAGCACCTCGGCCTGGACGTGCTTGCCGGTGTTGCGCAGCATCGTCTCGACACCGCGCAGGATCTCGAGCTTAGGCTTCTCGTCCGTCGGGTTGACTATGTACCAGGCGACGCCCACCTCGTCGAGAGCATCGCCGACGCGCACCGCCTGGGCGAGATCGTCGGCCTTGGACAGACGACGCTCGCCCGTCTTGTAGTCGAGGGTGTAGGCGCCGATGCCGTCGAGGGTCGCGTGAGTCCGCGTGTGATCGAGCAGCACATCGCGGGCAGGATCCCGACCGGCCAGGAGCATGGTCTTGGGGGCCGCGGCTATCGCCTCTTCGACCAGCCGCCGCGGAATGCGGGCGATCTGCGTGTCGTCGTCTACCCGGCAGCCGGCGTCGCGTAGCACGGCCAGCGCCTTGGGACTCGCGAAACGAACGCCCGTGCGTTCCATCACTTGCAGACTGCGCTCATGGATGCCCTGTTTGCCGGCATCGTCGAGCAGGCTTACTCGAGGAAACATGCTACTCCTTCGCGGAAGTTAGTCATCCACCCAACATACTGATGGTAAGGCACTCACCGGTCTGACAGCAAGTCAACGATATTCCCGGCACGGATACGCACGAGCGGCTTGCAGAACGACGGGCATCGCGATACGTTCTCCGTTAGTCATTCGAGCAACTGACCTGGCTCCCATCCACCCTGGAGGTCGCCCATGAAGCGCAACGCACACGCCGGTCGGCTGGGCAGCGGAGGACTGTCCCTGAACGTCTTCACCGATGCCGAGTTCAACGACATCCATCTCGCCACCCTCGAAGTGCTCGAGCACACCGGCGTCTTCGTGGAAGACGACGAGGCGCTGGACATCTTCGCCGACGGAGGCTGCCGCGTCGATCGCGAGACGAAGACCGTCAGGATCCCGCCTTACGTGGTCGAGAGTGCCATTGCCTCGGCGCCGCCTGAGATCGTGCTCGCCGGCAGGGATCCTCGCCATGACATCGTCTTGAGCCCCGGGCGCGTAGGCTTCTGCAACTTCGGGGAGGGAACGTCGGTCATCGACCCCTTCACCGGCCTGCAGCGGCCGTCGACGAAGAAGGACATCGGCGACGCCGCCCTGCTGGCCGACGCCCTGGAGGCCGTGGACGTGTTCGAGATGGCCGTCGGCGCCGGCGACTGCCCGCCCGAGACGGCCACCATCCACAACTACGAAGCCGCCTTGCTCAACTGCACGAAGCCGATCTCGACCGGACCGCAGGACGGCGCGGCCGTGAGGGCGACGGTGGCCATGGCCGCCGAGGTCGTGGGCGGGAAGGACGCGTTGCGCGACCGGCCGATCCTGCTCTTCGGCACGTGCCCGGTGAGCCCCCTCAAGCTCGTCAAGGACTTCTGCGAGATCGTCATCGCCGCGGCCCGCGCGGGCCTTCCGAACACCGTCCTCAGCATGGCCATGGCCGGCGGTTCGTCGCCCGTGACCCTGGCGGGGACGCTCGTCACGCACAACGCCGAAGTGCTGGCCGGCATCACGCTGGCGCAGCTCACCGAGCGTGGCGCGCCCTGCCTCTACGGCAGCTCGACGACCGCCATGGACCTTCGTCTCGCGACGGCCAGCGTGGGCTCGCCGGAGCTGGCGCTGATCAGCGCCGGCGTGGCCCAGATCGCCCGTCAGTACCGGCTCCCCAGCTACATCGCCGGTGCGTAGGCGGACAGCAAACTGAGTGACGCGCAAGTCGGTCACGAGAAGACCCTCACAGGCCTTATGGCGGCGTTGGCAGGGACCAACCTGATCTATGGCCTGGGGATGACCGAATCGGGCGTCACCTTCGACTTCGGCCAGCTCGTCATGGACAACGAGCTCGCCCTCATGATCAAGCACGTCGTGGCCGGGATCCCCGTCACCGACGAGACCCTGGCGGTGGAGGACATCGCCAGGGTCGGCGCCTTCGGTGACTTCCTCAGCCTCGACAGCACCATGAAGTTCATGCGCGCGCAGTCGCAGCCCACCCTCATCGACCGCCGTGTGCGCGAGGACTGGGAGGCGCAGGGGAGCACTGATCTCTACCAGCGCTCTCTGGCACGTGCGCGCGAGATCCTGGAGACGCACCAGCCCCAGGCACTGCCGGACGAGACGGCGGCCGCGGTCCGCAAGATCGTGGCCGACGCCGACCGGGCCGCGGGCGTAAGAGTCTAGAGGAGAGTGGTCACATGAAAAACCAGCTCAAGCAAGCCATCATCGACGGCAACGCCGACACCACGAAAGCTCTTGCCGGAGCGCTGCTCGCCACCGGAGCATCGGCCCGCGAGATCCTAGACGAAGCCCTGCTGCCCGGCATGGAGGTCGTCGGCGAGCGCATGCGCTCGGGAGCGTGCTTCATCCCGGAGGTGCTGCTCTCGGCGAGAGTCATGCAGGGAGCCCTCGAACTGCTGGAGCCCCACATGGCTGCTGGCGACAGCGCCGGCATGGGCACCGTGGTGATCGGCACCGTCGAGGGCGACCTGCACGATATCGGCAAGAACCTCGTGGCGATGCTTCTGCAGGGCGCCGGCTTTACCGTGGTCAACCTCGGCACGGGAGTGACGAGCGCGCGGTTCGTGGCGGCGGTTCGCGAGCACGCTCCCGTGATCGTGGGCATGAGCGCCCTGCTCACCACC
>PMKK01000086.1 GCA_003157715.1 Actinomycetota bacterium
AGCAGCCAGGCGAGGCGCTCGTCGACGGACTCGACGCGGCGCGTGCGCAGGCTGTGCACCCAGGCGCGCAGAATGGCGACGATCTCGCGCCAGAAGTAGATCACGGCGGCCACGAACGTGCCGAGATGGAGGGCCACGTCGAACGTCTTGTTCCAGTCCGGGTGGACCTGGAAGAACGTCCAGCCGAACAGCCACGGCACGAGGATGAGGTGGCCCGAACTGGAGATCGGGATGAACTCGCACAGGCCCTGGACGATGCCGAGGATCAGCGCCTGGAGGATGGTCATGGGGCTGGCGGCGCCGCGGGCCGGCAGGGACGATCGATCATGGGGCGCACGCTCCTTTGTTCGCTACTGTGTCCGCCAGGCAGCGGGCCGATCTGTCGGCGTGTCCGGCGCGCCTGCCGGCGGACCGGCGTCTCGGCAGTCTAGCGCAGCGGGTCGATCCACCGAAAGTTCGTGGCCGCCGCCCGCCGTAACCGCCGCCGCCCGCCGAGGCCGCCGCCCGCCGCGGCTGCCGCCCGCCGTAACCGCCGCCGCCCGCCGAGGCCGCCGCTTCGTCGTGAGCGCCGCCGCTTCGCCGCTCAGCCTCAGCTTCTCACTACCGTGAGCGTTGTTACCGTGTTGCCGTTTCGATACGATGGACGATGGCAGCGAGGGGGTTTTCGTGGAGCAGGAGCAACGGCTCACAGCAGTCCTTGCCGACGGCACCCGGTATCGCATCTACCGGTCCATCGTCGAGCAGCCCGGCGGCGAGGTCACCGTGGCCGACGTGGCGGGGCAGTTCGGTCTGCACCCCAACGTGGCCCGCATGCATCTCGGCAAGCTCGAGCAAGCCGGACTGCTGTCTACCTCGTTGCGCCGGGGCCCCGCGGGCGGCCGCCCGGCGCGCCTCTACCGGCTGAGCGACAAGGTCGCCTCGCTGATCATGCCGCCGCGAAGCTACGACCTGCTCGCCGAGCTGGCCCTCAGGGCGCTCGCCGAGAGCGGCGACCTCGAGAGGGTGGCCGCGGTCTGTCGCGAGTCCGGCGCCGAAGCGGCCCGGGCCGCTCTCGCCGAGCATCCCGAGTATCGCGGCGTCGACCGCGACGAGCTGGTCTCGGCCATCCTCGAAGCCGGCGAAGTGGTGGGCATGCTGCCCAAGGTGTCGTGGCACGACTCCACCCTGGTGGTCGACGTCCGCAACTGCGTCTTCAAGGAGCTCTCGACGGGCCAGCCCGAGCTGGTCTGCGTCATGCACCACGCCTTCCTCGAGGGCTTCGTCGAGCACTTCGCCGGCTCAGGCAGCGCCGCCGCCGTCGAAGCCTTCTCGTCGATCAGCCACGGCGACGATCGCTGCCGGCTGCAGTTCGTCTTTGGCTGAGCCTCCCTGCCGCCATTTCACGCGTGATACAGTACCAACCGTTTGCGCGAACCCTGAGAGAGGGCACATCAGTAGCTGATGCAGCTCGATGACCTGACCACCGATCTTCTCGACGCCACCATCCGGCGCGCCCTGCGCCACGGCGGCGACTTCGCCGAGGTCTTCGCCGAAGACCGCCGCTCTCTGGGCCTGTCGCTCGAAGACCGGCGCGTCGAACGCGCCGCCGGCGGTCGCGAGGCGGGCTTTGGGGTGCGTCTCACGAGCGGCGATCGCACCTACTACTCCTATTCCGACGACATCTCCGAAGCCGACCTCGGCAGCGCGGCCGACACCGTCTCGGCGGCGCTGCGCGACGGCGCGGGCGCCGCGCCGGTGGTCAACCTCGGGGCGCTGCATGCGCCGCCCGCCACGGCGGTCGTCGTGGTGGCGCCGGCCTCGGTGGCCACCGACGTCAAGGCCGCCCTGCTGCGTGCCGCCGACGACGAGGCGCGCGCCGCCGGCGGTGAGGTAAGCCAGGTCATGGCCGGCTATCTCGAGAGCCGTCAGCGCGTGCTGATCGCCAATTCCCTGGGCGCGCTCGTGCGCGACGACCGCACGCGCCTGCGCTTCACGGTGAGCGTGGTGGCGCGCCGCGACGGGGTCATCCAGACCGGCTACGAGAGCCTCGGCAAGAGCCTGGGATTCGAGATCCTGAACGAGGGGGTCGTCCAGGCCATGGCCCGCGACGCGGCCGCCAAGGCCGTCACCATGCTCGACGCGCGTCCCGCGCCGACCGGCCCCATGCCGGTCGTGATGGGCAACGGCTTTGGCGGCACGCTCTTCCACGAGGCCTGCGGCCACGGCCTCGAGGCCGACGGCATCGCCAAGGGTTCCAGCATCTACGAGGACAAGATGGGCGACGTCGTGGCCGCCGACATCGTCGATGCCTACGACGACGGCACTATCGCCGGCGAGTGGGGCTCGGCCGCGGTCGACGACGAGGGCGCCCCCACCCACAACACCGTGGTGATCGAACAGGGCCGCCTGCGCGGCTTCCTCTACGACGGCCTGCGAGCCCGCGACAAGGGCGTTGCCCAAACGGGCAACGGCCGCCGCCAGTCGTTTCGCCACGTGCCTATCCCGCGCATGACGACCACCTGCATCGCGCCCGGCACGGCCTCGGCCGCCGAGATCATCGCCGCCACCGAGCGCGGTTTCTACGCCAAGACCCTGGCCGGCGGCCAGGTCGAGCCGGCCAGCGGCAACTTCGTCTTCGGGGTGGCCGAGGGCTATCTGATCGAGCACGGCCGCATCACCGCGCCGCTGCGCGGCGCCACGCTGGTGGGCAACGGCATCGACGTGCTGCGCGGCATCGACATGATCGGCGACGACTTCGAGGTCAAGTCGGGCATCTGCGGCAAGGACGGCCAGAGCGTGCCGGTGGGCACCGGCCAGGCGACCCTGCGCATCGCCGCCATGACCGTGGGCGGCACGGGCTGATGATCGAGTCGGTCGACAGGCTGCTCGAGCTCGCCCTNNTCGGGGCGCCGTCGAAGAGCTCACCTCGGCGCGTCGCAAGGGCGCCGGGCTGCGCGTCTTCCAGGACGGCTCGGTGGGTTACGCGTACGCCTCCGACCTGTCCGAGGAATCGCTCGGCGACGTCGTCGAGATGGCGCTCGCCAACGCCCGGGTCGCCGACCGCGACCCCGACTCGGTGCTGCCGGCGCCACGCGACAAGCCGGCGGCGGTCGACGTCTACGACGCCGGCCTCGAGCAGGCCTCGGACGACCAGCGCATCGAGCTGGCGCTGGCCGTCGAAGCCGCGGCGCTCGCGGCCGACCCGCGCGTCAAGTCGGTCGACGAGTCGGTCTACGCCGACGGCGACGCCCAGGTGTTCATCGCCAACTCCGGCGGCGTGCGCGGCAGCTTCCGCGAGGGCCACTGCTACGCCTACGCCTACGTGCTGGGCGAGCAGGACGGACAGGTCGAGACCGGCCTGTCGTTCACCGTGGGTCGCAAGCCGGCCGACCTCGACCCGCGGCGCTGCGGCGTCGAGGCCGCGACCCGGGCCGTCGAGCTGCTCGGGGCGGCCAAGACGCAGACCACCAAGACGACAGTCGTGCTCGACCCCTTCGTGGCGGCGTCGTTTTTCGGCGTGCTGTCCTCGGCGCTCACCGCCGAGGCCGTGCAGAAGGGGCGCTCGCTGTTTGCCGGACGCCTCGGCGAGCAGGTCGCCGGTTCCGGCGTCACCCTGACCGACGACGGCATTCACCCTGACGGCCTGGCGAGCGCGCCGTTCGACGGCGAGGGCGTGCCCTGCCGGCGTACACCGCTGATCGCCGACGGCGTGCTGCAGGGCTTTCTCTACAACGTGCGGACCGGCCATCGCGACGGCCGCGAGTCGACCGGCAACGGCGCTCGCGGTTCGTATCAGACCATGCCGGGCGTCGGGCCGACCAACCTCGTGCTCTCGGGTCCGCGGGTGCCCCTCGGCGAGCTCATCGGCGCCATCGAACACGGCGTGCTCGTCACCAACGCGATCGGCATCCACTCGGGGGCCAACCCGGTCTCGGGCGAGTTCTCGGTCGGTATCAGCGGCCTGCTCATCGAGGGCGGCCGCGTCGGCCGGCCGGTGCACGAGGTCACGATGGCCGGCGACATCGTCTCGATGCTGCGCAGCATCGTGGCCCTGGGCGACGATGCCCGCTGGGTGCCGAGCGGCAGCATCCTGACGCCGTCGGTGGCCATAGAGGGAGTGTCGATCGGCGGCGCCTGAGGGCGCCGCTTAAGGCAGGGGCCGCCGGCCGCGGGTCGCGGCCGTGTCGTTTCAGGGCGAACTACCGGGCAAGGGGGAACTACCGTGACCGAACTCGGCGACCGGCTGCTTGCGGCCAGCTACCTCGAGGGCGATTTCGTGCTGCGCTCGGGAGTCCACAGCTCGTTCTACCTCGATAAATACCTGTTCGAGACCCGGCCCGACCTGCTGCGCGACATCGCCGCCGGCCTCCAGGCCAAGCTTGCCGCCTATGAGCCGTTCGATCTGCTCGCCGGCCCCGAGCTCGGGGCCGTGGCGCTGGTGGCGGCCCTGTCGCTGGCCTGCGAGAAGCCGTTCGTCATCGTGCGCAAGGGCGAGAAGGACTACGGCACCAAGCGCCTGCTCGAAGGCCGCGCCGAGGCCGGCCGGCGGGCGCTCGTGGTCGAGGACATCGTCACGTCGGGCGGCGCGGCGCTGCAGGCCGTGCGCGTGCTGCGCGAGGCTGGCCTCGAGGTCGCCGGCGTGCTCTGCGTGGTCGATCGCGAGCAGGGTGGCCGCGAGGCCTTCGCCGCCGAGGCAGTCGCGCTCGATCCGCTGTTTACGGCAAGCGGCCTCGGCATCAGGGTCTGAAGCGAGGTCTGAGGGCCGCGGGCCGCCGGCCATGAGGGCGGTGCCGGCCGACCATCGGGCCTGCGGGCGATCGCCCGCGGCTACCCTATTTTGAACGAGTCGATGGCGCGCACGAACAGCGGCCGGTCGGCATTCCAGTGGTCGCTCCTGGCGTTTGCCGTGAGCGCGTAGATGTGGCCGCCCGCGGCGAACAGGTAGAGCCAGCCGACGAGCCGCTCGCCTGAGATCGTGACGCCGAACGGTACGACGACGCCCGCGGCTCCGTTCACCGTGACCTGCGAAGGGTCGCCCGCCTGGGCCTGAGTGCCCATCTTGGTCACCATGGTCGTGCCCAGCGTGCGCAGCGAGGCGTTGAGCTGCGCGGCTTCGTCGGTGGTCGGCGAGGTCCCCGTGTCGACCACCGACACGGTCAGGGCGTCCAGGTGGCGCCCGCCGGCGCGCGCGCCCGTGGCGTCGACGAAGGCGACCTCGAAGGCGGCGCCGTTGGCCGCGGTCGCCGAGCGCCACTGGGTGAGGCGACGGTCGACGTCGAGCGAGAAGTGGTAGCCGGCGCCGGAATAGTGCGCGACGCCGCTTTGCGGCGTCGCCGGCGAGCCGTCGTCACAGCCGGTCGTCGCGACCGCGAGCGCCGCGACGGCGCACAGCATCGCGACGGCGCAAAGCGCCGTCAGCGCCGGCACGAGCGCGGCGGGCCGCGGGCGCGGCGGGGTAGACCGGCGGTCTCGCACGAAACCCCGGCTAGCTCACGACGCGCAGCGTCTTTAAGGTGAGGTCCTCGGGGCCGTGCACATGCAGGGCGCGGGCCGACGCCTCGGTGAGAAAGGCGGCGAGGTCGTCGGAGACCTCTTCGCCCGGCGCCACGACGGGGATGCCGGGCGGGTACGGAGCTACCATCTCGGCGCTCACCCGGCCGGCGGCGTGTTGCACCGGGACGGCCTCGGAGGAGGCAAAGAAGGCATCGCGCGGGCTCATGACCTGGCGGGTGAAGCGCGGCCAGCTCGAGAGCAGCGTGGCGCACGAGACGGTGCCGGCGTCGCGGCCGCGCGCGGCGAGGTCGGCCATCGCCGCGGTGAAGCGGGCGAGGTCGTCGCGCGAGTCACCGTAGGTCACGTTGAGCAGCACGTTGAGCGCATCGGCCGCCTCGACGGCGATGCCGTAGCGGTCGCGCAGGGCCGTCTCGAGCTCGTAGCCGTTCAGGCCCACGTCGCAGGCCGACACGGTGAGGCGCGTGCGATCGAAGTCGGCGACGCCCTCATGGGCGAGGACCTCGGCGCCCATGACGCGCACGCCGGCGATCTGCCCGAGCCGCGCCCGGGCCCACTCGGCGTTCTCCACGGCCTGCGACCAGAGCTCCTCGCCGTGCACGGCCATCTGCGCCCGGGCCGCGTCGATCGAGGCGTAGATCAGCACCTGGGGACTTGTGGACTGGGTCATCTTGACGACGCTTTCGAGGCGCCGCAGGCCGAGCCGCTCGCCGCGGGCCACGAGCACCGACGACTGCGTGAGGCCGCTGNNCCACGCCGGCGATCGCGTCGAGCGCGGCACAGACGCCGTTGCTGGACGGCGAGACGACGAAGACCGCCTTGGCCTGGGGGTGAGCCTCGACCGCCGCCGCGACGCGCTCGACAGGCACGTTCAGAGGGATGCCCCAGAGGGGGTCGATCTCGGGCTCGACGTAGTACGGCAGGGCGCCCGAGAAGATCAGCGCGGCCTGCACCGACTTGTGGGCGTTGCGCGGCAGGATGACGCCGTCGCCGGGGCCGGCCAGCGCGAGCAGCAGGGAGTGGATGCCGCTGGTCGAGCCGTTGACCAAAAAGAAGCAGCGCTCGCCGCCCCAGGCGGCGGCGGCCAGGGTCTCGGCGGCGGCCACCAAAGAGGTAGATTCGCGGGTGTCTTCGACGCCGCCCGCCATGGCGACGTCGACCCTCAGCAGGGTGTCGCCGAAGGCCTCGCGCATGATCGGCGGAGCGCCCTTGCCGAGCTTGTGGCCGGGCGTGTGGAAGGCCACCATGCCCTTCGCGCGATACTGGAGCAGGGCATCGATGTAGGGGGTGGCCGCCTGGGCCTTGGTCTGGTGCGGTTTTCTCATACCGGTTCCCGACGATGCAGTGTATCACCGGCTCGCACCGGCTCGTGAGGGTAGTGTCGGTGGTAGACTCGAGGTCCTTGGCAGGCGGCGACCACAAGGCGGTGAACATAAGCCTCGACCACACGGTGAGAGTACGCTTCGCGCCGAGCCCGACGGGCACGCTGCACATCGGCTCGGCGCGCACCGCCCTCTACAACTTTCTCGTCGCCCGCCACAACGGCGGCAGCTTCGTCGTGCGCATCGAAGACACCGACGTGGCGCGTTCCGAGCGGCGCTACGAGCGCGCCATTCTCGACGACCTCGCCTGGCTGGGACTCGCCTGGGACGAAGGGCCGGACGTCGGCGGGCCCTACGGGCCGTATCGCCAGAGCGAGCGCCTGGCGAGCTATCGCGAGGCCGCCGACGGGCTCCTTGCCGCCGGCCTCGCTTACCACTGCTTCTGCAGCCAGGAGCGCCTCGATCAGGCGCGCGCAGCGGCGTTCGCGGCCGGCCGCCCGGCGCGCTATGACGGCGCCTGCCGGCGGCTCGACCCGGCGATCGTCGCCGCGCGCCTCGCGGCCGGCGAGCCGGCCGCGCAGCGCTTCGCCGTGCCCGACGGCGACGTGGCCTTCGACGACGTCATCCGCGGCCCCATCGTGATCGGCTCCCAGGAGATCGGCGACTTCATCATCTTGCGCTCGGACGGCGGCCCGAGCTACAACTTCGCGGCCGTCGTCGACGACGCGGCCATGGCCGTGACGCACGTCATCCGCGGCGACGACCACCTTACCAACACGGCCCGGCAGGAGCTGCTGCGGCGGGCGCTGCGCGGCGACGCGCCGGCGCCGGTCTACGCTCATCACGCCATGATCCTGGCGGCCGACGGCGGCAAGCTGTCCAAGCGCCACGGGGCCACCGCGGTGGGCGACTACCGCGAGCTCGGCTACCTGCCGCAGGCGATCGTGAACTACCTGGCTCTGCTGTCGTGGTCGCACGGCGGCGACGAGGTGCTCGGCATCGAGCGGCTCGTGGCGACCTTCGAGCTGGGCGCCCTGTCGAGCAGTCCGGCGATCTTCGACATGGCCAAGCTCGACTGGCTGAACCACCAGTGGATCATGACCCTGAGCGACGGGCAGCACGAGCGGCTCGTCGGCGAACGCCTGCCGGCCGGCACTCCCGCGCCGGTGGTGCGCGCCCTGGCCGCGGCTCTCAAGTCGTCGCTCGAGCGCTACTGCGACGTGCCGCGGTTGGCGGCCGCCGTGCTCACGCGGCCGGTCCTCGAAGGCGAGCCGCGCCGCGCGGTGCTTGCCGCGCGCGATCGTCTGGAGCTGTTCGCCGCGCTGCGACGGGCGACGCCGTCACCGTACCTGAGTCCCGACGATGCCCGCGAGCTGCTCGGCGAGTATCGCCGGCTGGGCAAGGAGCGGCTGGCGCTCGGCCCGCGCGACCTGCTCATGCCGCTGCGCCAGGCGCTGACCGGCCACGAGCATGGTCCCGAGCTGCCCTACGTGCTGGCCGCCCTCG
>PMKK01000054.1 GCA_003157715.1 Actinomycetota bacterium
CCTTTCACGTACGTTATACCGTACGCCTCGCCCTTCGGCACGTCAACGGGAAGTTGGTCAACGCCTTGCAGTTGAGCTGCGCCGCATCAGCAGCTCCGTGGAACACCAATGATGTGCTTGTTGGGCATCGCTGAGCACTCAAAGTCAGCATGGGGTCAGTCCGAGGCCGATGGCGGGATGAGCACGGTGCCGCACTTGGCGCAGCGCCAGGAGCGCCAGGCATCGACGCTGTGGTTGAAGATGCCGCTCGTAAGGGTGACGCCGCCAAGGTCGCCGAGGATGTCGCGCTGTGGCTTGAACTTCACGCCGGGCGAGCGACCGACGACGACACCCGGCTCCATAGGCTGGCCGCAGGTGGGGCAAGTCAGGGCTGCTTCTTCGGACACAACGCCTCCCCAGGACGATGGCGGGCCACCGGCGTATCCCCCGCGTATGCCCAACGTGCGGCAGTTGAGCTGCGCCGCAGCGGCAGCTCCTGGAGCTGAAGCATACCTCCGGGCGGCGTCTGCTCGAACTGCCTGTTAGCCTGCTCGCTCAGGTGGTAGCATTCCAGTGCTACAAGACTGCGATCAGGGAGCAAAGATGACCCGCGGACTCAAGCTGCGGCAGGCCGGTGGCTCGATCGCCGCCACCTTGCCCAAGGACATGGCCGAGCGGCTGCATCTGGCCGCCGGCGACACGGTACTCGCTGTCGAGACCGATCAGGGGATCCTGCTCACCCCTTACGACCCGCTCACCGAAGAAGCCCTGGCGATCGCCGGCGAGGTCACCGGCCGCTACCGCAACGCCCTGCGCAAGCTGGCCGAGTAGGTGGTCGGCTCGACACCGCGCTGGGTCGAGCGCCTGGTGGTGGAGGCCATACACATCGACCTCATCCGTGAGCATGGCGGCCGTCCCGGTCTGCGCGATGAAGGCGCCCTTGAAGCGGCTCTTGCCCGCCCGCTGCAGCGCCTCGCCTACCGGCCCGAGGCAGACCTCGCCGAACTGGCGGCGAGCTATGGTCACGGCCTCGCCTCGAGCCACCCGTTCGTCGACGGTAACAAGCGGATCGCGTTCGTCGCAATGGCGGTGTTTGCAGGGCTCAACGGCAAGGCGATCGAGGCCCCGGAGGGCGAGGTTGTCACGGTGATGGTCGCTCTGGCCAGCGGCCACCTCACCGAGGCGGCCCTTGCCGACTGGTTGCGCCAACGGCTGGTCGACCGCGCGAGGGGGCAGTCAGGCTAACAGTACTTCTGCAGTCTACATATCCCGCTGGGCGCAGCCTATGCGTGCGGACTTATCATCCAATCGCGCTCATGCGTCGGTCCATTTGCCCACGCTCACCTTGCCACCGCGACGAGTCCGACTCTCCATCAATGGTCGGTCGGTCTTCATTGGGACGTGAGTCCCACAGACCGCGAGGGGGACCACCACAAGGGCGCGCTTGCCGGTCGCGCCTCGCATCACGGCGCCGCGCCAAGGTGTCATCAGGGTAGCAGCCGCCGGCCACGCTCACCGTGGACCGCGGGCACGAGGCACCGACTTGGCGCCGATCACGCTCCCCGCGCCACGGCCTGCCGTCGCCGCGGGATCGCCACCGCGGCCGCCGACCGAGAGTCGGCGAAGGCGGGGCCGGGGGTGAGGGCGAACTCTGAGCGTGTGTGCTACCCGCGGCGCCAGCCGCGGGTGCCGTACTCTGGTTCGCGAAGCGCGAGCCCGACCCCCGGCCTCGCCGCAGCCGACGCTCACGCAGCTCTCGATCCACGCATCACTCGGAGTCGATCTGCTCGAAACGCGCGACCGGCGCCGCCGCGGTCCCCCTCTACCCCGCCGCCTGCTCGAGGAACTCCAGAAACTCGCCCTCGGGCCGCGCGCCCTCGAAGCTGACCGTGTCGTCGATCACGACCTTGGGCACCGCCAGCACCTCGTAGCGCTCGGCGAGCTGCGGGAAGTCGGTGACGACGATCACGTCGGCGCTCACCCGAGGGCTGGCCATGGCGAGCTGATGGGCCGTCCGTGCCGCGGCCGGGCAGTGCGGGCAGGTAGGCGTGACGAAGACCTGCAGGTGAACGTCGCGCGTGAGGGCGTCGAGGGTGGCGTGCGCGTCGTCACTCAGGTCGTCGCGCGCCGCGCCGACGTCGATCACGTCTTCGATCAGGGTGGCGAACTCGTAGCCCGCCGGCAGCCCGAAGAGCCGCACCGCGCCGCGGGCGCCGGGGCCGACGATCCTGGTGGCCGGGACCTTGTCGATGCCGTGCTCGCGGGCCAGGTCGGGCTCGGCTTCGATCTCGTGCACCTCGAGGCTCAGATGGTCGCTCGCCGCGGCCAGCTCGCCGAGCACGGCGACGGTGTCGGCGCAGCTCGGGCAGGGCGTCTCGCCGGGCACTACCAGGCGGCTGGCGTGCCGCGTGAAGTGCACCAGGGTCACGTCGCCGGTGAGGTCGCGCTCGAACAGCTCGCGCAGCCGGGCGGTCTCGTCGTCTGTGAGCATCGACACCAGCGCCTCCAATGGGATCGGTCGGTCAATGAGCCGGGCACGCCGGACGCGCGCCCGCGGCCTTGAATCTACCCGGCGGCCGGCGGCCTCACGCCCCGCGCTGCGGCACGCGGCCGGCGCGGTGGCCTGTCCGATCGCGCGGGGATCGAAGAGCCGCCTCGGTCGGGGCCGCCGACCGGGAGTCGGCGAAGGCGGGGCCGGGGCCGCCTCAGACCCCCTCGACCCCGTTCGCCCGATCGCCGTCGAGGTCCTCGTCGATGAAGTGAGTCGTGACGGCGCCGGCCAGAAAGAGCGGGTGCTCGAGCACGCGGCGGTGAAAGGCGATGGTCGTAGCGACGCCCTCGACCCGGAACTGCGCGAGCGCCCAGCGGCCGCGGGCGATGGCCTCGTCGCGGTCGCGGCCCCAGACTACGAGCTTGCCCAGCAGGCTGTCGTAGAACGGCGGCACGACGTAGCCCTGGTAGACGTGCGAGTCGAGTCGCACCCAGGGGCCACCCGGCGGCGACCACACGGTGACGGCCCCGGGCGAGGGCAAGAAGCCGTTCGCCGGATCCTCGGCGTTGATGCGAAACTCGATCGAGTGTCCGCTGATCGTGACGTCGCTCTGGCGCAGCGGCAGCCCCTCGCCGGCGGCTATGCGGATGCCGGTCTTGACGATGTCGATGCCGGTCACCATCTCGCTCACACAGTGCTCGACCTGCACCCGCGTGTTCATCTCCATGAAGTAGAAGTGGCCGGCGGGGTCGAGCAGGAACTCGACGGTGCCGGCGCCCTTATAGCCGGCGGCGCGGGCGGCTTCGACGGCGGCCTCGCCCATGCGCGCTCGCAGTTCGGGCGAGACGGCCGGCGAGGGCGCCTCTTCGATCAGCTTCTGGTGACGCCGCTGGATCGAGCAGTCGCGCTCGCCCAGGTGGATGGCGTGTCCGGCGCCGTCGGCCAGCACCTGGATCTCGACGTGGCGCGGACTCCCGATGTACTTCTCGACGTAGACGGCGCCGTTGCCGAAGGCCGACTGTGCCTCGCTGCTCGCCTGGCGCAGGGCGGCGGCAAGGGCAGCGGCCTCGTGCACGATGCGGATGCCCTTGCCGCCGCCGCCCGCCGACGCCTTCACCATCACCGGCAGGCCGATGGCGCGCGCGACCTCTTCGGCCGCGGCCGCGTCGGTGATCTCACCGTCGGAGCCGGGCGTGACCGGCACGCCGGCGGCGGTCATCGTGGTACGCGCCGTGGCCTTGTCTCCCATGAGCTCGATCGACTCGGCGGACGGCCCGATGAACGTCAGGTCGTTGGCGGCGCACAGCCGCGAGAAGGCCGCGCTTTCGGCCAGAAAGCCGTAGCCGGGATGGATCGCGTCGGCGCCGCGGGTGAGCGCGGCCATGATGAGGTTGTCCATCACGAGATAGCTCTGCGCCGCGGGCGGCGGCCCTATGCAGACGGCTTCGTCGGCATGCGAGACGTGGAGCGAGCTCTCGTCGGCCGCCGAGTAGACGGCGACCGTCGCCACGCCGAGCTCGCGGCAGGCACGGATGACCCGCACGGCGATCTCTCCGCGATTGGCGATGAGGACCTTCTTGAACACCGGGCGACTCCTGTGAGCCTGAGACTCCTGTGAGCCTGAGACTCGCGTGCGTCTGAGACTCCTGTGAACCTGAGACTCCTGTGAGCCTGACGAGGACCGGCAGGCGGCGGAAGTATAGCAGAGGCTCGCCACCGTGTTCCCGTGGCAGGCAACGGTTTCGCCGCGCCCCCCCTGTCGGTCCGGCCCGCGCTGCCGATACGAAGGGGGACTGCCACGGAGGTCTCACCACCGACTACGACACTGGATCGGGCTACACGCCCGGATATCGCTTCCCTCTCCCTGCCGGGCCGGTCTCCTTCGACTGTACCCACCAGCCCGCATCACGCGAAGGCCCCAAACCGGCCCGGCCCTCTTTCTTCAAGCCGCGCCCCAAGGTCCACCCTCAAGAGAAGCCGGCGTAGCCGCGACGCGGGACCGTGACTGCAGCGCGGGGCTATACTTGCCGATGCTGCGCCTAAGGAATGCCCTTGGGCCGGCAGGCCCCAGGCTGGAGGGATCGATGGCCAAGTCCGCCAAGAAACGCCTCGTCGTGCTCGACGACGACATGGACCTGCTCGACGAGCTGGCCGCCTATTTCAGCGACGCCTTCGAAGTCGACACCTTCCCCGGCTCGCCGGCGGCCTTGAAGGCCCTGCGCGAGGCTCCGCCCGACGCCCTGCTGCTCGACATCGACCTCGAGGGCATCAAGGGCTTCGACGTCCTGCGGCTCATGAACTCGACTCCCGCCCTGCGCGCGGCGCCGGTGATCGTGCTCTCGGCCACCAACGACTTCGAGACCTTCGAGCAGGCGCACCGCCTGGGCATCGCCGAGTATGTCACCAAGCCGTTTCGCGTCGAGGACCTGCGCGCCAAGCTCGAGTCGGCGATCGCCCGCCGCCACAAGCGCAGTGCCGGGCGCCTCAAGCTCGGCGCCATGCTGGTCGAGAGCGGACTCGTCAGCCAGTCACAGATCGACGAGGCGCTGCAGCACCAGCAACAAGCCGGCGGCCGCCTGGGCGAAGTCCTGGTCGGTTCGGGCCTCGTCTCCGAAGACGACCTCGTGCACGCGCTCGCCGGCCAGATGCACCTCGCCGTGGTCGACCTGCGGGCGGTCACCCCCAGCCCCGCCGCGGTCGGCCTGCTGCCGCGCGACTTCATCGTGCGCCACCGCCTGCTGCCCCTGCGCCTGGACGACAACGGTGGCCTCGTCGTCGCCATGACCAACCCGCTCGACGTGGTCGTAGTCGACGAGGTCCGCCTGCGCACCAAGAAGCGCGTGGTGCCGGCCATCTGCACTGAAAGCGCCTTCGACGAAGCGCTGCTGATCTTCACCAGCAAGCGTGGCAAGCTGAAAGAGATCGAAGAAAAGAACGGCGAGGCGCGCGGCGTCGAGTCGCCGGGTGCGCTCGACGCCTCGATCATCGAGATCGTCGACTCGGTCCTGATCGACGCCATCGGCATGAAGGCCTCCGACATCCACATCGAGCCGCGCGAGGACGCGCTCGCGATCCGCTGCCGGGTCGACGGCGTCCTGCACGACCTGCGCGAGTATCCGCTCGAACTGCAGGCCGGCATCATCAGCCGCCTGAAGATCATGGCCAGCATGGACATCGCCGAGCGCCGCCTGCCCCAGGACGGCCGCGCGAGCTTCGAGACGACCGACGGCGACGAGGTCGACATGCGCCTGGCCTCGATCCCCAGCCTCTACGGCGAGAACCTGACCATCCGTGTCCTCGAGGTCGCGCCGCTACCACCGACACTCGTCTCGCTGGGTTTCGCCGAATCCAGCCTGGCCCGCTACGAAGATGCCATCAGGCGCGCCGACGGCGGCATCGTCATCGGCGGGCCGACCGGCAGCGGCAAGTCGACCACGCTCTACACCACGCTCGAGCTGATCAAGTCCCGCGAGCGCAAGATCTACACGGTCGAAGATCCGATCGAGCGCAAGCTGAACGGCATCGTGCAGACCGAGGTCAAGCCCATCATCGGCCTCACCTTCGCTCAGGCGCTGCGCTCCCTGGTGCGCGCCGACCCCGACGTGATCATGGTCGGCGAAGTGCGCGACCTCGAGACGGCCAAGATGGCCGCCGATGCCGCCATCACCGGTCACCTCGTGTTCACCACGCTGCACACCGGCGACGCCATCTCTTCGATCGGCCGCTTCATCGAGATGGGTCTGCCCGCCTACCTGGTGGCGGCCGCCTACCGCTGCATCGTGTCCCAGCGGCTCGTGCGGCGGCTGTGCCGCCATTGCCGCCGCACCGAGGTGCTGAGCGCCGCGCGCTGGCGCGATCTCGGTCTCGGCGAGGCACCGGGATCGCGCATGACCGTCCAGTCGCCGGTCGGCTGTCCCAAGTGCTTCGGCACCGGCTACTTCGGGCGTCTGGGGCTCTACGAGGTGCTCACCGTCGACGACGAGCTGCGCGAGATGATCTCGGTCGGCGCCTCCACGGGCGAGATGCGCGCCGCGGCACGGGCGCGCGGCGTCGAAAGCATCCACGACGACGGCGTGCGCAAGGTGCTCGACGGCTCGACCAGCTATCTCGAGCTCGTGCGCGTCACCTCGTAGGCCCGCAGGCCCGGCCCGAGCGCAGTACCCTGACCCCTCTCCTCGACATGCTCTACCTGTTCCTCACCGCCCTGGTGGTCCTGGCAGTGGTCGAGCTCAAGGTCGCCGACGCACACCGCGAGCGCGTCCTGCGGGCGTTCGGCGCGGCTCGCGGCCGGCCGGCTCTGGCACTGGTCTGTCGCGAAGAGAGAGTCGCCGTTCTCGGCCAGCCCATCTACCGCTACGCCACGACCCCCACGGCCACCGAGCTGCGCCGTGCCGTCGACCGTTTGCCGCGGGGCTCGGCACTCGACCTGATCGTCTCGCTGCCCCGCGACGTGCCGCTCGACACCGGGCTCGTCGGGCGCATCCTCGGCGAACACTCCGGCCCCGTCACACTCATCGCGCCGTCCGGCGTGCTGACCGGCGGCTTGACCTTGGCCCGCGTGGCCGACGAGCTGCTGCTCGGCCCCGGCGCGCGCTTTGCCGAGGGCGCCGAGCCGCCCGTCGCGGCCCACGAGCTGGTGGCCGGGGGAGCGGGCGACAGACCGCGCGCGGACGAGCTGCCCGAAGGCCTCGGCGCCGTGCTGGCCTGTTTTGCCCTGGCGCCGCGGCACCCGCGAGGCATCGTCTTCTTCGGTCGCGGCAGCGGCCGCGATCAATCCTGAAGCCCCTGGGGCTGCGCGTGCGAACAGTCCTTAGACGGCTGTACTATCTCGCCGTGAGGGGACCTGCCCGATAGAGGTACTGGAGACCAAATCGCGGGGAGAGGAAGCCTCCGAAGGACTGAACGGAGCCTCAAGAGCAGAGGCTCCGTTCGCGTTTTACCCCTCGCCGGCGCTCGTTCAGGCCGACCCGCCGGTACGCTCCCCAGCGTCGGCTTTCTGCGTCTCACCGCTCGCCGCGCGGGCTGCGCGTGACGGGCGCTGGGTGGCTTCGCGTCAGCCGCTTGCGCGCTCGTCGATCACGCGCCGCGCCTTGCCCTCGGAGCGGGGCAGCGTGCCGGCCTCGACGAGCTGGACCTTGGGGCGCACGAGCAGGGCCGAGCGCAGCGTCTCGGTGACCTGACGCTCGAAGGCCACGAGATCGTCGAGCCAGCCGTTAAAACGCTTCTCGTCGACTTCGACCCGCACGATGAAGCTGTCGAGGGCGCCCTTGCGCTGCAGGACGATCTCGTAGTGCGGCTCGAGGCCCTCGATCTGGAAGAGCACGGACTCGATCGTCGAGGGAAACACGTTGACGCCGCTCACGATGAACATGTCGTCCGTGCGGCCGATGACCTTGTGCATGCGGGCGGTCGTGCGGCCGCAGGGGCAGGGCTCCCGCGTGATCCGCGACAGGTCGCGGGTGCGGTAGCGCAGCACCGGCGAGCACTCCTTGGTGAGCGAGGTGATGACAAGCTCGCCGGACTCGCCGTCGGCGACCGGCGCGCCGCTCACCGGGTCGAGCACCTCGACCATGAAGTGGTCTTCGGCTATGTGCATGCCGTGCTTGCACTCACACTCCCCCGCGATTCCCGGCCCGATCACTTCGGTCAGCCCGTAGTTGTCGGTCGCCGAGATACCCCAGCGCTCCTCGATACGGACCCGCAGCGCGTCGCTGCAGGCCTCGGCGCCGAACAGTCCCAGGCGCAGCGCGAGACGCTCGCGCACGCCGGCCTCGGCGACGGCTTCGCCCAGATGCAGGGCATACGAAGGCGTGCAGATCAGCACGGTGGTGCCGAAGTCCTGCATGAACCGGATCTGGCGCTGCGTATTGCCGGCCGAGTGCGGCACGACCAGCGCGCCGATGCGCTGCAGGCCATAGTGCAGACCGAAGCCGCCGGTGAACATGCCGTAGCCAAAGGCCACCTGGGCGACGTCGCCGCGCACGACCCCGGCGGCCGAGGCGAAGCGGGCGACCAGCTCGGCCCAGGTGTCGAGGTCGGCCCGTGTGTAGCCGCCGACCACGGGGGTGCCGGTCGTGCCCGACGACGAGTGCACTTCGACCACCTCGTCGAGCGGCACCGCGAACAGCCCGTATGGGTAGGTCGTGCGAAAATCGTCCTTGGTCGTGAACGGTAGCCGACCGAGGTCGGAAAGCGAGCCGATGCCGGCCGGATCGATCCCGAGCTCGTCGAGGGCCGCGCGATAGAGCGGCACGCGCTCGTAGCAGGCGGCCACCGTCTGCCGCAGGCGCTCGAGCTGCAGCGCCTCGAGCCGGTCACGGCTCATCGTCTCGCTGTGCTCGTTCCAGATCGGCACGCCGGCTCCTTGTCCTGCCCTGCGGTCTTCGGCCGGCGCGCCGGCCACGGCCAGCGAAGTCTACCCGGCCTTCACGCGACGCGCGAGCCGGCGATGGGGCGATGGAGACGGCGATGGCGGGAGCGAGCGAACGAAACCAGACCATTCTGGTCTGGTATGATGGTGAGTGTGGTAGACAAGACGTAGCGGGCAAGCGGCGGCAACGCCGGACCAGGGCGATCAGAAGGATCGATGGCAGACCAGACGACAGTCGAGATCCCGATCGGCGGCATGACCTGCGCGAGCTGCGTGGCGCGTAACGAGAAGGCGCTGCGCCGCCTCGACGGAGTAACGGCGGCCAACGTCAACTTCGCCACCGAAAAGGCCCAGGTGACGTTCGACCCGGCACGGATCGACATCGGCCGGCTGACCGCGACGATCGAGCAGGCCGGCTACGACGTGCCCACCGCGACCGAGACGCTCGCCATCGGCGGCATGACGTGCGCGAGCTGCGTGGCACGCAACGAGAAGGCCCTGCGCCGGGTGCCGGGCGTGCTCAAGGCTACCGTCAACCTGGCGACCGAGAAGGCCACGGTCGAGTACCTGCCCGACGTGGCCGGCCGCGACGAACTGGTGGCGGCCGTGCGGCGGGCCGGCTA
>PMKK01000078.1:0-4830 GCA_003157715.1 Actinomycetota bacterium
CACACGAGGGGGTACCGACAAACTTAGCTGACCCGGTTCAGAGACCGAGCTCGTCGTAGGCGCGATCGTCGAGGGCGGCCGTGCGGGCGATGTCGTCGTGCATGCGCACGACCAGGGCGTCGGGGCCGGGGAAGGTCTCTTCGTCGCGCAGCTTGGCGACGAAGTCGACTACCATGTCGGCGCCGTAAGCGTCACCCTCGTAGTCGAGCAGGTAGGCTTCGATACGCACGAAGCCGGTCTCGTCGCCCCTGTGCAGGAACGTCGGATTGCGCCCGACGTTGACGGCCGCCCGGTACCACTGTCCGCGCAGCTGGGCGGCGGCCGCGTACACGCCGCGCCCCGGGAAGATCATGCCCGTGTGAGCCTCGATGTTGGCGGTCGGAAACCCCAGCGTGCGCCCGCGCTTGTCGCCGTGCACCACGACGCCGGCGAGCCGCGGGGGACGGCCCAGGATGGCGCGCACCTCGGGCAGACGGCCGTCGTGCAGCAGCCGCCGGATGCGCGACGAGCTGATCGGCCGCCCATGCGACGTGAGCAGCGGCACGACGATCGCCTCGAAGCCCAGGCGCCGGCCACAGGCTTCGAGCGAGGCCGCCGTGCCTTCGCCGCGCGCGCCGAAGGTGAAGTTCTCGCCGACGGCGACGACCTTGGCCTGCAAGCCTTCGGCCAGCACCAGGCGACAGAACTCGGAAGGTTCGATAGCGGCGAGGGCGGCGTCGAATCGCAAGACCACGAGCTCGTCGACACCGAGCGCCGCCACGAGCTCGCGCTTGACGGCGAGCGGCGTCAGCAGGCGTGGCTGGTGGGTCGGGTCGACGACGGCCAGCGGATGGCGATCGAACGTGACCACTGTCGCGGTCAGATGGCGCTCACGGGCGGCCTCGACCGCCACGCCGATCACGAGCTGGTGGCCGGCGTGGACACCGTCGAAGGTGCCCAGGGCCACGCTGCGCGGCCGCGCGGCCGCCGCCGCGAGGTCGTCGACGAAGTCCATCACAAGATGACGAGCGGCCGTAGCCCCGGCCCGTCCTCGAGCGGCCCGTAGACCGCGAGGACCTCGCCCCGAAACACGACGCGCACCGCCTGCGACGGGCCGTCGGGCAGCCGGGCGCCGTTGCGCACGGCTGCCGCCTGGGCCGCCGTCACGGTCACCGCCGGCATGAACTGCAGGGCCTCGCCGGACGACACGAGTCCCGGGATGCGGAGGTCGCCTTCGTCACGGGCTCCGACGGCCTCTTCGAAGTCGGCCAGCGTCTGGGCGTCTTCAAGGCGAAACGGGCCGGTCGCGGCGCGTGCCAGGCTCGCGACGTAGGCACCGGCGCCGAGCGCCGTGCCGATGTCGATGGCCAGCTGGCGGACATAGGTACCCTTCGAGCAGAGGATCCGGCAGGTCGACGACAGCGCCGCCGGGTCGAAGTCGAGCACGTCGATGGCGCTGATCTCGATCTCTCTGGTCGGCGTCTCGACCACCTCGCCGCGGTGCGCCTTGCGATACAGGCGCTCGCCGTCGACTTTCACCGCCGAGGTCATCGGTACGCGCTGGGCGACACGACCGATGAAACGCGGCACTACGGCAGTGAGCTCGTCGAGGCTGATCGAGCGCCCGGTGGCAACCAGCTTCCCGGTACGATCGCCGGTGTCGGACGTCCAGCCGAACTGCACCGAACAGACGTATTCCTTGGGCAGCTCGACGAAGAATCGCGCCAGTTTGGTGGCCCGCCCGACAAGTACTATCAGCAGCCCGGTGGCGAACGGGTCGAGGGTGCCGGAATGGCCCACCTTCTTGACGGCGGGTCGCAGGCAGCGACGCACCCTGGCCACGACGTCGTGCGAGGTGCAACCAACCGGCTTGTCGATCAGGAGGATGCCGTCGAGAGGCGCTCGTCGAGTTCGGTACTGAGCCACTGCGTCACCTCCTCGACCGCGCCGGCGGCGCTGAAGCCGGCCGCCTGCTTATGGCCGCCGCCGCCCTTGAGCGCGGCCACGGCGCTCACGTCGAAGCCCTCTGAGCGCAGGCTGACTCTGGCGCCGTCGCCTCGCGGGCGCACCAGCGCGGCGACCTCGACGCCGGCCACGCTGCGCAGTGTGTCGACGATGCCCTCGGTCTCGTCGTCCGCGGCGCCGGAGGCCGCGAAGTCGGCCGCGCTGAGGCACGTGACCAGGGCTCGGCCGCCGGCCGCCGGCCGAGCCGCCTCCATCGCCCGCGCCCACAGCCGCAGCGAAGCCAGCGAGCGTCTCCCGAACAGCAGCTTGTAGATCGCGTTCGGGTCGGCGCCGTCGGCGACGAGCCGGGCACAGCAGGCGAAGGTCGCCGCCGAGGTGCTCGAGTGCTGGAAGTGGCCGGTGTCGAACGAAATGCCGGCATAGAGCGCGGCGGCCGCCGCGGGCGAGAACCGCAGGCCCAGCGCGGCAGCGATCTCACAGACGATCTGCGAGGCGCTGCTCGCGGTGGCATCGACGAGGTTGAGATCGCCGAACCGCGTGTTGTCGTGGTGATGGTCGATGTTCACGATGCGGCCCCGCCAGGGACCGAGGGTCACGGCGAGGCGTTCGGCGGAGCCACAGTCGAGGGCGTACAGTGTCGCGCCGGCCGGCGGCGGGCCTTCGGTGACCAGGCCGGCCGGCAGGAACTCGCCGGCCAGCGGCAGCTCGACGCCGGGGTCGGTGCGCAGCCGCGCCGCGACGCCCAGCGTAGCGAAGAGGTCGAGCATGCCGGCCGCCGCCCCCACGGCGTCGCTGTCGGGGTTCTCGTGGATGGCGAGCGCCACCTGCGACTCGCCGGGCATCGCCTCGCAGATCGCGTCGAGTTCCGGCGTGCGAGGGCTCACGGCTCGTCCTGGTCGTCGGTTGCCGGCGCACTGCCGGCGGGGTCGTCGCTGGCCGGCTCGCCGTCGCTGGAGTCGCCCGCGGCCGGCTCGCTGTCGGCGTCGTCTTCGGCCGGCTGGCCGAGCTCACCCTCGTAGCGGCGCAGCAGCGTCTCGATGCGCAGGCCACGCTCGATCGACTCGTCGTAGAGGAACTGGAGCTGGGGGGTGCGCTTGATGCGCACGTCGGCGGCGATGCGCTCCTGCAGGCGGCCCTGGGCGGCCCGCAGGCCGGCGAGCGTGCGTTCGCGAACCGGGCTGTTGCCCAGCACGCTCACGAAGACCTTGGCGTGTCGCAGGTCGGCCGAGGTCTGCACCCCGGTCACGGTGACGAACCCGATGCGCGGGTCCTTGAGCGCGGGGATCTCCTGCGAGAGGACCTCGCGCAGCGATTCGTTTACTTTCAGGAGCCTGAGTCCCACAGGGCCTCGACCGGGTCGACCGACTTCACGATCACGCGCGACACCTCGAACTCGCGGCCGTAGAGGTATCGCTCGATCTCGTCGATACGTTCGTGAGCCTGGCGGCCTGACGACGCCCCCAGCACGACCAGCACCTCGGACAGCTGCCAGCTCTCGTGATGGCCCACCTCGGCAAACGACGCCCGGTACCGCCGCTGTACGGTATCGCGCAGCGAGGTGAGGGGTTGCCGTTTGTCCTTTAGAGAGCGGTTCGCCGGAAAGTGCAGCTCAGCCAGCAGCACCCCGACGTGCGCCTCATGCGCCACGGGCGACTTCCTTGGTCTCGTAGGCTTCGAGCGTATCCCCTACTTTGAGGTCGTTGAAGCCGTCGAGCAGGATGCCGCATTCGAAGCCCTCGAGCACCTCTCGCGTGTCTTCGTTGAAGCGTTTCAGAGAGGCGAGCTTGCCGTCGTGAACGACGACGCCGTCGCGCAACACCCTGATGCTCGATGTGCGCGTGATCTTGCCGCGCGTGACGTGACAGCCGGCGATGGTGCCCAGCCGCGAGACCTTGAAGAGCTGGCGGACCTCGGTCTGGCCGAGCACCTCTTCGACCACCTCGGGCTTGAGCAGGCCGACCAGAGCGGCCTGGACGTCCTCGGTCACCTTGTAGATCACGCGATAGGTGCGTATGTCGACGCCTTCGGCCTCGGCAAGCGCTGCCGCCGGGGCGTTGGGACGCACGTTGAAGCCGATGATGATCGCGCTCGAGGCTGTCGCCAGCATGACGTCGGACTCGTTGATACCGCCGACGCCCGAGTGGATCACGCGCACCTTGACCTCTTCGTGACCGATCTGGCCGAGGGCGTCGGCGAGCGCTTCGATGCTGCCCTGCACGTCGGCCTTGATGATCAGGTTGAGCTCGCTCACTTCGCCTTCAGCGATGCGCGCATAGAGGTCGTCGAGGGTCAGGGCATGCTGCTTGGCCAGGTCTTCGGCGCGCAGGCGATTGGTGCGCCGGTTAGCCAGCACGCGGGCCGCCTTTTCGTCTTTGACCACGCGGCAGGCTTCGCCCGCCTCGGGCACGGAGTCGAAGCCGATGATCTCGACGGGCGTGGAGGGCCCGGCCTTGGCCAGCGGCCCGCCGCGGAAATCGCGCATGGCGCGCACGCGGCCGCTCGCCTCGCCGGCTACGATGGCGTCGCCGACACGGATGGTGCCGCGTTCGATCAGCATGGTGACGACCACGCCGCGACCGACATCGACCTTGGCTTCGATCACGACGCCGCTGGCCGGCGCGTCGGGATTGGCCTTGAGGTCGCCGACCTCGGCCACCAGCAGCAGCATGTCGAGGAAGTTGTCGAGCCCGATCTTCTTTTTGGCGCTCGCCTCGACGAAGACGGTGTCGCCGCCCCATTCCTCGGGCACGATGCCGAACTCGGTGAGCTGCTGCTTGATCTTCTCGACGTTGGCGTCGGGTTTGTCGATCTTGTTGATGACGAACACCATCGGCACCTCGGCCGCCTTGGCATGGTCGATGGCCTCGATCGTCTGCGGCATGACGC
>PMKK01000078.1:4848-10505 GCA_003157715.1 Actinomycetota bacterium
GTGATGCCGCCGGCCTCGCCGGCTGCCACCTCGGTCTGGCGGATAGCGTCGAGCAGGCTCGTCTTGCCGTGGTCGACGTGACCCATGACGGCGATCACCGGCGGGCGCGGCTTAAGGTCTTCGGGGCGATCCTCGGGGGTCTCCTCGAGCTCGGCCTCTTCGTCGGCGGCGTGGGTGATCTCGACCGTGCGCTTGAAGTCGTCGGCGAGGATCATGATGGCCTCGTCGGACAGCGATTGCGTGATGGTCGCCATCTCGCCGTAGCCCATCATCGTCTTGATGATCTCGGCCGTCGAGACGCCGAGCAGCTGCGAGATGTCTTTGATGCTCGCCCCCGACGGCACCTTGATCTTCTGGCCTTCGACGGGCACGGGCGGCGCGGCGTCGGCGGCCGCGCCCTGCTGGTGGCGATCGCGGCGGCCACGGCGATCGTTCTGCGGTCCGGACCCGCGGCGCGACGCCTGGGCGNNTCGGTCTGGCCGTCGGCGAGCTCCATGCCGGCGCGCTTGAGGTGGGTGAGGACGTCTTCGACTGTCGTATTACGCTGGCGGGCGACCTCAGCGACAGGTTTCATGCGGGCCACTCACATCACCGCCTTTCGCTGCTCGCAGACGCCGGTGAAACGCCTGCGCAGGTCGTCGTCGATGAGAACACGCGCGCGCAGCGCGCGATCGAGCGCGCGCCGGCGTATCGCCTGTTCGAAACAGTCGGGCCGCGGACACAGCCAGGCGCCGCGTCCGACCGGGCGCGGCGCGGACAACGCGACGCGGCCCTCGCGCACGGTGAGCCTGACGAGCGCCTCGCTCGGCGCGACCCGGCGGCAGCCGACGCACGTGCGCCGCGGACGCTCGAAGCTCCCCGCGGCCGTCACTCCGCCGTCACCTGCTCTCCGGTCTCGGCTTGGGCCAGCTTCTGGTGGTCGGGGATGCCGCAGTAGCGGCTGCCCGGCAGGGCCATGTTGGGGCAACGCTTGCCGTTGGACATGACGGCCACGCAGCGCCCGCTGGCGTCGTCGCCGTCTTCTGAATAGGTCAGCTCGGCGTCGTTACCGGCCATCTCGCTCTGACTCTTGATGTCGATGCGCCAGCCTGTGAGCTTGCTGGCCAGGCGAGCGTTCTGACCCTCTTTGCCGATGGCCAGTGAAAGCTGGTCGTCGGGCACGATGATGGTCGCCGAGCGGCCTTCGTCGTCGACCAGCACCTCGCGCACGCGGGCCGGCGACAGCGCCTTGGCGACAAAGCGCGCCGGCTCGTCGTTATAGGGCACGATGTCTATGCGCTCGCCGCGCAACTCGCTGACGACCATGCGCACGCGCGAGCCGCGCGGCCCGACGCAGGCCCCCACGGGATCGACCCCGTCGGTGTGCGAGATGACCGCGATCTTGCAACGGAAACCGGGCTCGCGAGCCACGTTCTTGATCTCGACCAGACCATCGGAGATCTCGGGCACCTCGAGCTCGAACAGCCGGCGCACAAGATCGTCGGAGCGCCGCGAGAGGATGACCTGGGGACCTTTGGTCGAGTTCTGCACCTTGATGATGATCGCCTTGACGCGGGCGCCGTGTTCGTAGCGCTCGGTGTCGACCTGCTCGCTCTTGGGCAGCAGGGCTTCGACGCGGCCCAGGTCGACCAGCGTGTAGCGCTGGTCGCTCTGCTGCACGATACCGGTGACGATGTCGCCGACGCGATCGACATACTCTTCGTACATCAGGTCGCGCTCGGCCTCGCGGATGCGCTGCAGGATGACCTGCTTGGCCGTCTGGGCGGCGATGCGGCCGAAGTTGTCGGGGGTGACCTCGTGGCGTTCGATCTCGGATTCGTCGACCGACGAAAGGTCGATGCCGATCTCGTCGCCTTCTTCGTTGCGCACCTTGAGGGCCTCGACGTCGACGTGCTCCGGAAAGATGAGCTGAAAGACGCGGATGTCACCGGTCTCGGGATCGATCTCCACCTTCGCTGTCTCGACGGCCTCGGGCGTCTTGCGGTAGGCAGAATGCAGCGCGTCTTCGAGCGCGCTCAGCAGCGTCTCGGCGCTGATGCCCTTTTCCTTCTCGATCTGGCGTAGAGCTTCGATGATCTCTCTGCTCACTGGTGCCCTCCGTTGTCGTCGAACTCGAAGATCACGTGGGCCTTCGCTATCGTGTGGAACGGGATGTCGACCGCCGGGCCCTCGTCGAGTGCCAAGGTGACGACTTCGGGGCCGGACTCGCGCAGCCGGCCCCTGAAGACCGCACGCCCCTCGCGGGGTGTCGCGGTCTTCACATACACTCTCTCGCCCGCGGCGCGAGCGAACTGCGCGGGCGTGCGCAGCGGACGATCGAGACCGGGCGACGAAACGTCGAGCGCGAACTGCTCGCGCAAGCCGTCGAGAGCGTGAGTGACCGCTTCGCAGAGGGCGATGTCGACGCCCCCCGGCCGGTCGACGTAAACGGTCAGGCGCCCACTACGTCCGCCGTGCACGTCGAGATCGACGACCTCGACCTCGGGCATCTCTGCCGCGAGGGCCGCTTCGATCGTCGCCAGAAGTTGTTTTTGCCGGTCGCTCTCACTCATCTCCACACAAAACAAAAGTGGGCGACTAACGCACCCACTTCTCGAAAGCCTTCGCCTCCCGGTTGTCCGAGTTTGTCTGCGTAAGTATATACCACCCGCCTGAAAGACTAATCAAGCGTCGGCAGCCTCGCCGTTTTGCTCAACGAGCGGGGCAATCGTGCCGATACGACAGAGCACGTGCCGATATCGTCGAACCAGGGGACTGCTCGCATGGGAGAGTACACGACCTTCGTCTGTCGCGAGTGCGGCTACACCGCGGAGAACATCCGCTGGGGAGTCAGCGCCAACGACCCGCGCAAGCGCTTCATGCCGGCCGTCTGCGTCGAATGCAAGGCCATCGCAGAGGTCGACCTGACCGGCGCCGACATCCTGGTCGACGAGTTCAACTGCCTCACCTGCGGCAGCCAGCTCTTCTTCCTGGAGAAGGCCTACTCGTACACGNNAGGGCTGCCGGTCGGCACCCAGGCATTGACCTTGAGCACGTCGGCGTTGTGCATGCGCACGCAACCGTGACTGACGGCCTGGCCGATCAGGGCATCCTCGTTGGTCCCGTGGATGGCCACGGGACCGCCCTGCGGCCAGTTCGCCAGCCTGGACTGGTAGGCGCTGATACCCAGCGCAAGCACCCCGTACGCGCCGCCGGAACTCGGCGGCCGAAGCTTCTGGTTTATGTAGTAGATGCCCGTCGGGGTGGGCAGCGCGGGGCTGCCGACCGCCACTTTGAACTCGCCCAGCAGCCGGCCGCGGCGATACACGATGAGGCGCCGCTCAGCCAGTCTGATGACGATCTTGGCGGTGGTCGTGTAAATAGCGACGCTGCCCTCTTTGATCCAGCCACGACTCTCGTTGGGGCGGATCGGCAACCAGACGTTGTACCAGGTGACCCCCCCGACCTGGCGGATCGAATGCACCAGGAACACCGAGGGGTAGTTGTTGGCGTTCGTCTTGCCGAAGCGCTGCCTGACCAGAGAGGAGGTCGACGGCGCCCTGTAGGCGACGACCGGGCCGACGGCCTTGGCGACCTGCCAGCGCGGCGTCGGCTTGGGGGTCGGCGTCGCGGCGACAGCCGTCATGGCCGGCGAAGGACTCGCGCTCGGCTGGCCCGTGCCGCCGCCGCCGGAACGGGCGTGTATGATGCCGTAGCCGACACCGGCCAGCACCACGAGCACGACCGCGACGACCGCCGCTTTGAGAAGCGTGCGCCTCACGACAGCCCTTCGGAAATCTTGCGGTCAGTCTGCATAGGGCTCAGCATAGCATCTTCGTGCGACGGGAAACCTTCGAGTCGGCATGCGACCCGGAGCGGGCCCGCCTTCGGCTTCGCGATTCATCTTCGCGTCGTACAATGACGATAAGGCGCAGGTCGGGCGTCGACGAGAAAGCGCCGGTCGCGCGCTGACGATAAGACGCAGGTCGTACAATGACGATAAGGCGCAGGTCGTAAACACTTGAGAAGGAGCAGACAGACGTGATTGCACTCATCGTGGTGATCGTCATCGTGGTCATAGTCGCCCTTGGCTTGTGGTCCACCTTCAACGGGCTCGTGCGCAAGCGCAATCAGGTCGACAACGCCTGGAGCCAGATCGACGTGCAGCTCAAGCGCCGGCACGACCTCATCCCCAACCTCGTCTCGTCGGTCAAGGGCTACATGCAGTTCGAGCAGGACACCCTGACCAAGGTGACCAACGCCCGCGCGGCGGCGGTCACCGCCGGCGCCCAGGGTCCCGCGGCCCAGGCTCAGGCCGAGAACGCCCTGACCGAGAGCCTGCGCTCCCTGTTCGCGGTGGTCGAGAACTATCCCGACCTCAAGGCCAACCAGAATGTGATGTCGCTCCAGGAGGAGCTGACCACGACCGAGAACAAGATCTCCTTCGCGCGCCAGTTCTACAACGACAGCGTCATGAGCTTCAACACCAAGATCCAGCAGTTCCCCAGCAACATCATCGCCGGCATGTTCAACTTCACGGCGCGCCAGTTCTTCGAAGCCGCGGCGACCGACCGAGAGCTCCCTCAGGTCGACCTCAGCATGGCGCCGCAGGTCCAGATGAGCCAGCCGTCCCAGCCGCCGGTGCAGCCCGTGCCGCCGCAGCAGCCGCCGGTGCAGCCCGTGCCGCCGCAGCAGCCGCCGAGCCCGCCGCAGCAGCCGGCGCAGTAGAGCGCGGTCGGCAAGCCACATGTACGAACAGATCGCCCGCAACAAGCGTGACTCGGTCCTGCTGGTCGTGGTCATCGTGGCCGTGCTGCTCACGCTCGGCTTCGCCATCGGCGTGGCCTATTTTCGTACCTACGCGGGGGGGCTCGGCCTGCTCGGCGTGTTCGGTGTCGTGGCCATTGTCTGGAGCCTCATCGGCTACTACGGCGGCTCGGGCATCGTCCTGGCCGCCAGCCGGGCCCAGCGGGTCACCCGCGAGCAGGCCCCGGTCCTCTGGAACGTGGTCGAAGAGATGTCGATCGCGGCGGGCATCCCCATGCCGGCCGTCTACGTCATCAACGACCCCGCCCCCAACGCCTTCGCTACCGGCCGCGACCCGCAGCACGCTTCGGTCGCGGTGACCGCCGGACTGCTCGAGATGATGAGCCGCGACGAGCTCCAGGGCGTGATCGCCCACGAGATGTCGCACGTGCGCAACTTCGACATCCGCTTTGCCATGCTCGTCGGCGTCCTGGTCGGCATGATCGCCCTGGTCTCCGACTTCTTTCTGCGCTCGACGTTCTTCGGTTTCGGGGGGCGGCGCGACAGCAACGACAACAGCGGCGCGGGGGCGATCCTCTTTGTGATCGCCATCGTGCTCGCCATCCTGGCGCCCTTCTTCGCGCTGATCGTCCAGATGGCGATCTCACGCCACCGCGAGTACCTGGCCGACGCCTCGGGCGTCGAGCTGACCCGCAACCCGCTCGGCCTGGCGCACGCGCTCCAGAAGATCGCCGGCGACCCCCGTTCCCTGCGGGTCGCCACCCGCGCCACCGCGCACCTCTACATCGCCAATCCGCTGAAAGCCAAGAAGGTCAAGGAATCGGCCGGCCTGTTCGACACGCACCAGCCCATCCAGAAGCGCATCGACATTCTGCTGGGCATGGCCCCCGCCGGACCCGCCGCCCTCGCGC
>PMKK01000333.1 GCA_003157715.1 Actinomycetota bacterium
CATGCTCGTGTCGAGGTGGATCTTGGTAGAGCCGGCCGCAACGTAGTCGCGCACCAGGTCGCGCGCCTTCGCCATGGCCCGCGCCGCGGGCTCGGCGCGCCACACATGCGGCCCCAGGTGATCGCCGCCGAGGATCACGCGGGCGGGGTCGAGTCCGGCTTCGGTGGCGATCTGCCTGACGAAGTCGCGAAAGCCGGCGGGCGTCAAGCCCGTGTAGCCGCCGAACTGATTGACCTGGTTACAGGTCGACTCGACGCAGGCGAGCGTGTGATCGGCGGCGGCCCGAGCCATCGCCGCCTCGACTACGAAGCGCTCGGCCGAGCAGACCGAGTACAAGCCGACATGGTGGCCGGCGCGGTTCGCGGCCACCATCTCGAGCAGGACGTCGGTGGTCGTGCGGCCGCCGGCGAGCGGATCGGTCATCGGGCCCGCCCCCGACTCGACACGATCGCGCGGCAGCCTTGAGCACTCGTGACACAGGGCCCGTGCGAGCAGCCGTGAGGAAGCCGCGCCGTCACGTCAAGGGGCCTCGCGGTCACCGCAGCGCCTCGGGCAGCGCCTCGCGGTGTGCTGCCAGCATCTCGTCCACCATCTTGACCGTGTCGGCTACCGACAGCGTCGCGGCGGCGTTGGGGTCGAGCAACACGGCATGTAGCACGTGGTCGCGGCGTCCCTCGAGGGCGGCGCGCACGGTCAGCTCGGCCACGTTCAGGAAGGTGCGATCGAGCGCCGCGCACTGGGCCGGCAGGTCGCCGACCGTCACCGCGTGCAGACCGGTGGCGTCGACCCGGCACGGCACCTCGACGGCCGCGTCCCACGGCAGGTTGCCGATCAGCCCGCGGTTGGGCACGGTGCCGTAGATCTCGCGCTCGGTACCGGTGACCATCGAGTGCACGATCAGGGACGCGTACTCGAGGCTGCGCTCGATCTCGAAGGGCTCGCCGGCCGCGAGCTTGCGTTTCTCGTCTTCGTAGAAGCCGATGTTCTCTTCGCTGCGCGCGATGTACTCGCGGACGGGGATCCGCAGGCGAGCGATCTCGGCGTCGTCGCGCATGAACCACGGCACGTACTCGGCGAAGTGCTCGCTCGACTCGGTGGGGAAGTAGCCGAACAGCTTGTAGATCTGCACGCGCACGTGGCGGCCGAGACCGTCTGGGTCGGCCGCGATCGCCTCGTCGAGGCGGGGATAGAGGTCGACGCCCTCGCGCTCGAAGCGCAGCACCCAGGCCATGTGGTTCACACCGGCGCCGGCGAAGGTGACCTCGTCGAACGGTACGCCGGCGTACTCGGAGATCTGCCGGCTCGTGTTCTGAATAGAGTGGCAGAGGCCGACGACTTTCTTGTGCGGCGAGCCTGCGTCGTAGGCCCAGACGTTCATCGCCATGGGGTTGGTGTAGTTCAGCAGCCAGGCGTCGGGGCAGAGCTCGGCCATGTCGCTGCCGATGTCGAAAAGTATCGGGATCGTGCGCAGGGCGCGAAAGACGGCGCCCACGCCGAGCGTATCGCCGATCGTCTGGCGCAGGCCGTACTTCTCGGGGATGTCGAAGTCGAGGCGCGTGGCGGCGATGCCGCCGACCTCGATCGTGTTGATGGCGAAGTCGGCGCCGCTCAAGGCCGCGCGACGATCGAGGTGGGTCTCGATGGTCGCGCGGCCGCCTACGGCGCCGTTGGTCCAGCGCGCCATGGCGGCGGCCGTCTCGAGGCGCTCCGGGTCGATGTCGTGCAGCACGATGGTCGCGTCGGCGAGCTCCGGGAACGTCAGGATGTCGCCCAGCAGGTTGCGTGTGAACTCGACGCTCCCAGCGCCGATGAAGACGATCCTGGTCATGAGCTGCCCCTTCCTTTGCCTGCACGATAGTGTCGCAAATAAGGCGCAAACGAGCAATCCCGAAAACACGCAGCGGCGGCGCGCCACCGCGCGGCGCTACTTGAGGTAGCGGTCGAACCACTCCAGGACGAGCTCGAAGCGCTGCACCCGATGCACCGGGCTGCCGGCGCGCGTCAGCTCGTGGGACTCGTCGGGGAAGCGCACGAACTCGACCTCGCGCCGCAACAGACGCAGGGTGGTGAAGAGCTGCTCGCCTTGCTCGATCGGGCAGCGCAGGTCGTTCTCGGAGTGCAGGATGAGCAGCGGTGTGTGGATGTCGGCCGCGTAGGTCGCCGGCGAGATCTTCAGGTAGGTCTCGACGTCTTCGAACAGGAACTTGCCGAAGTAGCCCTTGAAGTCCCAGCCGAAGTCGCTCGAGCCCCACATCGAGAGCCACTGGTTCACGGCACGCTCCGAGACGGCGGCCTTGAAGCGGTCGGTGTGACTCACGATCCAGGAGGTCATGTAGCCGCCGTAGGAGCCGCCGATCACACCCAGCCGCTCGCCGTCGACGAAGTCGAAGCGCCGTACGGCCTCGTCGGTGACAGCCATGCAGTCATCGTAGTCCACGGACCCCCAGCCCGGTCCGGCCGCGCCCGGACCGCGGATGGCTCGTCCCCACGCCTCGCTGTAGCCCGACGAGCCCCGGGGATTGGCGAACACCACCGCGTAGCCGGCGCCGCAGAAGACCTGGAACTCGTCGAAGAAGGTGTTGCCGTACTGGGTGAACGGCCCGCCGTGGATGTTCAGCAGTGTCGGGTAGCGGCGGCCGGCTTCGAAACCGGCCGGCTTCATGATCCAGGCCTCGACTTCTGTCCCGTCGCGGGAGACGGCGCTGAAGCGCTCGGCCGCCGCGAGCTCGCGGCCCGCGGCGAAGGGCTTGCCCACCCCGGTCAGCCGTCGCTCGCCGAGAAACGCGCCGCCGTCGTGGACGACCTGCCGCTCGCTGACGGTGAGCTCGGAGAGCGCCGCCGGTTCGCTTGCCGCGAACGCCAGGCAGCCGCCCGCCAGGTCGTAGGCGCTCACGTCGCGCTCGCCGGCGACGATCGCCCGCGGCTCGCGCGAACCGTCGGCGGCCACCTCGTAGACGTGCGTGTTGCCGTGGTCCTCGGCCAGGAAGACGATGTCCTCGCCGTCCCAGACCGGCTCGTGCGAGGGTGGATAGGGGCTGCAGTTGCGGTCGAGCGACTCGGTGAGCAGGCGCAGGCCTCCGGTCGCGACCTCGACGACCGCGATCTGGGTGTGTCTGGGGTCGTCGAACACCGAAGGGTAGCGCTGGGCGGCCAGACGCGTGCCGTCGGGCGACCACGACACGCCGTCGAAGGCTCCTCCGCCCTGGGTCAGGCGCCGCGGCTCGCCGCCGCCGGCAGCGATCAGGTAGACGTCGGTGACGTGCTCGGTGTCCCAGTAGGGGTGCCGCGCCGAGATGAAGGCGATCGTCGCGCCGTCGGGCGACCACTGCGGGCCGCTGTCTTCGAAGTCGCCGCCGGTGATCTGCACGGGCGGGCTCGTGCCGTCGACTTTCACAGTGAACAGGTGCTGCGGGCGGTCGGCCGTCCAGCCCACATGGTCGAGCTTGAAGTCCAGGCGGCTGAGGCGGCGCGGCCGGCGCCGCCGGTCGTCGGTCTCGTCGTAGGCCGGGTCGCGTACCCTGGCGACGAAGGCGAGCGTCGAGCCGTCCGGTGACCAGGCCGCCTGGGTGACGTTCTCGTTGAGGTCGGTGAGCCTGCGGGCCTCGCCGCCGCTCAGCGGCACGATGAACAGCTGCATGGTCTTGCCGTCGTCGCGGTTCGAGGTGAAGGCGAGCAGCGAGCCGTCCGGAGACCAGCGCGGCTCGGCGTCGCGACTACCGCCCGAGGTGAACGTTCGGGGTGCCGAAGAGCCGTCGGCGGCGGCCAGCCAGATCTGCCCGCGGTACTCGTTGGCCTCGCGGTCGACACGGTTCACCACGAAGGCCACGGTGGCGCCGTCGGGCGACACTCGCGGATCGGCCACGCCGGTCAGATCGAAGACGTCCTCGGGCACCATCCCGGCCATGCTCGCCTCCCTGGTCTCTCTGGGGTCCCTCTGGGTGGTTGCGCGGTCTCGCCGCGCCGCCGCGGGAGCCTCGTTTCGTAGTCTAGCCGGGCCGGCGCGGGAGCCAAACCTTCAGCGTGTTGCCCGCCACGACTACGCCGATAGCAGCGCCGCGGGCTCCGCGGGCCGGCGAACCTGTCACAGCATCGGGGCCCGGCGCATTCACTAGGACAGAAGGCCCCGGCAGGGGAAACGATGACCGCGAGCCACTCGCCGCCCAGAGGGCGCGAGGAGCCGCAGGAGTCCAGCACGTGGTTTCGGTACCGCAGCACGGCTCGCGACGACAACGCTCTTCTTCGTACGAGACTAAAGAGCTTGTCGCGACGTGCCGAATTGGAGACTGGAGAGTTGGGCGAGCCGATCGGCTCGAGAGCCACGCACCCACTAAGCCTGGGGGGAGAAGCCAATGAGTGCTCTGTCATACAAGCGGCGCGGCAACGGCGGCTTCAGCCTGGTCGAGCTGCTGGTCACCGTCGTCATCGCCGGCATCATCTTCCTGGCCATGACACCGTTGTTCGTCAGCGTCCTGAAGACGACCTCGAAGGATCGCCGCAACATCCTTGCCAGCAACCTCGCCCAGGCGCGCCTGGAAGCCGTGAAGATGCTGCCGTTCAGCCAGATCACCAACGACAACCTGGCCTCGCCGTCGCCCACGGCTTTCGGCGGCGAGTTCTACACGACCTACACGCCGGCACCCGCCGGCCAGCCTTACACCATCTCGGTCACGGTCACTACTCCCACGCCGACTTCGGCGCCACCGTACAAGACGGTCAAGGTGACGGTCACGAGGGCCAGCGACAACTACTCGACGACGGTCACCAACAACATCATGAATCCCGTGGCCATCACGGCGACGTCGACCTCGGGCACGGGTGACCCGACGGGTCCCTTCTCGATCACGGTCGGGTTCAAGAGCTCCGCCGAGGTCAGCTCGGGGGGTGTCGTCGTCATCCGCTACACGATGAACAGCGCCACGCCGACTCCCAGCCCCACCGCCACCTTGACGATCTCGCCGACCCTCAAGCCGTCCGCCTCGCCCACCAACTCGACGGTCACCTGGACGGGTCTTACCGGCGGCATGGGCTACATGTACTCGGTGGTCTGCCATACCACGTCGGGGACCTCGACCGAGACGTCGTCCCTCTTCCACCTGCTGGACGACGGCTGGCTCAAGTTCGACACCAACCCCGGCGGTTCGTGATGCGGCTCGCGATGAAGGCTCCGCCGCGGCTCGGGCGCTCAGGTGAGGCCGGCTTCTCGCTCATCGAGATCCTCGTCTCGATGATCATCCTGGCGATCGTCACCACGATGCTCGTGGGTATCTGGATCACGCTGACACGCTCGTCGGTGTTCGCCTCGGCGGACAACGTCGCCACCTCGACGGGACGCGACGCGCTCACCCGCGTCTCGGCGGAGCTGCGCGACGCACAGCCCCTGACCGCCTTGAGCAGGACGCCGTTCATCACCAGCATGACGACTCCCTACCTGTGCGACAACTACGACTGCGTCTTCTACTCCTCCTACAACAACGCCGGCGCCTTCGCCGACAGCGCCAGCCCCTCGCCCAGCCCCTTGCCCGGCACCGGCAGGGCCGCGCTGCTGCCCACCGCGATCTACCTCGACACCTCGGGCACGCAGGCGCAGAAGAAGCTCAAGTGGGTGCGCGACACCAACAACAACGGCGTGTTCGACAGCGGAGACAAGACCATCGTACTGGCCAACAACGTCGTGAACACCGCGGCGGCCGTGAACAAGAAGATCTTCACGTACCTCACCTACAGCGCCGGCACGTACACCATGGTGGACAGCATCACCTCCACCAACGCGGCCTCGGTCATCGCGGTGAACATCACGATCGTCGTCGATGCCAACCTGAACGACAAGCCGGCCTACATCGATTTCGTTTCGACGGTGCACCCGCGTAACTCGAGTGCGACGAACTAAGAGGAGGAGCAACGATGCGGGAGCACACCAAGGAGAGCGGATTCGCGCTGATCATGCTCATCGGCATCATTGCTGCCCTGGCGATCCTGGCCGCGAGCCTGGTCATGATGCTCGATAACCAGCAGCAGTCGACGGCCAGGAGCAAGTGGAGCAAGACCTCGCTGTACTACGCCGAGGCCGGCCTCACCAGCGCCGTCTCCGCCGCCGAGAACAACACGAGCTGGCTGACCAGCTCGACCGGCTGGACGGGCACCGCCGCCCAGACCGCGATGAACACGACCTACAGCACCCTTTCGGGGGCGCCGACAGTGACGTACCTTCTCTATGACAACGCGTCGCCGGTCAACACCGCGACGCACTGGGACGCCAACGGGGACGGCCTGGTGTGGGTCGAGACAGACACCACCTACCCCACGGCCGGCACGCCCGGCTCGCGCACCACCCGCGTGCGCGAACTGGTGAGCTCGTCGACGAAGACGTCGATCCTGCCCAAGGCCGCGGCCTGGACCGACACGAACATGACGCTGACGGGCACGAGCAACATCTACGGCGTGCAGAACGACGGTACCGCCGACGACTCGGGGGCGCCGTACGTGACGACCGTCATGGTGGGGGGCAACTTCACCGGCACGAGCAGCAGTAACCTCGCCTACCCGGGACACACCGTCCAGTCCCTGGGCCTGCAGGTGAACGGTACGGTCTCGGGCACGAGCGGGCTCACCTACACGACCGGCGGGGTGGGGCTGCTCAGCGACTACTTCGACCAGGCTCACCAGGCCTCTCTGACGACCGAAGCTCAGGTCGCCATCACGAACAAGGCGACGCTGTTCGATTCGGCCGGCACCTCCGTCACCAGTACCAGCACGGACCCGTATAAGAGCTGGACGACAACGACCAGCAAGACCTGGTCGGCGGGGACGGGCGTCGACTACGTCGTGCCGACCAGCTGCGCCAGCACCCTCACGATCGGCGCCGCGACCGGTTACGCCAGCACGTACACCTTCAACAAGCTCTGGGTGGCCGGCAACCTCACGATCACCGGCAACACGACGATCAACACCACGGGCCTCTACGTGGGCGGCAACCTGACCATCACCGGCAGCTCCGCCGCGAGCGTCACCGACCATCTCGGCCCCGTCTATGTGGCCGGCAAGCTGCTGATCGAGGGGTCCTTCAACAGCAACACCTACCCGCTTAACGTGACGACGGCCACCACGGGCCTCGTCTCGATCCCCACGACCAACCCGATGTTCGCCCAGATCCTCTCGGTCGACGGTGACGTGAACACGGGCGCGAAGGACAACAGCGTCTACGACTCCACCAACAAGCCCGGCCCGGTCAACCTCACCGTCGGCCCCACATGGATCGACGGCAACGCCGGCACCAGCAACGTGGCCGTCAACTTCTCGGGGCCTTCCAGCACCGCCTCCACCGTCCTGTGCCCGCTGCTCTCCACGACCGAGCAGACTCACTCGAACGGCCTGGTCAACATGGGCACGCTGGCGAATCCGATGGTCTACTTCATGCTGTGCGACAACGACGGCGGCTACGTCAACGAACTTCACCTGGACAGCACCGGCACCTACACCGGTCTCCTGATCCTGTTCGAGGCCGAGGCCGAGATCACGACCGGCACCGTCAACGGTGCTCTCCTCGAGGGCTGTCCTTACAAGTCGGGCAGCGATACCGGGACTGACCTCACCATGACCAACGCCACCATCTGCTACAACCAGTCGGTGATCGACAACTGCACGAGTGACAGCTTGAAGACCACCACCACGGGCGTCGTGCCGGGCTCCTGGCAGCAGCTCTCGGCGACCTGATCGCGGCTACGGTCAGGGACGCGGGAAGATAGCTCGAAGGCGGGGGCGGGGGGGGGGGG
>PMKK01000017.1:0-1736 GCA_003157715.1 Actinomycetota bacterium
TCTCGGGCAGCGGCGACCCGCCGCCGATGGCCATGTAGCGCTGTTTGACCTTGGCCACTACGTCCGCGGCCGGCTCCCTGCCCGTCATGCGCTGCAAGAACTGCGGCACCAGGTCGATGCTCGCGGGGCCGCCGAAGGCGAGCAGGGCGATATCGACGAAGCTGTCGCTGACGATCTCGCTTCTGCCATGGCCTCCGGGTGTGTCCTGTGTCATATCCGCCCCCTTAACTGGCCGACAGCCTGTGCACGGCGTCGACGAGGTGCTTGAGATTTTCGGGGTCGGTCTCGGGCAGGATGCCGTGACCAAGGTTGAAGATGTGCCCCGGCCGCCCGCCGGCGCGGCGCAGCACGTCGGCCGTCCGCTCCTCGATGGCGGCGGGCGGACCCAGCAGCGTCGCCGGGTCGAGGTTGCCCTGCACGGCGACGTCGTGGCCGAGTTCGTCCCAGGCCTTGTCGAGGTAGACGCGCCAGTCGACGCCGTAGACGTCGGCGCCGACCTGCCGCACCTGCGGCAGCATGCCGCTGGCGCCGTTGGCGAAGTAGATGATCGGCACGGCGTTGCCGGCTTCGCCCGCCGCCGCCTCCGCGCCGCCCGCCGCAGTGCGCTTGCGCACCTCGGACACGGCGCGCTGCAGGTACGGCAGCGCCAAGCGTTCGTAGTCGTATGGCGCCAGCCAGCCGACCCACGAGTCGAACAGCTGGACCGCCTGGGCACCGGCTTCGATCTGCGCTACCAGGTAGCTGACGACGACGTCGGTGAGCAGGTCCATCAGACGCGCATAAGTCTCTGGCTCGGCGTACATGAGTCGCTTGATGTGCGCATAGTTCTTGCTGTGGCCGCCCTCCACTACGTAGCTGGCGAGCGTGAACGGCGCCCCCGCAAAACCGATCAGCGGTGTCTTGCCGTCGATCTCGGCGCGCACGCGGCGCACCGTCTCGAGCACGTAGGGCACGTCGCGCTGCGGGTCGATGACGCCCACGCCGGCCAGGTCGGCGGCCGTACGTACCGGCTTGTCGATGACCGGTCCGCCCTTCGCCGGGCCGCTGTCTTCGGCGAAGTGAAAGCCGATGCCCATGCCCGCGAGCGGCAGCAGGATGTCGGCAAAGACGATCGCCGCGTCGAGCTCGAAACGGCGCAACGGCTGCAGCGTCACCTCGGCGGCGACTTCTGGCCGGTGGCACATCTCCATGAAAGAGAGCTTTTCGCGGATGGCCCGGTACTCGGGCAGGTAGCGTCCCGCCTGGCGCATGATCCACACAGGGGTGGCGTCCACGGGCCGGCGCTGGCAGGCGTCGAGAAATCTCATGCTCACCTGTTCGTTAGCGGAGTCTAGCCGGTCTTAGCTAGGCGGTTCATTCTAGCAAAACGAAACGGGAGCGCCGCGGCGCTCCCGTCCAAAGAAACTTATACGGCCGGCAACAACAGATCACCCGGCCGACAGCCGTATCACCCGGCCGGCAGTGCCAGATCAGTCGGCCGGCCGGTAACCCTCACCGATCGCCGCCCTGCGGCAGGTGCTGCACACTGTCACCGTGACGCCAGAAAACCGCGGCGGGACCATATGGAACCGCAGCCTGTTCCCCTTGAGCGGGGTTCCGCAGAGGCTGCAACGCACGGCTTCCATGGTCACGACGCTTGCGGCTTGAGTGGAAACAATGGCGGCCTGACTCGAAACGAGGTCTTCGTCTGTTGGCGTCAGTAAGGTGTGCAACTGGCCCATCGATGCCTCCTGCTT
>PMKK01000017.1:1775-3427 GCA_003157715.1 Actinomycetota bacterium
TGCCGCTTCAGCAGCTCGGCGTCCCAGTGCGGCATGCGGCCCTGCACGCCGCCCTGGCATTCGCGGCAGAGGTCAGTCGCGATCTCGGCTTCGTGAAGCTCCGTGATCGTGGGGTGCTCGCCGCAGATCGGGCAGTCAGGCTGGCGCGATACCTTGATCTCGTCACAGGCCATGGTGAGNNCGGTTCGTGAGCAGACGGCCGAAGCCGGCCAGCGCCTTGAGCACCTCGGCGGCTTGCATGACGCCGATCACGCCGGCGATGGGGCCAAATACGCCGGCCTCGGCGGCGCAAGGTACCAGGCCTTCGGGCGGGATCTCGGGGAAGAGACAGCGGTAGCAGGAGCTTTCGCCGCCCTTGATGGTCGTCACCATGCCGGTGTAACGCAGCACGGCGCCCTCGACCAGGGTCTTGCGGTGCAGCACGCAGGCGTCGTTGAGCAGGTAGCGGCTGGCGAAGTTGTCGACGCCGTCGACGACGATGTCGTAGCCGGCGAGCAGGTCGGCGACGTTGTGTGCGCTGAGACGCTCCTGGTGACAGACGACCTCGACATCGGGGTTCAGGTCGCGCAGCTTCTGGGCGGCGCTCTCGGTCTTGGGCCGGTCGATGTCGGCGGTCGAGTGCAGGATCTGGCGCTGCAGATTGCTCAGCTCGACGACGTCGTGGTCAACGATGCCCAGGTGGCCGACGCCGGCCGCGGCGAGGTAATAAAGAGCCGCCGAGCCGAGGCCGCCGGCGCCGACGACCAGCACGCGGCCGCTCTGCAGGCGCTCGTGGGCGGCCTCATCCATCTCGGGCAGCATCAGATGGCGGGCGTAGCGCCAGACCTGTTCGTCACGCATGAGGCACGTCCCCCTGTCCGAATCGGCCGCCTGCTTTCCCGGCCCTTTGGTCGACCGTGTCAGTATCTCTTACGTCAACCGGCTCGCGCTAGCCGACCTGCAGCACCGCCGCGCCGCGGATGCGGCTTTCTTTGAGCGCCAGGAGCGCTTCGTTGGCCTGTTCGAGCGGGAACACCTGGACCTCGGTGCGCACCGGTACCTGCGGCGCCAGCGCCAGCAGCTCGCGAGCGTCGGCGCGGGTGCTGTTGGCGACGCTGCGCACGACGCGCTCGTGGTAGATGAGCGGGTAGTCGATCGGCGGGATCGGCGACGAGTAGATGCCGCCCAGCGCGACGATGCCGCCCTTGCGCAGGGCCTTGAGAGCGTCGATGACGAGATCGCCGGCCGGGGCGAAGATGATGGCGGCATCGAGCGGCGGCGCTTTGGTCGCGGGGCGGGGCGATTCGCCGGCTGGACCCGCCCATGTGGCGCCGAGCTCCAGTGCCAGCCGGCGGTGTTCGGCGCCGCGTGTGTAGACCGCGACCTCCCAGCCCAGATGACGCGCTATCTGCAGACAGATGTGGGCGGCGGCGCCGAATCCGTAGAGACCGAGGAGTCGAGGGCCGGAGCCGGACGGAGTGGCGCCGGACGGGCTGGCGCCCGGCAAATCGGCGCCGGCTGGGCTAGCGCCGGACAAACCGGTGCCCGGAAGGCTGGCGCCGGGCAGCGACTGGCCGAGTACGCCGGCGAGTCGCAGGCAGCGATAGCCGATGCTGCCGGCGCAGAGCAGCGGCGCCACGGCCGTGTCGGGCATGTGGGGCAGACGATAGGCG
>PMKK01000342.1 GCA_003157715.1 Actinomycetota bacterium
GTAGTCGGGCCTGATCGGCAGCTCACGATGGCCACGGTCGACCAGTACGGCAAGTTGCACGCGAGCCGGCCGGCCGTAGTCGAACAGGGCATCGATGGCCGCCCGGATGGTGCGTCCGGTGTACAGGACGTCGTCGACCAGCACCACCGTGGCGCCGTCGACTTCGAAGGCGAGGTCGGTGCTCTTGACGATCGGGTTGGGAGTCGAGGGCACGACGCCGTAGGCGCCGCGGGCGGCGACGTCGTCGCGATAAAACGAGATATCGAGCTCGCCGAGCGGCACCTCGCGGCCTGCGATGTCGCGCAGGATGGCGTGCAGGCGGCGGGCCAGAAAGGCGCCCCGCGTGTGGATGCCGACGATGGCGAGGCGACCGTCGCCGGTGTTCTTTTCGAGGATCTCATGGGCCATGCGGGTGACGGTGCGAGACACCTGCTCGCCCGTCATGACGACCCTGTCGCCGGCGTCAGACATAAAAAAACACCGCCCGGCGGTGGGCGGCGCTGCTGTTGTGAGCGTGCATCACGGATACCCCTTTCCGGTCTCTCGGGACCTGGATTAAAGGTTTTAGCGACTGTAGCCCGCCCGCCCTGCGCGGTCAAGGAGCGCGCCTCCACCGCGGTCAGAAGCAGCGTCCACACGCCGCTAGGTACTGCCTCTGAGCATGTTCAGAAAGACGGCGAGATCGGCCGGCAAAGGCGCGTCGAAGGACAGCGGCGCGCCGCTCAGCGGGTGAGCGAACTCGAGATGGGCGGCGTGCNNGGCGTGCAGGAACTGGCGCGCAAGGCCGGCCGGACGGTGTGCCCTGTCGCCATAGGTGGTGTCGCCGGCGACCGGGTAGCCCAGGGCGGCGAAATGCACCCGGATCTGATGGGTGCGGCCGGTCTCGAGGCGCACGTCGANNCCGCTCGCGCACGACGAAATGGGTGACCGCGCGGTGTGGTCGGGTGGTGTGGATCGACATGCGCTTGCGGTCACGCACGTGCCGGCCGAGCGGCGCGTCGATCGTGCCCTCATCCTGGGGCAGCGCACCGGCCAGCAGCGCCACGTAGCGCCGCGCGATCTCGCGGCGGGCCATCTGGCTCACCAGGCGGCGGTGCGCGTCGGGAGTGCGTGCCACGATCAGCAGCCCCGAGGTGTCACGGTCGAGTCGATGCACGATGCCGGGTCGCGACTCGTGGCCGCCGGCGATGCCGCGCGACAGGAGGCCCTGGACCAGCGTGCCGTGCNNCAGCGTGTAGGGGACGTCCTCGGCGCGCAGCACCGTGGGGCGAGGCGGCGGCAGCACGTAGGCGACCGTCTCCCCCCCGCGCAGAAGGTGCCCCTTGCCGGCTACGCGGCCGTCGATGGTGACCGCCGAAGACTCGATCAGGCGCTGCACGGCGGCCCGGCTCTGGCCGAGCCGGCCTGCCAGAACGACATCGAGCCGTAGGCCGGCCTCGGTCTCGCTCGCCGCGAAGTCCGCCATGCGCGCCTCAGGTCTCGCCGTCGAGGCGGCCGCGCGGCGCCGGCCACAGCACGCGCACGACGATCAGCGCGGCGCCCACAAAGATGGCGACGTCGCCGAGGTTGAAGGTCGGCCAGGGACCGATGCCGACGTAGTCGACGACGTAGCCGAACCGCAGACGGTCGACCAGGTTGCCGGCCGCGCCCCCAAGCACGATCGCAAGGGGGACCGCGAAGCGCAGGTGGGCCCGCCAGACGGCGATCGCGAGGCCCACGCAGACGCAGGCGATCACGGCGGCCAGCAGGCCGCCGCCGCCCGCGAAGCGGCTGAACGAGATGCCGGTGTTGTGCTCGAGGCGTATGGCGAGGCTGGCGCCGAAGGTCCAGGGAAGGTGAGGCGACTGGCGGGCCACGAACCAGCCGGCGAGCTGGTCGGCGACGGCGATCGCGACGGCGATCGCCGTCGCCTTCACGCGTACGCTGGTCACAAGCGGCTCACGGCGAAGGCTGCCCCCTTTGGCTTGGCCTTCTGTCTCATCGTCGTGGCCTGCGCTCGCTGCCTGGCTGTGCCTCGGTCGCCCACGATCAGCCACCGCTCGCCGACAGGCCCAGGGCCCGGCGTGCGGCCTCGGGCGCGACGCCGCTTACCCGCACGGTCTTGCGGCGACCGCTCTCGCCCGACGTCACGGCGACACTGCCGCGCGGCACACCCAGCGTGCGAGCCAGAAAGCGGCACAGCTCACGATTGGCGCGCCCCTCGACAGGCGCCGCGGCGACCCGCACGCGCAGGCGCCCGTCGGCGACTCCCCTGAGCTCGGAGCGGCGTCCGCCGGGCGTCACCCAGACAGCGAGCCGCAGGTCGCCGGCCGAGCCGCGCAGCGGGTCGACGTCACCACTTGAAGGCGTTGTCGTCGACCTCGCTCTCGACGTCGGCCAGCAAATCGTCGGGCTCGCCGAGAAACGGCGACCGCGGGTCGCTTGCGGGCTTCTCGGGGACCGGGGTCGCCGGCTTCTCAACACTCGGCGCCGGGACCGGAGCCGAGGGAGCCTGAGCCGTCTGCGGTGCGGACGGAGCGACCTTGGGAGCGNNGGGCCGCGTCGCCATCGGCTGCACGGGCGTGTGCGCAGGCGCCCCGGGCCGGTTCGCGGCGTCGTGGGCCATGGCCTGCTTGATCTCGTCGGTGGGGGTCGCGAAGCGGCCGGTCTTCTTGGCGGCCGCCTCTACCTCGGCAAGCTGGTTGGTGTAGCCGTCGAGCAGCGAACGGAACTTGAAGCGGAAATCCTCTTCGGAGCTTTTCAGCACGACGATCTGCTTTTCG